>JAEULD010000323.1 GCA_016792765.1 Candidatus Odyssella sp.
CCGCGCCGAAGTGAAGATCGCGCTCGACAGCCCGCCGGACCCGCAGCGCAGCGGAACCTTCGTGTTCGCCAGCGCGCTCGCCGAGCACCTCAAGGCCAACGGGGTCGCGCATCGGCTGATTCCGGTGAACACGATCGGCGGCGAGGCCGAGCGGCTCGATCAGACGAGCCAGGGTCTGCTCGAGGTGAACATGGCCGATCTCGGCCGCGCGGCGCAGCTCGAGAAGCTGATGTTCGGCTTCTTCGCGCCCTATCTGTTCGATTCGGTGGAACACCTCGACCGCACGCTGGCCAACAGCGATCTGCTGTCGCGGGTGAACGACACGCTGACGAAGAAGGGCGTGCGCGTCGTTTCGCTCGTGCTGGTGGGCGGCGCCACCGGCATCTTCAACACGAAGAAGCCGATCACCAAGCCCGAGGATCTCAGGGACCTCCGCATCCGCGCGCTCGACGAGAACCAGATGAAGCTGTTCCGCGCCTGGGGCACCAACGGCGTCGTCATCACGATGCCCGAGGTCGCCAACGCGCTGCAGACCGGCATCGCCGACGGCTACATCAACCCGCCCTTCGTGCCGTTCCTGTTCGGGCATCAGAGCATCGTCAAGCACTACACCGACGCCAACGTGTCGTTGCCGTTGCGCGTCGCGATGGTGTCGGAAGACTGGTACAAGAAGCTGTCCGAGAAAGACCGCAAGACCTTCGGCGACGGCATCGCCAAGGCGACGGCCGCGAACCGCGGCTGGGTGAAGAACAGCGACAAGGCCGCGCTCGAGCAGCTCGAAAAGGCCGGGGTGAAGCTCACCTCGCTCACGGCCGAGGGCCGCGCGCGGTTCAAGGAGCTGTCGCTGCCCGCCTACACCGCGATCCTCAGCCCGGAACAGGCAAAATCGTTCGTCGACGCGGCCAACAAGAACCGCTGACCGGGCCGATGCGGACCCTCGCCAAGACCAGCGACGCGCTCGACCGGCTCTGCCGGTGGGGCGCGCTCGCCGCCCTGGTGCTGATGGTGCTGCTCATCGGCATCCAGGTGGCGGCGCGCTATCTCTGGCGCGATCCGCCGGGCTGGACCGAGGAGGGCGCGCGCTACGCGATGGTGTGGGCCGGCCTCCTCGGCGCCACCGTCTCGTTCCGCGCCGGCTTCGATCCGGTGCTCGCGAAATTCAAGATGTTCGAGCGGGGCGCGCTGCGCGCGGCCGCCGTGGCGCTGCGCGCGATCGCCACCGTGCTGTTCCTGGGCCCCGTCCTGTTCTTCTGCGTGTTCGGCCCGAACTACGACATCTCGCGCGGCTATCTCGCGCGGAGCGCCGAGCGCGCGGCCGAGGCGATCGGGCTGCCGATGGTGTGGTTCACGGCCGCGCTTCCGATCGCCATCGTCGTGATCTTCATCCATCTCCTCGCCGACCTGGCCGGCCGGCAACCCGCGGAACCGAAGTAATGCGTGTCTTCACAGCGTCGCTGGCGACCGAGACCAACACGTTCTCGCCGATCCCCACCGGCCTCGCGAGCTATGAGGCGGCCGGCATCTATCGCGCGGGCCAGCACCCGGATCATCCGACGTTCTTCACCGGGCCGCTGTGGGCGGCGCGCCAGCGCGGGCGCGAGCGCGGCTGGACCGTGATCGAGGGGCTGTGTGCGCACGCGCAGCCCGCCGGCCCGACCGTGCGCGCCGCCTACGAGACGCTGCGCGACGAGCTGCTCGCCGATCTGAAAAAGGCGCTGCCGGTCGATGCGGTGCTGCTCGGCCTGCACGGCGCGATGGTCGCGGACGGCTACGACGACTGCGAGGGCGATCTGATGGCTCGCGTGCGCGCGATCTGCGGGAAAGACACGGTGATCGGCGCGACGCTGGACCCGCACTGCCACGTCACCGAGACGATGCTGGGCGCCGCGAACCTCCTCGTCTGCTTCAAGGAGTATCCGCACACCGATTTCCTCGAGCGCGCCTACGAGCTGGCCGATCTGGCCGAGGCGACGGCGAAGAAGAAGGTGAAGCCGGTCACCTCGGTCTTCGATTGCCGCATGATCAACGCCTATCACACGACGCGCGAGCCGATGAAAGGCTTCGTCGCGAAGATCCGCGCGCTCGAGGGCAAGGACGGCGTGCTCTCGATATCGATCGCGCACGGCTTTCCGTGGGGCGACGTCAAGGACCTGGGCACCCGCATGCTCGTGATCACCGACGGCCGCGCGGCGGAGGGCGCCGCGCTCGCCGAGCGGCTCGGCCGCGAGCTCTACGCGATCCGCGAGAACACGTTCTCGCCGCAGCTCCCGCTCGGCGAGGCGATCGGCAAGGCGCTCGAGGTGAACGGCTGGCCGGTGGTGCTCGCCGACAGCGCCGACAATCCCGGCGGCGGCGCGCCGGGCGATTCCACTTTCGTGCTCGAGGCGCTGCTGGCGCGCAAGGCCGGGCCGGCGGCGCTCGGCCCGCTCTACGATCCGCTGGCGGTTCAGTTCTGCTTCGACGTCGGCGTCGGCGCGCGCCTGCCGCTGCGCATCGGCGGCAAGACCGGCCCCGCCTCGGGCAAGCCGCTCGACCTCGACGTCGAGGTCCGCCATCTCGCGCGCAACGCGACACAGAGCTTCGGCGCGGCGCGCTGGGGCATCGGCGACGTCGCCACGGTCAGGACCGGCGAGCCCGGCCGCGAGATCGACATCGTGCTCACCACCCTGCGCAACCAGGGCACCGGCACCGATCTCTTCACCGCGAACGGCGTGAATCTCGACGAGAAGCGGCTCGTCGTCGTGAAATCGAGCCAGCACTTCCACGCGGCGTTCGCGCCGATCGCCAAGGCCGTCTTCTACATCGCCGGCCCGGGCGCGATCATGCTCGATATCGCGCACCTGCCCTACAAGAAGGTGGCGCGGCCGAAATGGCCGCTCGACGCCGATCCGTGGAGGAGCGCGCCATGACGCTCGAGGAATTCCGCCGCCGCCATCGCCCGCGCGCGGTGCGCGCCGGCGGCCAGACCTGGCGCGTGATCGAAACGAGGGCGGCCCGCGGCGCGCCGGTGCTCGTTCTGCTGCCCGGCACGCTCGGCACCGCGGAAATCTTCTGGAACCAGATCGCGGCGCTGAAAGGCCGCGCGCGCATCGTCTCGGTGACCTACCCGGCCGTCGCGGACATCGTCGCGCTTGCCGACGGCCTCGGCGCGCTGCTCGACAGGCTCGGCGTCGGCACGGCGAGCTTCGCCGGCTCCTCGATGGGCGGATTCCTCGCGCAATGGTTCGCGGCGCGCCATCCCGAGCGCGTCGAGACGCTCTACATCGTCTGCTCGCTGACCGATCCGGCGAAGGTCAATCCGGCCAAGCTTCCGGCCGAGGCGCTGCGGCGCGCGCCGGCCGCGACGCACCGGGCGATCGTGCTCGGCTCGGTGGAGACCTGGCCGGAGCCGGAGCCGGTGTTCCGCCGCCTTAAGGACATCCTTCGCCACAGCGGGCGCCGGCTGATGACCGCCGCGGCCCTCAAGGCACGCGTGCTGGCCACCGCCACCGCCGTCGAAGTGCCGCCGCTGGCGCTGCCGCAGGCGCGCATCGCGATCGTCGAATGCGCCGACGATCCGCTGATTCCGCGCGCGGCGCAGAAGGCGATGCGCCGCAAATATCCGCGCGCCAAGCTCTACCGGCTGCCGCGCGGCGGGCACTATCCCTACATCACGCGGGCGGCGGATTTCACGAAGATCGTGGCGCGGCACCTGCCGCGCCGCTGACGCACGCTCATCCGGCCAGCCGCGTCCGCCGCATCGCGTAGTGCGTGTTCTTGCCGGAGAATTTCGGAAAGCGCTTGAAATCCTCGCGCAGCTCGTGGCGCACCGGCGAATTCAGCGACGCCTCGAGCGCATCCACGGAATCGAACACGACCTCGTTGCCGAGCAGGTAGCTGGCCGGCGTGATCGGCGTGGGATCGCTCCACTTGATCGGCACATAGCACATGATGCTGCGGATGCCGGGAAACCGCGATTGGATCTGCGGATGGTGCGAGACGTAGAACGAGACGAATTCCGCCTCGTTCTCGGCCGGACGCTGATAGCGCACGACATAGGAGACCGGCGCCTTGAGCGGCCCCGGCTTCGTCTCGCCGGCCACCGGATAGAAGCGCTGCTCCATCGCGTCGTGGACGACCGTTACCTTGTCGGGCGGCGCCGGCGAGGGCGCGACGACGGTGGCGCGGAACTCCGGCGTGGCCAGGAACGCCTCCAGCGCCTTCTGCGTGCCGAAGCCGGCCTGCAGCATCGCGAGCGGACCGGGACCGTCGTGCAGATACGGGTCCTTGGCCGCGCGCTCCGGCACGTAGAGATCGAGCGACTCGAGCCCCGGCGCCGTCTTGAACAACGCAGCCGGCGCGCCCTTCAGCCAGGACCGGACGGCGTCGCCGTATTCGGCCGCGCCGCTGTAGACGAGAAAATAGGCGATCGTCATGCGTTCCCCCCGTTTCGTTGCCACAATAGGGCTCTGCGCGGCCGACCGCGAGCCTGCATGCGGCATGGCGGCACGGCGGCGCACGCGGCGCTTTCCGCCTGTTGCCATCGGCGCCCCGGTTGGGCTTATTCAGGACGGAACAAGGCACCGAAGACGATGCCCAATCAGCCGACCATTCCGCCCGCCGTCGGGCGCCTGCTCGCGGGGCTGCGTGCATTCCGCGCGACGTATTACGAGCAGCGCCCTGAACCGCTGCGCAAGCTCGTCGATTCCGGCCAGCATCCCGAAGTTCTCGTCATCGCCTGCTCGGATTCGCGCGTCGATCCGGCGATCCTCACCAATGCCGAGCCCGGCGACCTGTTCGTCGTGCGCAACGTGGCCAACCTCGTGCCGCCCTACGTGGCCGACGGCACGGCGCGCGGCACCAGCTCGGCGATCGAGTTCGCGGTGCGCGATCTCGGCGTCAAGCACGTGATCGTGCTCGGCCACTCGCGCTGCGGCGGCATCCAGGCGCTCGTCAACCACAGCGCCGGCCAGCTGGTCGACCGCGATTTCATCGCGCCCTGGGTCAGCATGATGGCGCACATCTGCGCGCAGGTGCCGCGCGGACCCGACATGACCCTCAACCCCGACCGCCGCGCGCGCCAGGTCGGCCAGCGCGCGATCCTCGCCTCGCTCAAGAACCTGCACGAATTCCCGTGGATCGAAGAGCGCGTCCGGGCCGGCACGCTCGACCTGCGCGGCTGGTGGTTCGATCTCGAGAACGGCGAGCTCTGGGCGGCGACGCCCGACGAGAAGGATTTCGTGAAGGTGGCGCTGTAGCTACGGGCAGGTGGTGACCGGGCTGCCGCAGAGGCGCGCGGCCGGCACCCAGCCCTCGTATTTCCCGTTCATGCGGATCTTCACGTAGCCGTTCGCGCAGCCGAGCAGCGTCGGCGTGGCGGCGCCCTTCGTCTTCTCGTAGTCGATCCGCTCGCGCTTGCCGCCGGGCAGCTCGGCCCAGAGCCCGGCGCCCTTCCCGTCCGCGCCAGGATCCCATGTGAACAGCAGCAGCGTCTTCGAACGCTCCGAGGGCTCTTCGAGCAGCCGTTCCGAGGCCTTCGGGCCGTCCATGATCTTGAGGCCGGTGCCGAGGCGCGAGCCGTGCACCCAACCGCCGAGTTTGCCGGAAATGTCGGGGCCGAAATGCTCGAACGATTTGATGCGGAACCAGCCATTGGCTTCGGCATCGATGTTCACCGCGATTTCGCCGTCGCGCGTGCGGAACTTGAGCACGCCCACGACCCTGCCCTGCGCGTTCGGCGCCGCGCGCACGTTGATGCCGCTGGGATCGCGGTCGACCACGTGAGCGTATAGCTCGCATCGGCGCTCGGCCTGCGCCCGGACCGGTGCGGCCGCGAAGACGGCGGCAACCGTGCCAAGCAACATCGCCGATCGGATCATGGCGCCCGCCTCGCCGAAACCGCCGCTATGCCTTGGCCGCCGCATGCGCGCCCGAAGGCGCCGCCGTCTCTTCGAGGAAGACGTTGGGCTTCTGAAAAATCCCGAGGAGCAGCGCGCCCCGGGGCGACCATGCGACGTGACGATGGCCCGCGGGCCGCCAGATGAAGTTGCCGGCCGCGATGTCGTTGCCCTCGTCGTCGGCGAGGCTTCCTTCGAGCACATAGGTCTGCTCGACGTCGGCGTGCTCGTGCAGCGGCAGGCGCGCGCCCGGCGCCATGCGCACCAGCGCGGTGATGAGCCCGCGTTCCTCGTCGCGCAGCAGGATCTTCTGATCGATGCCGGGAAACGGCGTCGCGTGCCACGGCAGGTCGGCGACGCTGACCGGACGCGAGACCGACGTCGGCAGCCTCGACTGGCCGGGGATATCGGGCGTGACGGCAACCATCGGTGCGGCCCTCCGGGGCTTGGACGCGGGCAACCTGCGCGCCGCGCCGCGCGCCTGTCAATCGAGGGCGGGCGCTACTCCGCCGCCGCGCGCGGACGCGCCGCCCGGATCGCCTCCCAGATCGCGCGCGGCGTGGCCGGCATGTCGATATGAGTGACGCCATAGGGCGACAGCGCATCGACCAGCGCGTTGATGACTGCCGGCGGCGCGCCGATGCAGCCCGCCTCGCCCGAGCCCTTCACGCCGAGCGGATTGGTCGTGCAGCGCACGTTGCGCGTCTCGAACCTGAAGAACGGGAACGAATCCGCCTTCGGCATGTCGTAGTCCATGAACGAGCCGGTCACGAGCTGGCCGGAGTCGGCATCGTAGACCGTGCATTCGTGCAGCGCCTGGCCGAGCCCCTGCCCGATTCCGCCATGCACCTGGCTCGCGAGCGTGAGCGGATTGATGACCGCGCCGAAATCGTCGACCACGGCGTAGCGGTCGACGAGGACGGTGCCGGTGTCGGGATCCACCTCGACCTCGATGATGTGGCAGCCGTTCGGGAACGTCGGCGCCTCGGGCTGGCGCACGAACTGCTCGTCGAGGCCGGCCGAGGCGCCCTCGGGCAGCAGCTTCGGGTCGTTCGCCGCCGCGGCCACGTCCCAGAGCGTCGTCTTGCGGTCGGTGCCGACGATGCGGAACTGGCCGTCCTTGTATTCGATGTCTTCCACCGCGGCCTCGAGCATCCGGCTCGCCACCTCCTTGCCCTTGGCCTTGATCCTGTCGGAGACGCCGAGCATCGCCGCGCCGCCCACCGGCAGGGCGCGCGAGCCGCCGGTCATGCCGCCGGGGACGACATCCGAATCGCCCTGCACGATGCGGATGTGCTTCGCATCGATGTCGAGCGCGCTCGAGACCACCTGGGTGTAGGAGGTGACGTGCGCCTGGCCGTTGTCCTGGTTGCCGATGTAGAGCGTGACCTCTTTCTTCTTCGGATCGAATTTCGCGATCGCCGTCTCGGGCCCGCCGCCGCCGCAGCGCTCGATGTAGGTGGCGAGGCCGCGCCCGCGCAGCCTGCCCCTGGCGGCCGAGGCCTTGCGGCGCTTCTCGAAGCCGCTCCAGTCGGCGAGCTTCATCGCCTGCTCCATGCAGGCCAGGAACTCGCCGCTGTCGAACACGTCGCCGAGCGGCGTCTTGTAGGGCATCGCTTCGGGCGGGATGAAATTGCGCTTGCGGATCTCGTAAGGCGTGAGGCCGGTCTCGCGCGCCGCATGATCGACCAGGCGCTCGAGCAGATAGGCCGCTTCGGGCCGCCCGGCGCCGCGATAGGCGTCGATCGGCACGGTGTTCGTCACGACGCCGGCGACGCGGGTATAGACCTTGGGCGTCGTGTAGAGCCCGACATGCATGTCGGACCCGCCGGTGGCGACGAACGGCGCGTAATTCGAGAGATAGGCGCCCTCGTTGGCGTAGGTTTCCACCTTGAGCGCGAGGAATTTCGCGTCCTTGTCGAGCGCCAGCTCGGCGAAGCTCACGTGGTCGCGCCCCTGGACGTCGGACTGGAACCCCTCGCTGCGCTCGGCGGCCCAGCGCACCGCGCGCTTCACGCGCCGCGCGGCCCACGGCAGGAGCGCGGTTTCGGGATGCAGGAACAGCTTCATGCCGAAGCCGCCGCCGACATGGCCCGAGACCACGCGCACCTTTTCCTTCGGGATCTTGAAGATCACGTCGGCGAGCTGGCTGCGCAGGCCCTGGACGCCCTGGCACGAGGTGTAGAGCGTCATGCGGTCGGCGGCCGGATCGTAGTCGCCGAGGCAGGCCCGCGCCTCCATCGAATTGACGACGACGCGGTTGTTGACGATTCGCAGCTTGACGACCCTGTGCGCGGCCTGGAGCGCGGCCTCGACGCCGGCGCGATCGCCCTTCTCCCAGTCGAACGCGACGTTGTTCGGAATGTGCTCCCACACGCGCGGCGCGCCGGGCTGCGCCGCGGCGTAGGTGTCGACGGCATGCGGAAGCTCCTCGTATTCCACCGCGATCTTCTCCGCCGCGTCGCGCGCCTGGAGCAGCGTTTCGGCCACGACCAGCGCCACCGGGTCGCCGACATGGCGCACGCGGTCTTTCGCCAGCAGCGGCCGCGGCGTGTCGTACCGCGCGCTGCCGTCGCGGCTCTTCATCGGGATCATGCACGGCATGAGGCCGAGCCCGTCGGCCTCCACCTCGGCGCCGGTCAGCACCGCGAGCACGCCCTTGCTCTTCCGCGCCTTGGCGGCGTCGAGCGAGACGATGCGCGCATGCGCGTGCGGCGAGCGCAGGATGTAGGCATGGGCCGCGTTGGCGAGCTTGACGTCGTCGGCGAAACGGCCGCCGCCCGTGATCAGCGCCTGGTCTTCGAGCCGTTTCACCGCCTGGCCCACGCCGAACTTCATGCCGATGCTCCCCTGCGAACGAACGATGTGCGGGTCCCCGGCCGGGAGGCCCGCCGGGCGCCATAAATAATGAACCGCCGCACTCTGGCAAGGCGCCTGAAAACACGGCCGAAAAAGGCGACGGAACGGGGCCCGTTGAGCGTATATAATGCCGTGCGGCAGGCTGCCCTCGGCGCGTCGGCGGGGCCGCCGCGAAGGAAAAGCACGACATGGCACAGCCTCGGCGTGGCGCCGTCTCCCGGGTCCTCGGGCCCGGCAAGTACATCATCGGCCTCGCCGTCGTTGCGGCCGCCGCCTGGTATTGGTTCGGCGAAGGCGATGCCGCCGGCGGCAAGCCCGCCTATCGCCTCGCGAAGGTGGAACAGGGCACGATCTCCAACACCGTCACCGCCAGCGGCACGCTCAAGGCGCTGATCACGGTGGACGTCGGCACGCAGATCTCCGGCCAGGTCAAGCAGCTCAGCGCCGACTTCAACACCGAGGTGAAGGCGAACCAGGTGATCGCGCGCATCGACCCGGCCACGTTCGAGGCGAAGGTGCGCGAGACCGAGGCCGATGTCGCCACCGCCCGCGGCAACGTGTTGCTGATGGAGGCGCGGCTGGAAAGCATGCTGGCCGACACGCGCCAGGCGCGATCCGTGCTGGAGCTCGCGAAGCTCGACCTCGCGCGCAAGAAAGAGCTGCTGCCCTCGAAGGCCATCGCGCAATCGGTCTACGACCAGTCGGTTTCGGCGCACGAGCAGGCCGAGGCGAAGGTTCAGGGGATGATCGCCAAGGAGGCGGAGCAGAAGGCGCAGATCGAGGTGGCGAAGGCGCAGGTCCTCCAGAAGGAGGCGACGCTCGCCCAGCGCCGCATCGACCTCGAGAACACGTTCATCCGCTCGCCGGTCGACGGCGTCGTCATCGCGCGCAACGTCGACGTCGGCCAGACCGTTGCGGCCAGCCTGCAATCGCCGATCCTGTTCACGATCGCGCAAGACCTGAAGCGCATGCAGGTGGAGGTGAACGTCGACGAGGCCGATATCGGCCGCATCCGCGAGGGGCAGACCGCGACCTTCACGGTCGACAGTTTCCCCGGCCGCACGTTTCCCGGCCAGGTACGCCAGGTCCGCAAGGCGCCGAAGGAAGTCGCCAGCGTCATCACCTACACGGTGGTGGTGAGCACGCGGAACCCCGATCTCCGCCTGCTGCCGGGCATGACGGCGAACGTGACCTTCCAGATCGCGCGGCGCGAGAACGTGGCCATGGTCCCGAACGCGGCGCTGCGCTTCCGCCCCAGCAACGTGCGGCCCGAGCGCGCGAGCGCCGAGCCGGCCGCGCCCGCCGACCGCGGAACGCCGCAAGACCGCATGCGCCGCCAGATCGAGACGCTGAAACGCGAACTCGACCTCACGGCGGCGCAGGAACAGCAGGTGATCGCGATCTTCCGCGACATGGGCCAGCGGCTGCGGCAGATGCGCGAGGGCGGCGCCTCGGCCGACGACATGCGCGAGGAGATCGCCAAACTCCGCCGCGGCGCCGAGGACAAGATCGCGGCGCTTCTGACCCCCGAACAGCGCGCGAAATACGACGACATGCGCGGCGCGGCTTCGGACGGCGGCCCGCGCCGGGCCACGGTCTACGTGATCGGGCCCAACGGCGAGCCGAAACAGGTCGTCGTCATGGCCGGCATCACCGACGGCACCAACACGGAGCTGGTGAGCGGAGACGTCAAGCCGGGCGACCAGGTCATCGTCGGCGCCGACGCGAAAGGCAGCCGCGCGGCCACGCCCGCGAACCCCGGCCGCCGGTTCGGCCTCTGAGCGAGGACGGAACCCCAGCATGCCGGCGCCGCTCATCGTGACGGAGAATCTCTCCAAGACCTACCACATCGGCGGCGGCGACGTGCGCGCGCTCGTCGATCTTTCGATCGCGATCCCCAACGGCGAGATGATCGCGATCATGGGCCCCTCGGGGTCGGGCAAGTCGACCTGCATGAATCTGCTCGGCTGCCTCGATTCGCCGAGCGGCGGCTCCTACCGCCTCGACGGCCAGGACGTCGCGCAGCTCGATTCGGACGCGCTTGCCAGCATCCGCAACGAGAAGATCGGATTCGTCTTCCAGCAGTTCAATCTGCTCGCGCGCGCGACGGCGCTCGACAACGTCGAGCTGCCGCTGACCTACGGCCGCGTGCCGCGGCGCCTGCGCCACGACAAGGCGGCCAGGGCGCTCGAGGCGGTTGGGCTCGGCGAGCGCATGGACCACCGCCCCTCGCAGCTTTCGGGCGGCCAGATGCAGCGCGTGGCGATCGCGCGCGCGATCGTCAACAGCCCGCAGGTGCTGATGGCCGACGAGCCGACCGGCGCGCTCGACAGCCGCACCGGCGCCGAGATCATGGCGCTGTTCCAGCGGCTCAACGGCGAGGGCATCACCGTCATCGTCGTAACACACGACGAGCACGTGGCCGCGCATGCCAAGCGCATCCTGCGCTTCCGCGACGGCCGCCTCGTCTCCGACGAGCCGGTGGCCGCGCCGATCCGCGCGGCCGACGCGGTCGCGGCCATGGCGGTGCCGGAGGCGGCATGACCTACGGCGACTGCATCCGCGCTTCGATCACGGCGCTCAAGGCCAACCTGCTGCGCAGCATCCTGACCTCGCTCGGCATCATCATCGGCATCTCGTCGGTGATCGCGATGGTCGCGATCGGCGCCGGCGCCGAATCGCGCGTGAAGGAATCGATCGAGAGCCTCGGCTCCAACATCATGATCGTGCTGAACGGCTCGCGCACCACCGGCGGAGCGCGCGGCGGCACCGGCAGCAACATCACGCTGACCGAAGAAGACGCGGCGGCGCTGCAGCGCGACGTGGCCTCCGTGGAAGTGGCGGCGCCTTCGGTGCAGGGCCGTTTCCAGCTCGTGTTCGGCAATACGAACTGGTCCACGAACATCCACGGCATCACCGAGGAATACATGACCGCGCGCAACTGGCAGGTCGACCAGGGCCGCGGCTTCAACGACACGGAATACCGGAGCGCCGGAAAGGTCGCGCTGATCGGCGCGACCGTGGCCGAGAAGCTGTTCCCGGGCGAAGACCCGATCGGCAAGGTGATCCGCATCAACAAGGTGCCGGTGCAGGTCGTCGGCGTGCTCGCGGCGAAGGGCCAGACGCCGTTCGGCCAGGATCAGGACGACACCTCCTTCATCCCGATCACCACCGCCAAGAAGCGCGTGCTCGGCGGCCGCTGGGTGAAGAGCAATCTCGTCAGCCAGATCACGGTGAAGGTGCGCGACGCGCAGGACGTGGCCGAAGCCGAGCGCGAGGTGACGACGCTGCTCCGCCAGCGACACCGGATTCCCGAAGGCGGGCAGGACGACTTCAACATCCGCAACATCTCGCAGTTCCTGGCGGCGCGCGCCGAATCGACGCGCGTGATGGGCATTCTGCTCGCCTCGGTGGCGGCGATCTCGCTCGTCGTCGGCGGCATCGGAATCATGAACATCATGCTCGTGTCGGTGACCGAGCGGACGCGCGAGATCGGCCTCCGGATGGCGCTCGGCGCGCGCCGGCGCGACATCCTCACCCAGTTCGTCGTCGAGGCGATCACGCTCTCGCTGCTCGGCGGGCTCATCGGCGTGGCGCTCGGCATCGGCGGCTCGCATCTGATCGCGAAGACCGGGGACTGGCCGGTGCTGATCGAGCCGCAGGCGATCATGATGGCGGTGGGCTTTTCGGCCGCGGTCGGCGTGTTCTTCGGGTTCTATCCGGCGCGCAAAGCCTCGAAGCTCGATCCCATCGACGCGCTGCGCTACGAGTGAAGGGCCTTGCTGCGGGACCGGCGACGGACGCGTAATATCCGCGCGGCGGCCTCGCCGCCACGGAGGAACGGGACCATGCTGCGATGGTTGGCGGCGGCGGCCGCGCTGGTGTCGATGGCGGCCTGCGGCGACGAGGGCGCCGAACGCGCAGCGCACGAAGCCTGGTCTCGCATCGAAACGGCGCACGCCGCGGCGCCCTACACCGCAGCCCTGTCGGAGCGGATCGCCGAACGCGCAAAGGCGGTGGCGGCGCTCGACGAATACGCCCGGAAATTCTCGTCCACGGCCCACGCCCGCGAGAAGGCGACGCAGGCGGCCGAGATCCGCGCCCGCTTCGGGGCCGAACAGAAGCTCCAGGCGTCGATGCCGTGCCTCGCGCCGCCCCACCGCGCCTGCCTGATCGCCGAGGCGGAAAAGCGGATCCAGGCGCGCACGGAGTTCGAGGCCGAGCAGGTCGCGGCGCTGCTTGCGGCCACCGGCGACCGGCGCCACGAGACGCGCCTGCTCGGCCTGCTGAAGGCCGATGCACGCATCGATTCGATCGGTCGCGTGATCGTGGCCGCGGGCGCGGCGCGATCGGCGGCCGCGCTCGAGGCGCTGGCGGCCTACGGCGCGCGCCACGCGCTTCACAGCGAAGCCGCGGCCATCGTCGCCCACGTCCGCGGCGACGGCGCCGCCTACGCCGCCGAAATCGAGCGCTTCCGCGCCGCGGGCCGGCTCGGCCATCGCGCGGCGCGGGCGATCGCGCGCCACACCGCAGACCGCGCGCTGTTCGCCGAGGCGATCCGGCAGATCCGCGCGATGGCGCCAGGGCTCGAAAGCTCGTCCGAGCTCGGACTGACGATGGCCGAGATGGCCGCGGCCGGTCTGGCAGAGGACGTCTGGGCGATCGATCCCGCGGCAGGGCCGACGCGGCCGGACCCGGTCTGGGCCTATGCCGCCCATTTGCAGGCCGCCGGCCAGCGGAAGGACGGAGCGCGGCTCGACGCGCTGCTCAAGGCCGAGATCGTGCTCGGAACCGGCGGCCGGCCCGTCCCGCTGCCGAAAGCCGGCGCGCTCGTGAACGCATGGACGGCATACGCCCTCGCCCGCCTCGAGCGCATCGAGGAGGCGAAGGCGCTGATCCGCGACCAGCGCATCGACGCGCGCCGGGCGCCGCCGGCGCTCACGGAGATCGCGCTCTGGCATGCGCGCCAGGGCCGGATGCGGGAGGCGCTCGACGTGGTCTTCGCGATCGAGGCCGAGTTCGAAGGCCTCGGCAATCTCAGCCCGATGATCGCCGCGCTGCTCGGACTGGCCGCCGCGGGCCCCTGAAATCGGGCGAACCGCGGATTGCGGGCGTATCACGCCTCGGGCACAATCCGCTCAAAGATAAGGAATTCCGGGAGGACCATCCGATGGACGCGCCCGCCTATCCGTGGCTGAAGAGCTATCCCAGCAACGTCAAGTGGGACCAGACCTTCGAGCCGAAGCCGCTCTATCACAACATCGACCAGGCCGTTCAGCGCTTTCCCGACCGGCCCGCGCTCGACTTCCTCGACAAGAAATACACCTACGCCGAGCTGGGCCGCCTCGTCGCGCGCGCGGCCAAGGGCCTGCAGCGGATCGGCGTCAAGAAGGGCACGAAGGTCGGCCTGTTCCTGCCCAACACGCCGCATTTCGTGATCTGCTACTACGCCGTGCTCAAGGCCGGCGGCACGGTCGTGAATTTCTCGCCGCTCTATTCCGAGCCCGAGATCCGGCACCAGATCGAGGATTCCGACACCGACGTGATGGTGACGCTCGGCCTCGAAGTGCTTTACCCCAAGATCAAGGCGATGCTCGGCACGAGCCGGCTCAAGAAGATCGTCGTGGGCGGCATCCAGGACGCGCTGCCGTTCCCGAAGAACCTGCTCTATCCGATCGTCAAGAAGAAGGATCAGGCGCAGGTGGCGTGGGACGACCGACACGTGCGCTTCAAGGACCTCGTGAAGAACGACGGCGCCTATCAGCCGGTGACGATCGACCCCAAGGAAGACATCGCGGTGCTGCAATACACCGGCGGCACCACCGGCTCGCCCAAGGGCGCGATGCTCACTCACTTCAATCTCTGGGCCAACACCGAGCAGGCGCGCGCGTGGTTTCCCACCGCCAAGGAGGGCCACGAGCGCATGATGGGCGTGTTGCCCTTCTTCCACGTGTTCGCGATGACGTCGGTGATGAACTGTGCGATCCGCATCGGCGCCGAGATCATCATGATCCCGCGCTTCGAGCTGGAAGCGGTGATGCAGATCATCCCCAAGAAAAAGCCGACGATCTTCCACGGCGTGCCGACGATGTACGTGGCGATCTCCGGCCACAAGAACGCCGGCACCACCGACATGACCTCGATCCAGGGCTGCATCTCGGGCGGCGCGCCGCTGCCGGTGGAGGTGAAGCAGAAATTCGAGAAGGCCACCGGCGGCACGCTCGTCGAGGGCTACGGCCTCACCGAAAGCTCGCCGATCGCCTGCTGCAATCCGATCGAGGGCCAGAACAAGGCGGGCTCGATCGGCCTGCCGGTGCCGGGCACGAAGATCGTGATCACCGACCGCGAGGACCCGCACAAGGTGCTGCCCTACGGCGAGCGCGGCGAGCTCTGCATCGAGGGCCCGCAGGTGATGAAGGGCTACTGGAAGAACCCGGAGGCCTCGGCCAAGACGCTGATGGACGGACGCCTGCACACCGGCGACGTGGCCCTCATCGACCAGGACGGCTACGTGTTCATCGTCGACCGCCTGAAGGACATGATCGCGGTGGGCGGCTTCAAGGTGTTCCCGCGCAACGTCGAGGAGCGCATCTACGAGCACAAGGCGGTCGAGGAATGCACCGTCATCGGCGTGCCCGACGACTATCACGGCGAGGCGGTGAAGGCGTTCGTGAAGCTGCGCACCGGCATGAACGCGACCGAGAAAGAGATCATCGATTCGATCAAGGGCTCGCTCGGCAAGCACGAGCTGCCGCGCGAGATCGAGTTCCGCGCGCAATTGCCGAAGACGATGATCGGCAAGCTCTCGAAGAAGGAGCTGGTCGAGGAAGAGCGCAAGAAATACGCCGACAAGAAGAAGGCCAAGGCCGGCGCGTGACGCGCGCGATGCAGCGGCGCTTCTTCTTCCTTCCCCCTTGAGGGAAGCGGAAGGAATGACGTCCTCCGTTTCGCTGCCACTCTGGCTGCTGATCCCGATCGCGATATTCGCGGCCTGGGCGGCGCTCGACCGGCTGCTCGTGCCGAGCGTGCGCTGGTTCATCCGCCGGCGCGTCAACCGCGCGCTCGACGAACTCGGCGCGCGCCTCGACGTCAAGATCCCCGATTTCACGCTGACCAAGCGCCAGGTGCTCGTCGACCGGCTCGTGCACGACCGCGCGGTGCAGGCGGCCGCCGCGCAATACGCGGCCGAGAACAACATGCCCGGCGCGGTCGCCAGCGAAACCGTCGCGCGCTATGCGCGCGAGGTGGTGCCGGCGTTCAACGCCTACGCCTATTTCCGCGTCGGCTATTCGTTGGCACGGCGGCTTTCGCGCGCGTTCTACCGCGTGCGCCTCGGCTACGCCGACGACGAGGGTCTGCGCCGCCTCGGCACCAATTCCACGCCGGTCTTCGTGATCAATCACCGCAGCAATTTCGACTACGTGCTGGTGGCGTTCCTGGCGATGGAGAAGACCGCGCTCTCCTACGCCGTCGGCGAGTGGGCGCGCGTCTGGCCGCTGCAATCGCTGATCAAGCTGATGGGCGGCTTCTTCGTGCGGCGCAATTCGAAGAACCCGCTCTATCGCCGCGTGCTCGAGCGCTACGTGCAGATGGCGACCGAGGGCGGCGTGCCGCAGGCGGTGTTTCCCGAGGGCGGCCTCTCGCGCGACGGCAAGCTGCGCGAGCCCAAGCTCGGCCTGCTCGACTACATTCTGCGCGGCTTCGATCCAGCCGGCGAGCGCGACGTGGCCTTCATCCCGGTCGGCATCAACTACGACCGCGTCGTGGAAGACCGCACCTTGCTGCGCACGCTCGATCCCGAGGCGGAGAAGAAGAGCAAGACGTTCGTGCTCGGCACGACGGCGAAGTTCCTGATGCACCAGCTCGGCCTGGCACTGCGCGGGCGCTGGATCAGCGGCTATGCCTGCGTGAACTTCGGCTCGCCGATTTCGCTCAGGGCCTATCTCGCCGAGCGCGGAGTCGACCTCAAGGCGATGACGCAAGAGCAGCGCATCGAGCGCGTGAAGGCGCTTGCCTCCGACCTGATGGGCAACGTCGCGCGCGTGGTGCCGGTTCTGCCGGTGCCGCTGGTGGCCGCCGTGTTCCGCCGCCGCGGCACGCTGCTGCTCGACGCCGAGGGCGTGAAGGCCGCGGCGCTCGACATCATGAGCGATCTCGACCGCGCCGGCGCCATCACCTACCTGCCGCGCTCGGACCGCGACTACGCGGTCTCGCTCGGCCTCGAGATGCTGAAGATCCGCCACCTCGTCGAGGAGGAAGACGGCCTACTCCGCATCAACGAAGCCAACCGCCACGTGCTCGACTACTACGCCAATTCGATCGAGCACCTGCTGCCGGCGACGGGCGAGGAGCGAATCCCCGACTCGATGAAAGCCGCGTAGGGGCGGGTCCCCGACCCGCCCGCCTCGACGCCAGATCAACGCGCGCAGGTTTGCCGGGCGGCGCCATGGGCGGGTCGGGGACCCGCCGCTACGCACGATCGGCGCCGCGACAAAACGCGCGTTCGGGCGTATATTGGAGCGAGTGACGGGTCGCGGCTTTCGCGTGGCCGGCGACACTATCGAGCATTCGGCCACGAACGGCCCGCAGTCCTCGAACCCTCGAGCCAGGGAGGAGCGACGATGGCCGACCGACACATCCGCAATCCGATCGAATGGGGCTGGCACCAGATGAAGGGCGCCGGCCATGCCATGGGCTCGGCCGCGCACGCGGTCGAGGGCGGCGCGGAGGCGCGCAACGCGCCGCCTGCCGTGCGACACATCACTGTGGCCGATCTCGGCGCGGCGCTCGCGAAGGGCATCAAGGATTTCGGCGCCTGCCGCACCGACGTGATCTTCATATGCCTCATCTACCCGATCATGGGCCTCGTGCTCGCGCAGATCGCGTTCGGCAACGACCTGTTGCCGATGATCTTCCCGCTCGGCGCAGGCTTCGCGCTCGTGGGGCCGGTGGCCGCGATCGGCCTCTACGAGATGAGCCGGCGGCGCGAGCAGGGCCGCCCGGTTTCGTGGGCCGCTGCATTCGCCGTGATGCGCGCGCCGAGCTTCGGCGCGATCCTGACACTCGGCCTCTTGCTGCTCGCGATCTTCCTGCTGTGGCAGGGCGCCGCCTACGGCATCTACATGGCGACGCTCGGCCCCGCACCGCCCGCCTCGATCGGCAGCTTCCTGCGCGATGTGTTCACCACCGAGGCCGGCGGGATCATGATCGTGGCCGGCATGGCTGCGGGCTTCGTGTTCGCGCTGGCAGTGCTGATGATCGGCGCGATCTCGTTTCCGCTGCTGCTCGACCGCGACGTGGGCGTGCTGACGGCGGTGATGACCTCGGTGCGCGCATTCCGCGCGAACCCGGTGCCGATGTCGATCTGGGGCCTGATCGTCGCCGGCGGCCTCGTGCTCGGCACGATCCCGGCGCTGCTCGGCCTCGTGATCGTGATCCCCGTGCTCGGCCACGCCACTTGGCACCTCTACCGCGCGCTGGTGCCGCGCTGAGCGAGCGACTCAAAGGCTAGTGTCGTCCCGGGTGCTGCGCAGCACGCGCACCTTCTTGCGCGTGGTGCGCTGCTAACCCGGGACCTAGACGAAGCGTTGGAGCCCGCTCGCCCGAGCAAGCGCGTGCGGTCGCCTCGTTTGGGTCCCGGGTCTGCGTCGCACCACGCCGCTGAAGGAGCGGCGTGCTGCGCCGCGCCCGGGACGACATTCAAAGGGAAATGCGCGTCGAGACGCTCAGACCGCCACCGGGCAATCCGCCCGCTCGCAGCGCTGAGCGCCGCGCTCGGGGATGTAGGTGCCGCAGACGCGGCAGGCGACCGCCTTGATGTGGCCGAGATTCGGCGGCGGCTGCTTCGCGCGCGCTTCGTTGATCTCGCGCTGGCGCTGATTACGCTTGTAGATCGTGATGCCGGCCCAGACGCCGGCGACCACGAGCGCGAGCAGGAGAAGCTTCCAGAACGAGAACACGCGTCAGAGCCCGAAGCGCGACCAGAGAAAGCGCTCCTCGAGCGTCGCGACGAGGCCGGCGGCGAAGTTTGTGCCGAGCATCTCCGGCGCTTCGCGCTCGGCCCGCACGCCGAGCCGCCGGCGCAGCCAGCCGACGCGTTCGCCCATCGGCATGATGCGAACGTCCTGGCCGAAGCGATCGGTGATCACGGCGCGCATGTCGGCGAGGCCGTCGATGAGGCCGAGCTCGTGCGCGCGGCGCCCGGTCCAGAAATCGCCGTTGAAGAGCTGGTCTTCGGCCGCGCGCAATTTCTTGCCGCGGCGCGAGCGCACCAGCGTCTTGAAGCTCTCGTGCACGTCGGCCTGGATCGCCTTGAGGCGCGAAATGTCGTGCGGATCCTCGGGCAGGAACGGATCGAGTGCCGCCTTGTTCTCGCCGGCCGTGTGCACGCGCCGCTCGATGCCGAGCCGCTTGATCGCCTCCGAAAAACCGAACGACGCGCTGATGACGCCGATCGAGCCCACGATCGAATTCTCGTCGGCATAGATCTCGTCGCCGGCGCAGGCGAGCCAGTAGCCGCCCGAGGCCGCCACCTCCTCGATGAACACCAGCACCGGCACGTCTTTTTTGCGCGCGAGCTGGCGGATGCGGCGGAAGATCAGCGCCGACTGCACCGGCGAGCCGCCCGGCGAGCTGATCGCGAGCGCCACGGCCTTGAGGCGCTTCGGCTTGAACGCGCGCTCCAACTGCCCCGCCACACCGCGCAGGCTCAAGCCGCGCCGCAACGGCCCCAGCGAGCCGATGATGCCCTGAAGGCGCACGACGGTGACGACGGGGGCGGAGGAGAAGAGGGGCATCGAGCGATCAGACCATGTCGATGGCGCGAAACTTAGTCGTGCGTCGCCAGCTCGCCAAGCGCCGGGCGCCGGGCGCCGGGCTCGATTGGCGAATGACCAAGCCAGCATGACCTCTAAACCGTTAAGTGCCGACATTCGCCTCGATATGTTATCCAGCATTTTTTCCTTGATCTAGGAATTTTAATGTTCTGTATATGTTCCATTCGAACACATGATCCTCGGAGACTGTCCCAATGTACGACTTTGACGAATTGCAGTTGAACCGACCACTGAGCGCTACGTCCGACGCCGATCCCCAGGACGTTCTCTCGGCCAAGTCGGCGTTCAAGCGGCTCGGCTACTATGAGACGCCCAGCTATGGCCTCACACCATATCCCGATCAGCAACTCTTCGACGGAGTTCGGGCGTACCAGAAAGACAAGGGCCTGGCAGTGGATGGCTACATGCTGCCTGCAGGCGAGACAGAACAATCAGTGAATAAGTCTCTTGCCTCCGACAAGATGGATCGGGAGAATGACGAGGACCAAGGCTGTGCCGAACCGGCCATCCAACCTTGGCAGATACCCAGTTTGGGACTACCGCGCCCCCGCGGGTATTGCCCGCTGCCGCGCGAGAAAACCAATGAAGCAGACTGTGAACGCCAAGCGCAAGACGATGAGCGCTTCTGCGGCAGCATTTCCGGCCCCCGCGCAGCCTATCGTCGGCAGAGATGCTGGGCTTCGGTCCAGGCGCGGTACGGGCATTGTAAACATACGGGCCAACTTGGATACCCGCGTCTCGACACAGGCGAGTGGTAATGGATCGACCTTACGGCTTTAGCGGCTTTCTCTATCGATCCAATGGCGCGAAGGAGGCGATCACAATCACTGTTGGCGTTCCAGAAGAGGCGCCTGATCAATCTTACTTCTGCGAAATTCGAACGAGGCTGCTGCCTACCGACCCGTATCGCGTGTATTCTCGGCTAAAGCACGACGCGTGGGCGAAGGCATTTGAGTTGCTACACAATGCGCTGAAGCATACGGACGGAGTTCTCTTGAACGGGAAGGGAGAACAGGTCGAATTACCCTCCCCGCCCCGGGATCGGTCATGGGTGGGACCGCCAACCGTTCCCAACATCGAGCGTGTCGAACCCATCTACCGGATCGAAGGCTGGGCGAAGGACCATGCCGGCGAGAGGCGGCGAGTCGAACTCGCCGTCTGGCCGCCGTTCGAGGAAGAGCCGGGAACCTTCTGCGCGCCGATGCGGTGCGGTTTGAGGCGCGGCGGCGAGGTGATCTGCAGCTACGGCGCAACGCCCGCGCAGGCCGTGCAATTGGCCTACAAATATTTGCAGATCGAAGTCGAGTGCCGGCCCGTCACCGATGACGACGGCCGGCCAATCGACATTCCCATTCCGCCGGAGCCGCCGCTACTGGACGACGAGATTCACTGATCGAGCGCCGCGCCGTCGCGTAGCACCGCTTCCGCCGCCGCCGTGTATTTCCCGTCCCCTTCGTGCAGCACGAGGCCCGGCAGCAGCGTAGCGCCGGTGCGGACGCCCTTCCGCGCGCGAAGGATGAAGCGCTTCGCCGGCTTCCCCGCCTTTGGCCAGAGCGGCAGGATCGCGATCTCGCCGGCCTTGCCGTGCAG
>JAEULD010000297.1 GCA_016792765.1 Candidatus Odyssella sp.
ATCGGCAGGATCTCGTCGCCCTTGTGCAGCACCCAGGCGAGCGCCAGCTGCGCCGGCGTGCACTTCTTCTTCGCGGCCATCGCTTCGAGCGCCGGCAGGAGCTGGGCGTTCTTGGCGAAGTGCTCCTTCTGGAAGCGCGGGTGCTCGTGGCGGCGGTCCTGCTGCGGCAGCGCCTCGGGCGACTTGAATTGCGCGGTGAGGAAGCCGCGGCCCATCGGCGAGTAGGCGACGTAGGCGACGCCGAGCTCGCGGCAGACCGGCAGCATCTTCTGCTCGGCCTCGTCGCGGCTCCACAGCGAGTATTCGGTCTGGAGCGCCGCGATCGGCGCCACCTTGGCGGCGCGGCGCAGCGTGTCGGCGCCGACTTCGGAGAGGCCGATGAAGCGGATCTTGCCTTCGATGCGCAACGCGTCCATCGCGCTCACCACTTCCTCGATCGGGTTCACCGGATCGATGCGGTGGAGGTAGTAGAGGTCGATGTGGTCCATGCCGAGGCGCGCGAGGCTCATCTCGCACGCCTTCTTGACGTAAGCGCAGCCTTTCTCGGCGATGCCGTCGGGGTTGCGCCGGTTCTTGACGCCATTGTGATACTTCGTGGCGAGGAACGCCTTGTCGCGCCTGCCCTTCAGCGCCTGGCCGAGCAGCTCCTCGTTGTGGCCGTCGCCGTAGAGCTCGGCCGAATCGAGGTGATCGATGCCGAGCTCGAGCGCGCGGTGCACCGTCTTGATCGACTCGGCGTCGTCGCGCGTGCCGTAGGCCATCGACATGCCCATGCAGCCGAGGCCGAGCGCCGACACCGAGATGCCGGTGCGGCCGAGCGGGCGCTTCTTCATCGCGGAACTCCTCAGAAAATGTAGGTGAACGGCACCTTTCCGAGGCGGATCATACCGGCCAATTCGCGCGTCGTCTCGATATCCATGAAATAGTGGGCCTTGACCGCGTGCATGTCGCGCATCGCGCGCTGGATCGGGTTGTCGAGCGCGAGCGAGGAGCCGCCGGCGGCGAAGAAGATGATCTCCATCGCCTCGTGGCAGAGCTGCACCGCGAAGGCGACGTTGTTGCGGCAGTCGGCGCGTTCCTGGATGCTCATCGCGGCGCCGGTGCGGCCGCATTCCATGATGCGCCGCGCATTGCCGAGGAAGAGCTGCTTCGCCGCATGGATGCGCGCGGCCGCGTCGCCGATCTGGCGGTCGGTGCGCACCATCTTGGCCTGCTGGATGTTCATCGGCGCGATCACGCGCTTCTCGGCGCCCGCGATCAGCGCCTCGAGCGCGCCCTCGGCGATCCCCGGCGCCGGGCTCGCCAGCGAGGTGACGAGGAACGCGTAATAGGGCACGCGGAAGAGGGGCCCCGTATGCAGCGCGCGGCCGGGCGCCTGGCCGTCCACCGTGTCGGGAATCGAGATCGAGCGGTGCTCGGGGACGAACACGTCGCTCACCGCGATCGAATGGCTGCCGGTGCCGGACAAGCCGGCCGTGCGCCAGTCGCCGAGATTCTGGACGTCCTTCATCGGCAGCAGGAAGAGCCGCGCATTGGCCTTGGGCCGCCCGTAGATGGTGCCCTCGACCGGAATCTCGTCGCCGGCCTCGTCGACGACGACGGCGCCGAGCAGGATCCAGGTGCCGTGATCGCAGCCCGACGCGAACGGCCAGCGCCCGGAGAGAACGTGGCCGCCGGCGACTTTCTTCGCCTTGCCGCGCGGCGAGAGTACCGCGCCGACGTGAAAATCCGGCTCTGCGCCGAGCGTCTCGGCCTGCGCCTGCTCCGGAAAATGGGCGACGATCCAGCTGTGCTGCTGCCAGACCGACAGGCACCACGCGGAGGACGCGCAGCCGCGCGCCGTCTCCCAGCAGGTTTCCAGCCCCGCTTCGAGATCGAGCTCGTAGCCGCCATAGCGCCGCGGAATCCAGATGCGGCAGAGGCCGGCGGCCTCGAATGCGCGTACCGTTTCGGCAGGCACGCGCGCCTGCTGCTCGGTGCCGAGCGCGCGCTGCCGCAGCGCCGGCACCAGCGCCCGCGCACGGGCCACGAGGTCGGCGGTGCCCGGCGCCGGGCGCGGCATGTCGTTCATGGATTGAGCCTGTCGGCCACGCTCTTGAGGCTCCGGGCCGCGAGCGCGACGAGATCGTGCGTGGCCTTGTCCTTGAGCGAGCCGTCTTCGTTGAACGCGTTCTGCGCGAACGGGATGTTCACGGTCTCCGGCACGTTGATGCAGCGCATCACCTGGAACGCGACGCGGAGATGGGCCTGCTGGCGCGATCCGCCCACGACGCCGACCGCGGCCGAGAGGATCGAAACCGCCTTGCCCATGAGGGCCGACAGGCCGGGCTCGCCGTTCATCGGCCGCGAGACCCAATCGAGCGAGTTCTTCGTGAGCGGCGCGACGCCGCCATTGTATTCGGGCGTGCAGATCAGCAGCGCATTGTGCGCCTTGAAGATCGCGTGCAGGCGCTTCGCGCCCTCGGGCATGCCCTGCGCCTCGATGTCGCCGTCGTAGATCGGCAGATCGAAGTCGCGGAGATCGATCTCGGTGACCTCGGCGCCGAGCGCGCGCAGTTCGCGCACCGCGATCGCGAGCAGCTTCTTGTTGAGCGAGCCTTTGCGCGAGCTTCCCGAGAAGGCGAGGATTTTGGCAGGCATGTTCCCCTCTGATGTCGTCCTGACCGAAGCCTTGGACCTTGCCTCAGCCGCGATGCGGTCGGCAACGGACGCGCGCCCGGCGCGCCGGCGGCGGCCCCGAAATGGCGCGGCCCGCGGCTACTCCGCCGCGGCGCGCGGGCGCTCCCAGATCACGGGGAACACCGCGTCGTCTCCGGGATAGGCGCCGGCGGGGACCTTCGGCGGGACCGGAATCTTCACCGTGTAGGGTCGCGGGTCCCACTGCACGTCGTCGCCGAGGAAGCGGACCGAGAGCCCGATGCGGCCCTGCGTCGCCGACTTGTTGCCGCCGGCGCCGTGCACCGCCATCGGATGATGGCAGACGACGTCGCCCGGCTCGAGTTCCCACGACAGGAACTTCAGGCTGGGGTCGCCGTAACGCTCGCTGAAATTGGGGCAGGGCTCGAGATCGGGGTTGGCGAAATTCGGATCCTCGTCGGGCGTGACGGGCCGATAGAACTTGGGCCATTTGTGCGAGCCCTTGATGTATTCGACGCCGCTCGAGTCCTTGGTCACCGGCGTGAACGCGACCCAGATCGAGATCAGGTGGCTGCCGCGGAACGGCCAGAACGGCAGGTCCTGGTGCCACTGGGTCGGCGCGGACGTGCCCGGCTCCTTGATGAACATCTGGTCGTACCAGAAGCGCACGCGGTCGACGCGCATCAGCGTGGCCGCGATCTCGGCCGCCGGCGATTCGTTGCGGAACGCCATGAAGTTGGGATCGAGCCCGCACATGAACACGTTGGAATAGAAGCGCGCGGTTTCGCCCGGCTTCTGGACGATGCGCTTCCGGCCGATGCCGCTCTCCATGAAGCGGATCGAGGCCTCGCGCATGCGGTCGGTCCATTCGCGGTCGAACATGCCGCGCAGGCAGACGACGCCGTCTTCCTCGTAGGTGCGGATGTCGGCCTCGGTGACGGGGCGTAAAGGATGGCGGTTCATGCTGGCGCTCCTCCGGCCGCCAGAAAGACGTGCGGCGCGGCC
>JAEULD010000336.1 GCA_016792765.1 Candidatus Odyssella sp.
GTCGGGTTCTGGAACGCCATGCCCACGATCTTGAGCGGCCCGGCCACGGCGCCGCCGGCCACTTCGACGCGGCCGCGCGTGGGCTTCCGCAAGCCCGAGCACAGCTTCATCATCGTGGACTTGCCGCAGCCGCTCGGCCCCACGACGGCGACGAACTCGTTCGGCGCGATCGCGAGCGTGACGTCCTCGATCGCGAACTCGCCGTCGTCGCGGTAGCTGAGCGCTACGTCCTCGAAGCGGACGAAGGGTTTCAAGGCCGCCGGGCCGCCGCGCTTCTATTTCGGCAGGAAGCTCGCGTTGAACACCTGGTCCGCCGCGGGCTTGGCCTTCAAGCCGAACGCATCGACGACGTCGGCGATGTTCTTCTCGAGCTGCGCCTTGTCCACCGCGCCGCCGAACTTGCCGCTCTTGTCGAGCTGGTCGGCGATCATGAGCTTCAGGCGCTCGGTTTCGAGCTTCACGTCGATGAGCCCGTCGCGCGCCTTGACGGCGGCGATGCCCTCGTCGGGCTTCGCGACGACGTCGGCGATGCCCTTGCGCAGCGCCCGCAGGAAGCCGGTCACGGCCTTCGGGTTCGCGGCCGCGAACTTCTCGCTGACCATCACCGCGTTGCCGTAGAGCTTCACGCCGTGATCGCCGTATTTGAACGCCACGATCTCGTCGGGCTTGGCGCCGCGCGCGAGCAGGTTGAGATAGCCGGTGAAGTAGAAGCCCGAGATCGCGGGCACCTCGCCGCGCACGAGCAATTGCTCGCGCAGCGCCGGGTCCATGTTCTGCCAGGTCACCGCGTCGGTCTTGAGGCCCACGGCCTTGGCGAAGATCGGCCAGGCCTTGCGCGCGGCGTCGAACGGCGGCGCGCCGATGTTCTTGCCGGCGAGATCGGCCGGCTTGGCGATGCCGCTCTTCTTGAGCGTGAAGATCGCGGCCGGCGCGGTCTCGTAGACCATGAACACCGCCTGCGTCTTGTTCGCCGGATTGTTGGCGAGGAACTCGATCAGCGCGGCGAGGTCGGCGAAGCCCATGTCGTAGCCGCCGGTGGCGATGCGGTTCACGGCGCCGGCCGAGCCCGCGCCCGAATCGATCGTCACGTCGAGGCCCTCGGCCTTGAAGTAGCCCTTCGCCGCCGGCAGCAGGAAGAGGGCGCCCGGCCCCTCGAAGCGCCAGTCGAGCGTGAATTTCACCGCCTGCTGCGCCGACGCGCCCGGCGCTTGCAGCGCCGCGGCGGCGGCGAGCGCGGCGAAAATCGAGCGGAATCCAGTCATCGAGCGTCCTCCCTGAGTTCGAGCCTTCGCGTTTTTCGAAGCAAGCCCCGTGCCAGCGCCGCGGCCGCCCTCTTGCCGGCCACTCTAGCCTGCCCGCGCGCCCGGCGACAGTGGCGCGCGGCCCCGGCGCCGCGGAAACTTGCAACCGTGCGGGGGCCGGTGCCAAGTTGCCCGCTCACACCGCGCAGCGACCATGGACGCCTACATCCTCGAATGGCTGAACCTCGCCGTGCGCTGGCTGCATTTCGTGGCCGGCATCGCCTGGATCGGCTCGTCGTTCTATTTCGTCTGGCTCGACAACAGCCTCGAGCCGCCGGCCGATCCGGCCGTGCGGGGCAAGGGCGTCGCCGGCGAGCTGTGGGCCGTGCATGGCGGCGGCTTCTACAATCCGCAGAAGTACCTCGTCGCCCCGGCGCGCCTGCCCGAACGCCTGCACTGGTTCAAGTGGGAGGCCTACACCACCTGGATCACCGGCTTCGTGCTGCTGATCGTCGCCTACTATCTCCAGGGCGCCGGCACGCTCTTGAAGCCCGAGCTCGGCTGGCCGGAGTGGGCCGGGCCGGCGCTCGGCATCGGGGCGATGGCCGGAGCGTGGCTCGTCTACGACGCGCTCTGCCGCAGCAAGATCGGGCGCAACGACAAGGCCGTGGGCTACCTCTTCGCCGCGATCTTCGCGGCGGCGGTGTTCCTGCTCTCGTTCGCGATGAGCGGCCGCGCGCTCTATCTCCACGCCGGCGCCATGCTCGGCACGATCATGTCGGCCAACGTCTTCTTCGTGATCATCCCCGGCCAGAAGAAGATGGTGGCGGCGATGGCGGCCGGGCAGGCGCCCGATCCCGAACACGGCCGCCGCGGCAAGCAGCGCTCGGTCCACAACAACTACTTCACGCTGCCGGTGCTGTTCGCGATGATCAGCAACCACTATGCGATGCTCTACGGCGATGCGCTGGCGCCGCTGTGGCTGCTCGCGCTGATGGCCGGCGGCGCCCTGATGCGCCACACGTTCAATCTGCGGCACAAGGGCAAGTCCGGCCTCGCCTGGTTCGCCGGCGGCGCCGCGATCGTGGCCGCCGTGGCGGTGGCGCTGGTGCCGCGCCCGCCGGCGGCGCCGGCCGGCCCGGCCGTGGGGATCGCCGAGATCATGCCGGTCATGGCCCAGCGCTGCGCGAACTGCCATGCCGCGCGCCCGACCTTCCCGGGCCTCGCGGCGGCGCCCAAGGGCGTCGATCTCACCAAGCCCGAATGGGTGCGGGCGCATGCGGCGCGCATCCACGCGCAGACGGTGACGCTCAAGGCCATGCCGCCCGGCAACGCCACCGAGATGACCGACGAGGAGCGCGCGCTGGTCGACCGCTGGTATCGCGGCGGGTCGCGGTAGCGGAACGGTCTGGAACTGGCCGCGTTCCTGCCAGTATGGTTGCGCGCGCCAACCGCGCGCGAGGGCCGCTGATGGGCGACGGCGATTCCACGGGCAGTGCTGAGCCGATCCGCTTCGTGCATCGCGGCCGCGTGCGCGAGATCCGCGGCGTCGATCCGAACACGACGGTGCTGAACTGGCTGCGCGCGGGCGGGCTCACCGGCACGAAGGAGGGCTGCGCCGAGGGCGATTGCGGCGCGTGCACGGTCGTCGTCGGCGAAGCTGCGGGCGGCCGCCTCTGCTATCGCGCGGTCAACGCCTGCATCCAGTTCGTCCCGGCGCTCGACGGCAAGGCCCTGGTCACGGTCGAGGATCTCGCCGGCGCGGGCGGCGCGTTGCATCCGGTCCAGCGCGCGATGGTCGAGCAGCACGCGTCGCAATGCGGCTTCTGCACGCCGGGCTTCGTGATGTCGCTGTTCGCGCTCTACCGCGCGCCGGGAAAGCCGGACCGCGCGCGGATCAACGACGCGATTGCCGGCAACCTCTGCCGCTGCACCGGCTATCGCCCGATCGTCAATGCCGCGCTGGTCGCCTGCGCGGGCGCGCGCAACGACGAGTTCCTGCGCGCCGAGGCGGGCACGCTCGCGCTGCTGGGCTCGATCCGGCGCGAGCGGGGCCTCGTCTACGAAGCCGCCGGTCGCCGCTTCTATGCGCCCGTCTCCGAGGACGAGCTGGCCGCGGCGCTCCTGCGCGAGCCGGCCGCGCGCATTCTCGCCGGCGGCACCGATCTCGCGCTCGAGGTCACGAAGCAGCACCGCGATCTCGATACGCTGATCCATGTCGGCGGCGTGCGCGGCCTCGCCGATATCGAAGAGAGCGCATCGCATCTCGAGATCGGCGCGGCGGCGCCCTACGGCGACGCGATGGCGGCGATCGCCGCCGCCTATCCCGAATTCGCCGAGGTGCTGCGCCGGCTCGGCTCGGAGCAGATCCGAAACGTCGCCACGATGGGCGGCAACATCGCCAACGCGTCGCCGATCGGCGATACGCCGCCGCTGCTGCTGGCGCTCGGCGCCAGCGTGGTGCTGCGCAAAGGCGCGGCGCGGCGCGAGCTCGCGCTCGACGATTTCTTCCTCGCCTACCGCAAGACCGCGCTCGCGCCCGGCGAATTCATCGCGCGCATCCGCATCCCGAAGCCGCGCGCCGGCCTGCGCTTCGCGGCCTACAAGGTCTCGAAGCGCTTCGATCAGGATATCTCCGCCGTGTGCGGCGCGTTCGCGGTCGAGACGGGCGGCGGCATCGTGCGCGCGGCGCGCGTCGCGTTCGGCGGCATGGCCGCCACGCCGAAGCGCGCCGCCGGCTGCGAAGCGGCGCTGACCGGCAAGCCATGGAACGAGGCGACGGTGGCCGCGGCGGCGGCGGCGCTGGAGCGCGATTTCGCGCCGATCTCCGACATGCGCGCCAGCGCCCGCTATCGCACCGCCGTCGCGCGCAATCTCCTCTGGCGCTTCTTCCGCAGCGAGGCGCTGCCGCCGGCCGAGGCGCACGTGCTGCGCTACGGAACCTGAGCATGGCGAAGCGGCGCACAGGCAATGGAGCCGCGGCGGGCGTCGTGCACCGCGCGATCGCGCACGACAGCGCCGAGAAGCACGTCAGCGGCGCGGCGCTCTATGTCGACGACGTCCCCGAGCCGCCGGGCACGCTGTTCGCCGCGTTCGGCCTGAGCGCGCGGCCGCACGCCCGCCTCACGAGCGTCGATCTCGCGCCGGTGCGCGCGGCGCCCGGCGTCGTCGCCGTGATGGCCGCGGCCGACATTCCGGGCAAGAACGACTGCGCGCCGGTCTTCGCCGACGATCCGATCTTCGCCGACGGCGTCGTCGAGCATGTCGGCCAATGCATCTTCGCCGTCGCCGCCGCGACGGTCGAACAGGCGCGCCGCGCCGCGCGGCTCGCTCGCATCGAATACGAGGATCTGCCGGCGCTGCTCACGGTCGAAGACGCCCTCGCGGCGAATTCGCTGCTCGAGCCGCCGCAGGTGATGAAGCGCGGCGACGCCGCCCGCGCGATCGCGCGCGCGAAACATCGCCGCGCGGGCCGGTTCGGGATCGGCGGGCAGGAGCATTTCTATCTCGAAGGCCAGGCGGCCTTCGCGATTCCGGGCGAAGGCCGCGACATGCTCGTGCTGTCGTCGACGCAGAACCCGACCGAAATCCAGCATGTCTGCGCCGCAGCGCTCGGCATCCCCGACGCGGCGGTGACGGCGGAATGCCGGCGCATGGGCGGCGCGTTCGGCGGCAAGGAAACGCAGGGCGCCTTCTTCGCCGCCGTCGCCGCGCTGCTGGCCTGGAAGACCGGGCGGCCGGTGAAGGTGCGCGCCGACCGCGACGACGACATGGAGATGACCGGCAAGCGCCACGATTTCGTCGTCGGCTACGAGGCGGGCTTCGACGATGCGGGCCGCATCCAGGGCGTCGAATTCATGCTCGCCTCGCGCTGCGGCCGCTCGGCCGATCTCTCGCTCGCGATCAACGATCGCGCGATGATGCATTGCGACAACGCCTATTACCTGCCGAACGTCTCGGTCGCGTCCTATCGCTGCAAGACGCACACCGTGTCGAACACCGCGTTCCGCGGCTTCGGCGGGCCGCAGGGCATGATGGCCATCGAGTACGTGCTCGACGAGATCGCGCGTGCGCTCGGCAAGGACCCGCTCGACGTGCGCCGCGCGAATCTCTACGGCGGCAGGGGGCGCGACGTCACGCCCTACCACATGAGGGTGGACGACAACGCGGCGCCGGCGCTGATGGCCGAGCTCGCCACCAGCGCCGATTACCGCCGCCGCCGCGCCGAGATCGCCGATTTCAACGCGAAAAGCCCGATCCTGAAGCGCGGCCTCGCGCTCACGCCGGTGAAGTTCGGCATCTCGTTCACGACCACGCACCTCAACCAGGCCGGCGCGCTGGTTCACCTCTACACCGACGGCAGCGTGCATCTGAACCACGGCGGCACCGAGATGGGGCAGGGCCTCTTCACCAAGGTGGCGCAGGTGGTGGCCGACGAGTTCGGCGCGAGCCTCGACCGCGTGCAGATCACGGCCACCAACACCGGCAAGGTGCCGAATACGACGCCGACCGCGGCCTCGGCGGGCTCCGACATGAACGGCATGGCGGCGCGCAACGCGGCGCGCACGATCAAGGCGCGGCTTCTGCCGGTCGCCGCGGCCGAGCTCGGCTGCGCGCCGGGCGCCGTCGTCTTCGCCGGCAACCGGGTGCGCGGCGGCCGCCGGTCGATGACGCTCGCGGCGCTGGCGAAGAAGGCGTTTCTCGCGCGCGTCTCGCTCTCGGCCGCCGGCTATTACCGCACGCCGAAAATCCACTTCGATCGTGCGAGATGGCGCGGGCGGCCGTTCTATTACTTCGCCTACGGCGCGGCGGCGTCGGAGATCGTGCTCGACACGCTGACCGGCGAACACCGCCTGCTGCGCGTCGATATCCTGCACGATGTCGGCCAGTCGCTGAACCCGGCGATCGATCTCGGCCAGATCGAGGGCGGGTTCGTCCAGGGCGCCGGCTGGCTGACGAGCGAGGAGCTGGTCTGGGATGCCAAGGGCCGCCTCGCGACGCACGCGCCCTCCACCTACAAGATTCCCGCCGCCTCCGATTGCCCGGCCGATTTCCGCGTGTCGATCTGGCGGAAGGGCCGCAACCGCGAGGCCGCGATCCACCGCTCGAAGGCCGTCGGCGAGCCGCCGCTGATGCTCGCCATCTCGGTGTTCCACGCGATCAAGGACGCCGCCGCGAGCGCCGCCGGCCGCGCGGTGCGGCTCGACGCGCCGGCCACGCCCGAACGCGTGCTGCTCGCGCTGGAGGACGCCGCAGCGGCTGCGGACGCGCCGAAACGCGAGGCGGCGGAATGATCTCATCCACGCATCGTCATCCCGACCGGAGCGAGCCGCTCTCGCGGCTCGCGCAGTGGAGGGATCGTGCCGCACCGGCCACGCGATCCCTCCGCTTCGCGGCCGCGCCGAGGGGCGCGCCCGCTCCGGTCGGGATGACGGGGTCCGGCAAGGGCGCGCGGCCATGAGCGTGTGGCCGGAGAAACTGGCAGTGCTGCTCGACGCCGGCGTCCCGGCCGCGCTGGTCACCGTGGCCGCCGTTAAAGGGTCCGCGCCGCGCGAAGCCGGCGCCGCGATGATCGTCACAGAGCGCGATCTCTTCGGCACGGTCGGCGGCGGGCGGCTCGAATACCGCGCCGCGCGCCTTGCGCGCGCGATGCTGCGCGCGGGTGCGCCGGCGCAACGGCGCGAGTTTCCGCTCGGCCCGGAGCTCGGCCAGTGCTGCGGCGGCCATGTCGCGCTGCATTTCCGCCCGGTCTCGGAACGCGATCGCGCGTGGCTGGAGCCGCTGCGCGCCTGGATCGCAGCCGGCCGCGCGGCGGCGCTCGTCTTCGCCGCGGACGGCGCGGGCTGTCTCGCCGTGTCCGGCGACGACGTGGCCGGCGATCTCGGCCCGCGCACGGCCGCCGCGGTGCGCGCCGCGCGCAAGGTGCTTGCCGGCGCCGCCGCAGCTGACGATGCTTGGCATGTGGTGCGCGTGATCCCACCCGATTGCGTCGTCTATCTCTTCGGTGCCGGCCATGTCGGCCGCGCGCTCGCCTCCATCTTGGGCCAGCTTCCCTGCCGCGCCGTGTGGATCGACGAGCGCAAAGACGCGTTTCCGCCGGCCGTGCCGGCGAATGTCGCGGTCGTCCGCACCCCGGATCCCGTGGCCGAAGCGAAGCGCGCAGCGAAAGGAGCCTATGTCTTGGTGATGACGCACAGCCATGCGCGCGATCAGCAGATCGTGGAAGCCGTGCTGCGGCGCGGCGATTTCGCCTATCTCGGCCTGATCGGCTCGGCCACCAAGCGCGCGCGCTTCGCGGCGCGGCTGCGCGCGTCCGGCATCGGCGAGGCGGCGCTGGCGCGGCTCGTCTGCCCGATCGGCGCCGAGGGCATTCCCGGCAAGGAGCCGGGCGTGATCGCGCTCGCCGCCGCCGCGGAGATCATGCGCCGCCACCGCGCGGTCCCCGCCAGCCTGGCGCGGTCCGCATGAGCACCGAGAAAGACGGCTACATGCGCCGCGCGCTCGCGCTCGCGCGCCAGGGCATGAACGGCAACGCCGGCGGCCCGTTCGGCGCGGTGATCGTCAAGGACGGGCGCATCGTCGGCGAGGGCTGGAATCGCGTCACCTCGACGAACGATCCCACCGCCCACGCCGAAGTCGTCGCGATCCGCGATGCCTGCAAGGCGCTCGGCACGTTCGATCTCGCCGGCGCCGAGATCTATGCGAGCTGCGAGCCCTGCCCGATGTGCCTCGCCGCGATCTACTGGGCGCGCATCGGGCGCATCTATTACGGCAACACGCGCGCGGGCGCCGCGCGCATCGGCTTCGACGACGACCACATCTACCGCGAATTCGCCCTGCCGATGGAGCGCCGCGCGATCCCGATGCAGCGCCTGCTCGCCGCGGAGGCGGAGGCGGATTTCGCCGCCTGGATGAAGAAGGACGACAAGGTGCGGTATTAACGCGCGCCCCGCCGGCGTGAGCACTGTCTCAGTTCGAGATATCGCGCCGCAGCGGAGTCGTAGGGGCGGGTCGCCGACCCGCCCGTGCTTCCTGAGCCGCCAGCCGGCATTTGCTTGTCATCGCCACGGTGCGCTTTCGGCAGAATCCGTCGCGCGCCGACACGGGCGGGTCGGGGACCCGCCCCTACGGCGCTTTCGGTCGCCGATACTCCGGGGCCCATTTCGAACTGCGACAGTGCCCCAGCGTGAGCTCCCTTGACATGATTCCTTGTTTGTTCTATTTTTCAAGGGAGTCCTAAAACCGCTTCGAGACAACGCGGAATGCAGCCCGGCTCGCACCGGGATTTGGCCTCGTTGCTTGGCGGCGGTGGACTGCACCCCTGTTGTGAGACAGAAGAATCACAGACAGCTGGTTGCTTGGACCGCCGCTGGGGGCTGCTGCGCAGCAGCCCCCAGCGGCGGCAGTTTGGCTTCGAACTCGGCGGGCGAACAATAGGCCAGCGCGGAGTGCAGGCGCTGCCGATTGTAGACCTCGTCGATGAAGCGATCGATCTCGCGGCGTGCCACGACGACGTCGCGATAGGCCCGGCCATCGACTTCCTCGTGCTTCAGCGTCTTCATGAAGCTCTCCGCCATGGCGTTGTCGTAGGGGCAGCCGACCCGGCTCATGCTGGGCTGGATGCCGGCGGCCGCGAGACGGGCAACGTAGTCGCCGCAGGCATACTGCACGCCCCGATCCGAGTGATGCACGAGCCCGCCCGGCACGATCGTCCGGCCGGCCAGGGCCATCGCGAGGGCTGTCAGGGCAAGCTCGGCCCGCAGGTGGCTCTCGAGCGCCCATCCGATCACGCGCCGGCTGAACGCGTCGAGCACCACGGCCAGATAAGCGAACCCCTCGGACAGCCGCACATAGGTGATGTCGGCCACCCAGAGCTGATTGACCGCGGTGGGCACGAGATGCCGCGCCAGGTGGGGATGGATCCGCCAGCCGTGCCGCGAGTCGGTCGTCGCCGGCACGAATGCCCGCTTCCTCAGGCACAGCAGGTTGTCCGCGCGCATCACCCGCAGTACCCGCTTCTTGTTGACCGGCCAGCCCTCCCGCCGCAGCTGCGCCGCGATGCGCCGGTGGCCATAGGCGCGGTGGGCCAGCGCGACACGCTGTACCGCGTCGCGCAGGCCCGTCTCCTCCTGGCGCGGCGACGACGCCCGCCAGTGCCGGTAGTAGCCGGCCCGGCTGACCCCCGCCAGCGCGCACATCCGCTCGATCGACACCATGCCTTGCGACCGCATCAGCGCTTGGATGAGGGCATAGATGCCGTTGCGCCAGGCGCGTCTTCCGCCCGGCTCAACGCCTCGACTTGCCGCAAGGCTCTTTTGAAAAAATCCAGCTCGAGCTGCTGTTGACCAACCTTGCGCTCGAGTTCCGTCACGCGCCGCTCGGCCCGCGCCAGCGGGTCCGTGACCGCCGACCCGGCGGCCCCGTCCGACCAAGGCTCTCGGGGCGGCCGGCCGCGCGGGCGGAACCCCGCCGCGCCACGCGCCCGATACGCCGCCCGCCAGACGTAAATCTGGCTCCGCGGCACACGCAACGACCGCGCCACGTCACACGCCCGTTCACCCTTCTCGACACGCTCGACCGCCTCGAGCTTCGTCTCGCTCGGGTAGTCCCTCGGCTTCCGCTTCCTCATCAGTTCTCTCCCGGAGAACTGTCTGGCTTTTTACTGTCTCACTTTTGGGGTGCACTCCAGGCCCGCCAAAAGCCAAGGAAAGCCAAGGAAAGCCAAGGAAAGCCAAGGTTTCGCGTCTCAGCTGCCCCGATACGTCGTGTAGCTCCACGGCGAGGCGAGCAGCGGCACGTGGTAGTGCGCGTCGGCGTCCGCCACCGCGAAGCGGATCGGCACCACGTC
>JAEULD010000337.1 GCA_016792765.1 Candidatus Odyssella sp.
GGCCGGCGCTCCGGCCGGCAGCGCGCCGATCGCAAGGCCGCCCGCATGCGCGAGGCGCGTGGCCACGAAAATGTCGGCCACCGCGTTGGGCGCGTGGCGCCGCAGCAGGGAGGCCTGGAGGGCCAGCGCCATGCGCTCGACGAGATGGCGCGCGGCGAACTCGCCGGCCGCGCCGTGCTGCGCGAGATCGGCCGCGAGCGCGGCTATGAACGCGTCGTATCGCCGGTCGGCGCCCTTGGCCGCGGCCAGCTCGGCCGCCAGCGCCTCGCGCGACTCGGGCTCGCGCGCCAGCGCCCTGAGCACGTCGAGGCAGATCACGTTGCCGGAGCCTTCCCAGATGCCGTTGAGAGGCGCGTCGCGATAGAGCCGCGCCATCGGCCCGTCCTCGACATAGCCGTTGCCGCCGAGGCATTCGAGCGATTCGATCACGGTCTGCGTCACGCGCCGGCAGATCCAGTATTTCGCCACCGGGGTCGCGATCCGGGCAAAAGACGCCGCAAGAGCGTCGTCTTTTGCTTGGTCGAACGCGCGCGCGACGCGCAGCATCAGCGCCACCGCCGCCTCGCACTCCACCGCGAGGTCGGCGATCACCGCGCGCATCAGCGGCTGGTCGATGAGCCGGCGCTGGAACGCGCGGCGGTATTGCACGTGGTGCATCGCCTGGGTGAACGCCGCGCGCATGAATCCCGTCGAGCCGATGATGCATTCGAGCCGCGTGTGGTGCACCATCTCGAGGATCGTGGCGACGCCGCGCCCCTCCGGCCCCACCATGCGCGCCCAGGTGCGGTCGTATTCGATCTCCGACGAGGCGTTGGTCTTGTTGCCGAGCTTGTCCTTGAGCCGCTGGATCAGGAAGCGGTTGCGCGTGCCGTCGGGCAGGAAGCGCGGCACGAAGAAGCACGACAGCCCCTTCTCGGTGTTGGCGAGCGTCAGGAACGCGTCGCACATCGGCGCCGAGCAGAACCATTTGTGGCCGGTCAGCTCGTATTCCCCGCCGGAGCCGCCCTTGCCCAGCGGCTTCGCCAGCGTGGTGTTCGCGCGCACGTCGGAGCCGCCTTGCTTCTCGGTCATCGCCATGCCCATCAGCGCGCTCGTCTTCTTGGGCGCGGGGATGAAGCGGCGGTCGTATTTCGTGTCGAGCAGGCGCGGCACCCACTCGCCGGCGATCTCGGGCTGGTGGCGCAGCGCCGGCACGGCCGCGAATGTCATCGCGATCGGGCAGGAGGGGCCCTGCTCGCCTTGCCCAAAGACGTAGTGAAGGGCGGCCCGGACCACATGCGCGCCGGGCTTGGGCTCGCTCCACGGCAGCGAATGGAGGCCGGCGCCCTTGGCCACGGTCATCAGCTCGTGCCACGCGTCGGCGAATTCCACCTCGTCGATGCGGTGGCCGAAGCGGTCGTGGGTGCGCAGCACCGGCAGCGTCGCGTTCGCCTTGCGTATCGTCTCCTGGTAGGCGGCGCTGCCGACGCGGACGCCCATCGCCGCCACCTCGGGCTGGCCCCAGCTGCCGCCCTCGCGCGCGAGGCCCTCGGCCAGCGGCCGGTCGATCGCGTAGAGGTTCACGTCTTCGAGCGCCGGCGGCTGGTTCTCGACCGTGTGCGTGATGGTCATGGGGGCCTCCGTTTGGCGCGAGGCTAGCACGCGGGCGGACGCTGCCGGAACGCGCCGGCCGCCGCCTTGATCTAGGCCAACACGGGTGCCGCGAGGCCGAGTTTCCCGGCCACCGCGTCGGCGATCGCGAGCGAGGCGGTGAGGCCGGGCGATTCGATGCCGTAGAGCGCGGCATAGCCGGGAACGCCGGTCTCGGCCGGGCCGTGGATGAGGAAATCCGCCGCCGGCGCGTCGGGCGCGCCGATCTTCGGCCGGATGCCGCTATAGCCGGGCGCCAGCGCGCCGTCGGGCAGCGCCGGCCAGTAGGTGCGGATCGCAGCGTAGAATTTCTCGGCGCGGCGCACGTCCACCGCGTAGTCGCGCGCGCGCACCCATTCCACGTCGGGGCCGAAGCGCGCCTGGCCGGCCATGTCGATCGTCAGATGCACGCCGAGGCCGCCCGGCTCCGGCATCGGGTAGACCAGCCGCGCGAACGGCGAGCGGCCGGAGAGCGTGAAATAGCTGCCCTTGGCGAGATGGTCGGCGGGAACGTTCCGCGCGCCGGCGATGCGCCGCGACAGCGCCGGCGCGTCGAGGCCGGCGCAGTTGACGACGAGGTTGCAGACGAGGCGCATCGGCGCGGCGCCGCCGGTTTCGATCGCCACGCCGCCCGCCGCGGGCTCGCCGCGCAGCAGCGGCGTCTCGAACGCGATCGCGGCGCCGGCCGCCTCGGCCTCGCCCTGCAGCGACAGCATGTAGGCGTGGCTGTCGAGGATGCCGGTCGAGGGCGACAGCAGCGCCGCGGTGCAGCTGAGCGCCGGCTCCAGCCGCCGCGCCTCGGCGGCCGAAAGCCAGGCGAGGTCGCGAACGCCGTTCGCCTCGCCCTTGGCCCGGAGCGCCGCGAGGCCGGCCTCTTCGCGCGGGTTGGTGGCGACGATGAGCTTGCCGAGCCGCTTGTGCGGCACGCCGCGCGCGGCGCAATAGGCGTAGAGCGCCTCCTTGCCGGCGACGCAGAGCCGGGCCTTCAGCGAGCCGGTCGGGTAGTAGATGCCGGCGTGGATCACCTCGGAATTGCGCGAGCTGATCTCGGTCCCGATCGCGTCGGCGGCCTCCAGCACCACCACCTCGCGCCCGGCCAGCGCGAGGCGGCGGGCGACGGCGAGGCCCACCACGCCGGCGCCGATCACGGCGCAGTCCGCGCGCTCGGTCATGCCGCCCCGCCGGAAAAAATCGGCGCGCCCGGCCCGCCGGTGTGGCATTTCCGTGCCGTTCGGGTGTTTTCGAGGTCGACCATCAACGCGAGGCCTTGTGCCGTGCGTATCATGGTTTAGGGTATGCAAATCGGACGCGGCAAGGTCGCACGCCGAGGGGCGTGCGGCGTTCGGCCATTGTGCCGGGCGTCGGGGCCGCGCAGCCCGTCTTGACGGGCAGGACCGGATAATGGCGGCCATGCCGGAGATCTGGACGCGGCGCAGGCTCCTCGCGGCGGGGGCCGGGATCGGTGCCATCGCGGCGCTCGGTCGGGTTGCGCGCGCGCAGGAGAAAGACGCCGGCATCCGCTATTTTCGCATCGGCACCGGCGCCAGCGGCGGCACCTATTATCCGGTCGGAACCACGCTCGCGAACGCGATCAGCAACCCGCCCGGCTCGCGCCCGTGCGATCGCGGCGGGGCCTGCGGCGTGCCCGGCCTCATCGCCACCGCGCAGACGACGCAGGGCTCGGTCCAGAATCTCGAGGAGCTGATGGCCGGCCGCTTCGATGCGGCGTTCACCCAGGCCGACGTCGCCTATTGGGCCTTCCGCGGCGAGGCGATCTACCAGGGCAAGCCGCCGTTCGAATCGCTGCGCCTCATCGCCACGCTCTATCCCGAGACCGTGCACCTCGTCGTGCGCCGCGAGGCCGGCATTACCGCGGTCGGCGACCTCGCCGGCCGGCGCGTCTCGCTCGGCGAGGCGGGGTCGGGCACGCTCGTCCACGCCCGCATCGTGCTCGAGGCGCATGGCCTGGCGCCCGACGATCTCGCCGCTTCCTATCTCCGCATCGGCGATTCGGCCGATGCGCTGCGCCAGGGCAAGCTCGATGCGTTCTTCTTCACCGGCGGCGCGCCGGTGGCCGCGATCGCGGCGCTGGCCGGCGCCGCCGAGATCGCGCTGGTGCCGATCGCCGGCGCGCCGGTCGAGCCGCTGCGCCGCCGCTTCCCCTATTTCGGCGCCGCGCGCATCGCGGGCGCCGAATACAAGGGCGCCGTCGACACGCCGACGCTGTCGGTGAGCACGCTCTGGGTCGTCGACGCCAAGG
>JAEULD010000349.1 GCA_016792765.1 Candidatus Odyssella sp.
CAAGACCGCGTCGGTCGACTATATCGTGATCCTCTCGGGCGAGATCTGGGCGCTGATGGACGAGGGCGAAGTGCTGATGAAGCCCGGCGACGTCCTCATCCAGCGCGGCACCAACCACGCCTGGAGCAACCGCAGCGACAAGCCGTGCCGCTTCCTCGCGGTCCTCGTTGACGCCGCGCCGCTCGAGAAATGACCGCGATGCAGGTTCCCGCCCATTACGTGCAGCTCGTCGGCACGGTGCCGTATGCGAGCACCGACGAGGTTTTCGACGCGCTCGCCGGCACGCTCGGCCCGCTGCTGAAGCGCATCCCCGACGGCGAGACCGGGCAGCGCGCCTACTGGATCACGAGCCAGGCGCGCATCCTCGCGCGCGATCCGCAGTTCGAGCCCGCCGGGCACGCTTGGGACCCCGACAGCGGCACGGTTCCCGAATCGGGCGCGCCGAAATACCGGCTGAAGCCGGGCGTGCGCGCCGGAGACGTGACCATCCCGCCGCTCGGCTATCCGGAAGCCGCGCGCGCGTCCTACGCGCAGTTCCTGCGCCAAAGGTCGGCGGGCCGGTTCGCGCCCGGCGCGCGCTTCCAGGTCTCGCTGCCGACGCCGATGGCGTTCATCGTCGGCCTGCTCACGCCCGAAGTTCATGCGGCGCTGGCGCCCGCCTTCGAGGCGCGCATCATGCGCGAGCTCGGCGAAATCGTCGCCGCGATCCCGCTCCGCGATCTCGCGATCCAGTGGGACGTGTGCCTGGAAATCTACGTGCTCGAGGGCCTGCGCCAGCCGTGGTTCCCGGACGCGTTCGAAGGGTGCGTCGCGCGCCTCGCGGAGCTCGGCAACGCGGTGCCGCCGGCGGCCGAGCTCGGCTATCATTTCTGCTACGGCGATTTCCGCCACAAGCACGCGGTCGAGCCCAAGGACATGGGCCTCATGGTGGGCATGACCAACGCGCTGCTGAAGCGCCTCGCGCGGCCCGCGAACTGGCTGCACTATCCGGTGCCGCGCGACCGCGACGACGACGCCTATTTCGCGCCGCTCGCGCGGCTTGCCGCGCCGCGCGAGACCGAGCTCTATCTCGGCCTCGTGCATTATACCGACGGCGTCGAGGGCTCGGCGCGCCGCATCCGCACCGCGCGCCGCCATCGCGCGCAATTCGGCATCGCCACCGAATGCGGCCTGGGCCGCCGACCGCGCGAGACGATCCCGCGCCTGCTCGAAATCCATGCCGAGCTTGCCCGCGGCACGCCCGCGACATAGGCGGGGGCCGCCGGAAATGCCGTGGCCGAATGAGCGAAGAAGCCGGAGATAGCGGCGGCCAGCCCGCCGGAACGCTCGTGCGCGCGGTCGAGGACACGCTCGGCCTCGCCGCCGGCAGCGTGCTGTTCGGGCTGATGTCGATCACGGTCGCCGACGTGGTCGGCCGCTACGCGCTCAACGCGCCGCTTCCCGCGGGCTACGAATTGGTGCAGGTCGGCATGGCGGCGCTGGTCTTCCTCGTGGCCCCCGTGGTGACGGCGCGCGATGAAGAGATCCGCGTCGACATCTTCCAGCGCATGTTTCCCGAACGCATCCGCCCGGCCCTCAGGCTCGCGAGCAAGGCGATCAGCCTCGCCGTGATCCTCGGCTTCGCGTGGCTTCTGTTGCGGCGGGCGGGGACATTCTGGGAGTCGGGCGAGACCACGTCGAACCTCCGCATGCCGCTCGCGCCGATCGCGGCGTTCATCGCGGTCTCGTGGGCGGTTTCGGCCGCCATCGTCGCGGTGCAAATCGTCCGCTGGCGGAAGGGAGCGCCGCGATGATCGCGGCCGGGCTCGGCTTCGCCGCGCTGTTCGGGCTGCTCGCGATCGGCGTGCCGCTCGGCTTCGCGATGGCGGTCGTGGGCTTCGTCGGCTTCGGCCTGTTGGTGAGCTTCCAGGCCGCGTCCTACTCGATCGGCCAGATCGTGTTCGACAACGTGATGAACTACGGCTTCTCGGTGCTGCCGCTGTTCATCCTGATGGGCAACTTCGTCGCCCGCTCGCGCCTGGCCGAGGAGCTGTTCGCGGCGGCCGAGGCGTTCGTCGGCCACCGCCGCGGCGGCCTCGCGCAGGCGACGATCCTGGCTTGCGGCGGGTTCAGCTCGGTGTGCGGCTCCAGCGTCGCTACCGCCGCCACGATGGTGAAGATCGCGCTGCCGCCGATGCGGAAGCGCGGCTACGCCGATTCGCTCGCCACCGCGTCGATCGCCGCCGGCGGAACGCTCGGCATCCTCATTCCGCCCAGCACCGTGATGGTGATCTACGGCATCCTCACCGGCACCGATATCGGCAAATTGTTCGCCGCCGGCATCATACCCGGCGCCGTCGCCGTGGCGCTGCTGCTCGGCGCGGTGAGCCTGGCGACGCTGCGCCGGCCCGAGATCGGTCCTTCGGGGCCGCGCCGGAGCTGGCCCGAGCGCCTCGGCGCGCTGCGCAAGACGTGGGGCATCGTCGCGCTGTTCGCGCTCGTGATGGGCGGCATCTATTTCGGAATCTTCACTGCCACCGAGGCGGCGGGCATCGGCGCGGCCGGCGCGTTCCTGTTCGTGATCCTGCGCCGCCTGCTCGATTTCGCGATGCTGAAGCGGACGCTGATCGAGACCGCGCGCACCACCGCGATGATGTTCGTGATCCTGTTCGGCGCGCTCGCCTTCTCGAACTTCATCGAGGCGGCGGGCCTGCCGACCGCGCTGAGCCGCTGGATCGCCGGCCTCGACGTGCCGCCGCTGGTCGTGATCCTCGTGATCGTGGCCATCTACCTCGTGCTCGGCTGCGCGCTCGAGAGCATCTCGATGGTGCTGCTCACCGTGCCGATCTTCTTTCCGATCGTGACCGGCCTCAAATACGATCCGATCTGGTTCGGCATCCTGGTGGTGGTCGTCACCGAGATCAGCATGATCACGCCGCCGGTGGGCCTCAACATCTTCGTCATCAACGCGATGGCGCCGGAGGTGCCCACCGGCGCGGTCATCCGCGGGCTGGTGCCGTTCGTGGGCGCCGAGATCGCGCTGGTGCTGGTGCTCTTGGCCGTGCCGGGCCTGGCCACCTGGCTGCCCTCGCTGATGCGCTGATGGATGCTGGCCAGCGCGAAGCACCTGTGCGATATCGCGCCGCTGCCGCGATCGGAGCGGCGGACAGGGAGGGCGGGGTGAAGCGGCGCAAGCGGGCCAACGGGCGGGGCGACGAGACGCGGATGCGGATTCTGGACGCCGCCGAGCGCCTGATCGCGGCCGAAGGCTATGCGACCGTGTCGCTGCGCCGGATCACGCAGGCGGCGGGCGCCAACATCGCCGCCGTGAACTACTATTTCGAAAGCAAGCACGCGCTGCTCGAGGCGATCTTCGTGCGCCGCATCGTACCGATCAACGCGGAGCGCATGCGCCTCTTGGAGGCGGCGCTCGCGCTTCCGGGCGCGGGGCGGGAGAAGCTCGAGGCCGTGGTGCGCGCGTTCGTCGAGCCGCATCTCAGGCTCACGCGCGAATTCGGGCCCGGCGGCACGGTGGTGATGCAGCTCCTGGGGCGGCTCTCGACCGATCCCGAGGGGAAGATCGAGAAACTGCTGCTGAAGCAGTACGACCCGATCTGGCGGCGCTTCGCGGCGGCGTTCCGCGCGCTGCTGCCGCATCTCGGCAAGGCCGCGGTCTATTGGCGCTTCTACTATCTGCTCGGCGCGCTCTATTACCTCTCCTCGGCGCGCCAGTGGCTGCCGCGGCGCTCGGAGCGCCTCTGCAATCCCGAGAACGTCGAGGAGGCGATCGAAAGCCTCATCCCGTTCCTGGTCGGCGCGCTCACCGCGCCGGAGGGAAACGCGAAGCCGGCATAGGAACCTGGCGTTGCCCTAACGCTGCACGCGCACGCGGTTGCGCAGGATGCCGAGGCCGGTGATTTCCAACTCCACCACGTCGCCGTCGGCGAGGAAGCGGTCGAGCTCGAGGCCGCAGCCGCCGCCCACCGTGCCCGAGCCGATGAACTCGCCCGCGTGCAGCGTCTCGTCGGCCGAAATGTGCGCGATCATGTCTTCGAATTTGTGGTGCATCGTACCGCTATTGCCGCGCGACCATTCCTCGCCGTTCACGCGCGCGACCATCGTGAGGTCGTAGGGATCGCGGATCTCGTCGGCGGTGACGAGCCAGGGACCCATCGCGTTGCCGGTGTCGAAATCCTTGCCCTTGGCCGGGCCGAGTTGGCCCTGCATCTCGCGCGACTGCGCGTCGCGCGCGCTGAAATCGTTGAAGATCGTGTAGCCGAAAATGTGCGCGCGTGCCTCCGCGCGCCGGATGTTCGTGCCGCGCCGGCCGATGAAGATGCCGAACTCCAGCTCGTAGTCCATCACCGTCGAGTAGCGCGGCCACAGGATCTCGGCCTCGGGCCCGACGACGCTGAAGCGGTTCTGCTTGTAGTAGATCGGCTGCTCGTACCACACCTTCGGGATCGCCATCTGCCCGCTCTCCTCGAAGCGGCGCCAGGCGGCGGCCGGGTCGGGCGATTGCGCGGCGAGCTTCTTGAAGCGCTGCGCGCGCGCCTGGACGAGGTGCTTCTCGAACGAAAGGCAGTCGCGCATCTGGCGCGGCTCGGGCACCGGCGCGAGGAGGCGCACGGCGGCGGTGTCGGCCAGCGCCTCGGCGAGGCCGCGCGACGCGCATTCCGCCTCGATGCGCCGCGCACGGTCGAGCGCCGCGGGCCCGCCGTCGATGAGCGCCAGCATGTCGCGAAAGGCGGCGCCGTCGCCGCCGAGCAGCCGGTCGCCGCACGCGAGATCGACGATCGTTTCCGGCCGGGCGAGCGCGCCCGCGCGCGCCTGGCCGGCGGCATCGAGAAAGGTGACGAGCTTCATGCCGTGGAATTAAAACAAGTGTTTGAGAAGGGCAAGGCGCGTCCGGTTCGTCAGGCCTTCTCCTTCGGCTCCGTATCGGCGCCTTCGCCGAGCGGGCGCTGCATCATCACGCTGTCGAGCCAGCGGCCGCGCTTCCTGCCGACGCTGCGGAGGTTGCCGGCGTGCACGAAGCCCATCGCCTCGTGCAGCTTGATCGACGGCGCGTTGCCGCTGTCGCCGATCACGGCGATCATCTGCCGGAAGCCGAGCGCCGTGCATTGCGCGATCAGCTCCGTCATCAGCTTGCGGCCGATGCCGTGCTTGGTGTGCGCGGGATCGACGTAGATCGAGTTCTCGACCGTGTAGCGATAGGCCGTGCGCGTGCGCCACGGCCCGGCATAGGCGTAGCCGACGATCCGACGCTCCGCGTCGGCGCGGCCTTCCAACTCGGCGACGAGATAGGGCAGGCGGCGCGAAAGATACTCGGCGCGCCGCCGCATCAGCTCCGCGAGATCGGGCGGCTCCTCCTCGAACGAGCCGAAGCCGTGCAGCACGTGATGCGCGTAGATGCGCTGCACCGAGGGCATGTCGGCCTCGCGCGAGGCCCGGATCGCGACGGCACGCGCCGCCTCGGCCGGCTTCGACGCGGCCGCGGCATCCCCGCTCACCGCGCGATCTCCTTCCAGTCGAGCGCCGCGAGATGCGCGACCAGCGCGGTCAGGTGCCGCTTCACGGTCTCGAAGGCAGGGCGGCGCGCGTAGCTGTCTTCGTCCATGTAGAGCGCGCGGTTGATCTCGATCTGGAGCGCATGCTGGCGCTGCGCCGGCGCGCCGTAGTGGCGCGTCGTGAAGCCGCCGGCATAGGGCATGTTGCGGTGGACGGCGTAGCCGTAGCTGCGCAGCTTCGCTTCGGCCGCGAGCGTCAGCGCCGGGTGGCAGGCCGCGCCGTAGGCGTCGCCGAGCACGAAATCGACGCGGCGCAGGCCGGGGTCGCGGTCCATCGGGCCGCCGACCGACGGCATGGAATGGCAATCGACGAGCACCGCGAAGCCGAAGCGGCGCTTCGTCTCGTCCAGCAGGTCGGTGAGCGCGGCGTGATAGGGGCGGTAGCAGGCATCGATGCGCGCGGCCGCCTCGGCGAATTTCAGCTTGCGGCGGTAGATCTCGGCGCCGTTGCAGACGACCTTGGCGATCGTCCCGAGCCCGGCCGCGACGCGCGGCGAGGCCGTGTTCACGTAATCCGGAAGGCGGTCCTCGAACATCGCCGGATCGAGCTCGTACGGCTCGCGGTTGGGATCGACATAGGCGCGCGGAAACAGGGCGGAGAGCAGCGGCGCGCCGTGCTCGGGCACCGCGCCGAACAGCACGTCGACGTGGCTGTCTTCCGATTTGCGCAAGGTCGTGAAATCGAGCTTCGAGGCGCGCCGGAACGCCTCGCTGTAGTCCGTGCCGCTGTGCGGCGAGCAGAAGACGAACGGCACGG
>JAEULD010000359.1 GCA_016792765.1 Candidatus Odyssella sp.
ACCACCGCCGTCGTCTCGATCTCGATCTTGGCGTCGGGCTCCATGAGGCCCTTCACCTCGATGCACGCGATGCACGGGAACACGCGGCCCATGATCTCGCGCCAGGCTTCGCCGACGCCCTTGAGGTTCGCGAGGTATTCGGCCTTGTCGGTGACGTACCAGGTCTGGCGCACCATGTGCTCGGGCCTGGCGCCGCCTTCGGCCATGATCGCGACGATGTTGCGGAGCGCCTGGCGGAACTGGCCGGCGAAATCCTTGGCCTCGAATTTCTCGGTGAGCGGGTTCCACCCCACCTCGCCGGCCACGAAGACGAACTTGCCTTCGGCCGCGATGCCGTTCGAATATCCCTTGGGGCGCGGCCATCCCGGCGGCAGCAGCGTGCGCATGATTGCCTCTCCGCGCGTGCGCATTTTCCCCAGGGCGGGCCGGCACGCTTCGCTTGATTGTTTAGGTCTATATATTTTAGACTTAAAACAATTTCCGGACAGCCGCAAGCCATGCCAGACCAGCCGCGCGCCGATTTCTCGCCCGATCTCAAGCCCTTCACCGGCCAGCACGCGCTGGTGACGGGCGGCGCGCGCGGCATCGGCGCCGCGATCTCGGAGCACCTGGCCGCGCGCGGCGCGGCGGTGACGCTGCTCGGCCGCAGCGCGGCGCCGCTCGAGGAACACAAGGCGCGGCTCGCCGCGCGCTATGCGGTGCCGGTGACGGCGGCGAGCGCCGACATCACCGATCCGGCGCAGGTGGCGGCCGCCTTCGCCGCCGCCGTGAAGGCGCAAGGGCCGGTGCAGATCCTGGTGAACAACGCCGGGCGCGGCGAGAGCATGCCGCTGAAGCGCATGGACCTCGCGTTCCTCAACAAGATGCTGGCGATCAACGTGGCCGGCGCGTTCAACTGCATCCAGCAGGCGCTGCCGGCGATGACCGAGGCGCGCTACGGCCGCATCGTCAACGTTGCGTCCACGGCCGGCCTGATCGGCTACCGCTACGTCTCGGCCTACGTCGCCTCGAAGCACGCGGTGGTCGGCCTCACCAAGGCCATGGCGCTGGAGCTGGCCAAGACCGGCATCACGGTCAACGCCGTGTGCCCCTCCTACGTCGAGACCGACATGACGAAGGACACGGTGGCCAACATCATCGCCAAGACCGGCCGGAAGGAAGCCGACGTGCGCGCCGAGCTCACGCAGTTCAATCCGCAGGCGCGCATGATCCAGCCCGAGGAAGTCGCGAGCGTCGTCGCGTGGCTCGCGCTCCCCGCCTCGCACTCGATCACCGGCCTGTCGATCCCCGTGGCCGGAGGCGAGGTGATGTGATGGCCGTCTCCGCCGCGCTCGCCGCGCCGCACGACCGCGAAACCGCGCTGACCAAGGACGACCGGCTCGATCTCCGCGTCTGGTTCCGCCTGCTGACGTGCGCCACGCTCATCGAGCGCAGCGTCCGCCAGGGCCTGCGCGAGGAGTTCGGCATCACGCTGCCGAAATTCGATCTGCTCTCGCAGCTCGACCGCGCCGGCGAGGGCCTGACCATGGGCGAGCTTTCGCGCCGCCTGATGGTGACGAACGGCAACGTGACCGGCCTCATCGACCGGCTCGTGGCCGAGGGCCTCGTCGCGCGCCAGCCGGCGCCGCACGACCGGCGCGCGCATCTCGTGCGCTTGACGCCGGCCGGCAAGCAGGCCTTCGATGCGATGATCCCGAAGCACCAGGATTTCATCGCCGAGCGCTTCGACGGCCTCTCGCGCGCCGAGCTCGCCGAGCTGCACCGGCTGCTCGGCAAGCTGAAGACGTCGTTCGAGGCCTTCGAAAACCAGAACGGGAAACGAAAGGACGAGAAATGAGCGCACGCCCCGTCACCGATATCGGCCGCATCTTCGGCCAGATGCTCGCCGACACCGCGCCCACGCGCGGCGCCGACCTGAAGCCCAAGCATTTCGGCTGGACGGTCGAGGGCAAGGTCGCGACGCTGACGCTGAACCGGCCCGAGCGCAAGAATCCGATCACGTTCCAGTCCTACGCCGAGATGCGCGATCTGTTCCGCGCGCTCGTCTACGCGGAGGACGTGAAGGCCGTGATCGTCACCGGCGCGGGCGGCAATTTCTGCTCGGGCGGCGACGTGCACGAGATCATCGGCCCGCTGCTCAAGATGGACATGACGAGCCTCCTGAACTTCACGCGCATGACCGGCGACCTCATCAAGGCGATCCGCGCGTGCCCGCAGGTGGTGATCGCCGCGATCGACGGCATCTGCGCCGGCGCCGGTTCGTGCGTCGCGATGGCCGCCGACATGCGCCTCGGCACGCCGCGCTCCTCGGTGGCGTTCCTCTTCAACCGCGTCGGCCTCGCCGGCTGCGACATGGGCGCCTGCGCGATGCTGCCGCGCATCATCGGCCAGGGCCGCGCCTCGGAGCTGCTGTTCACCGGGCGCGCGATGAAGGCCGACGAAGCCGACCGCTGGGGCTTCTACAACCGGCTCGTGGAGCCCGAGCAGCTCGTGGCCGAGGCGAAGACCCTCGCCGAGCGCGTCTCGGCCGGGCCCACCTTCGCCAACGGCATCACCAAGACGATGCTCGACAAGGAATGGAACATGGGCATCGACCAGTTCATCGAGGCCGAGGCCCAGGCGCAGGCGATCTGCATGCAGACCGAGGATTTCCGCCGCGCCTTCGACGCCTTCGTGAAGAAGGAAAAGCCGGTGTTCGAGGGGAATTGAGCGCAGCCATGGCCGACAGCACGTTCCTGGAGTGGCCGTTTTTCGAGGCGCGGCACAAAGCTCTGGCCAAGGAGCTGCGCGCCTGGGCGGCGCGCGAGGTGCCGAAGATCGTCGGCGCCGATCATTCGCAGGCCGCAGTCGACGCCGCGTGCAAGAAGCTCGTGGCCGCGCTCGGCGACGCCGGGTGGCTCAAATACGCGGTGCCGAGCCCCTATGGCGGGCACTTCCCGCAGCTCGACGTGCGCTCGCTGGCGATCGTGCGCGAGACGCTCGGCTATTATTCGGGCCTCGCCGATTTCGCGTTCGCGATGCAGGGCCTCGGCAGCGGGTCGATCGCGCTCTACGGCAGCAGCGAGCAGAAGCAGCAGTATCTGCCCAAGGTCGGCGCCGGCGCGCAGATCGCGGCGTTCGCGCTTTCCGAGCCCGAGGGCGGCTCGGACGTGGCCGGCATGCGCTGCGCGGCCCGGCGCGACGGCAATCATTTCGTCATCGACGGACGCAAGACGTGGATTTCGAACGGCGGGATCGCCGGGCATTACGTGACGTTCGCCCGGACCGGCGAGGCGCTCGGCGCCAAGGGCATTTCCGCCTTCATCGTCGACGCGAACACGCCGGGCCTCGCGATCGCCGAGCGCATCGACGTGATCGCGCCGCATCCGCTGGCGACGCTCGAATTCAAGAACTGCCGCCTGCCCGCCTCGGCCCTGCTCGGCAACCCCGGCGACGGCTTCAAGATCGCGATGGCGACGCTCGACATCTTCCGCACCACGGTGGGCGCCGCGGCGCTCGGCTTCGCGCGCCGCGCGCTCGACGAGGCGGTCGCCTACGCCAAGAAGCGCGAGGCGTTCGGCAAGAAGCTGGCCGAGTTCCAGCTCATCCAGGCCAAGATCGCCGAGATGGCGGTGAAGATCGACACGGCCGCCCTCCTCATCTACCGCTCGGCCTGGACCAAGGACGTGAAGCAGGCGCGCGTGACGCGCGAATCGGCGATGGCCAAGCTCTACGCCACCGACGCGGCGCAGGAGGTCGTCGACGAGGCCGTGCAGATCTTCGGCGGCCAGGGCGTCGTCTCGGGCAACAAGGTGGAAGAGCTCTACCGCGAGATCCGCGCGCTGCGCATCTACGAGGGCACCAGCGAGATCCAGAAGCTCGTGATCGCCGGCCAGACGATGGCCGCGGCCGAGGCGTGAGACGAGGGGAACGGCAGACGATGACGAAGCCTTACGTACCCGGCGACGGGCGCACGGCGCACAAGGACACCTTCGCGCGCGACAACCTTCCGCCGCGAGAGATGTGGCCGGCGATGGACTATTCCACGCTGCCCGAGCTCGCCGCCTATCCGCACCGCTTCAACGCGGCGGTGGAACTGCTCGACAAGGGCATCGAGCGCGGCTGGGGCGACCGCATCGCGTTCTACTACGCCGACGCGAAGTGGACCTATCGCGACCTCAAAGCTAAGGCTGACGCGATCGCGCGCGTGCTCGTGGAAGACATGGGCCTCGTCCCCGGCAACCGCGTGCTGCTGCGCGGCCCGAACAACCCGATGATGGCTGCCACCTGGCTCGCGATCCTGAAGGCCGGCGGCGTCTGCGTGGCGACGATGCCGCTGCTGCGCGCGCGCGAGCTCTCGTTCATGGTCGAGAAGGCGCGGATCGATCACTGCCTCTGCGACGTCGCGCTGGCCGACGAGGCGAAGAAGACGCAGGAACTCTCGCCGCGCCTGAAACAGGTGAAGTATTTCTCGGCGCTGGGAACCGGCGGCGCCGGCGCCGACCTCGACGCGGCGATGGCCGGGAAGCCGGCCGGCTTCGCGAACGTCGACACCGCCGCCGACGACATGGCCCTCATCGCGTTCACCTCGGGCACCACCGGCCAGCCCAAGGGCACGATGCATTTCCATCGCGACATCCTCGCGATGTGCGACTGTTTCCCGCGCTACGTCTACAAGCCGAGCGCCGACGACATCTACACCGGCTCGCCGCCGCTGGCGTTCACGTTCGGCCTCGGCGCGCAGCTCTGCTTCCCGCTGCGCTTCGGCGCCGCCGTCGTCTACTACCCCGGCCCGCCCTCGCCGGATCGCCTGCTCGAGATGATCCAGAAATACCGGGTCACGACGCTGTACACGGCGCCGACGATGTTCCGCGTGCTCGCGGACCAGATCGCGCAGAAGAAATTCGACACGTCGAGCCTGCGCCAATGCGTCTCGGCCGGCGAGACGCTGCCGCTGCCGGTGTTCGAGGCGTTCGAGAAGGCGAGCGGCATCAAGATCATCGACGGCCTCGGCTCCACCGAGATGATCCACATCTTCGTCTCGGCCGAGGGCGACGGCATCCGCCCGGGCGCCACCGGCAAGGCGATTCCGGGCTACGAAGCCTGCATCATGGACGAGGACGGGAAGATCCTGCCGGCGCCGGCCGAGGGCCTGCTCGCCACGCGCGGCCCCACCGGCTGCCGCTACCTCGACAACATCGAGCGCCAGAAGGGCTACGTGAAGAACGGCTGGAACCTGCCCGGCGACCGCTACCGCCAGGACAAGGACGGCTATTTCTGGTACGTCGCGCGCGCCGACGACATGATCGTCTCGGCCGGCTACAACATCGGCGGCCCCGAAGTGGAGGCCGTGCTGCTCGACCACCCGAAGGTCAAGGAATGCGCCGTCGTCGGCGCGCCGGACCAGGAGCGCGGCCGCATCGTCAAGGCGTTCGTCGTGCTGCGCAATCCGGCCGACGCCGGCACGGCCGCGGCGGCCGCCGCCTGCACGAAGGAACTCCAGGACTACGTGAAGGCGCAGATCGCGCCGTTCAAATATCCGCGCTCGATCGAATTCGTCGCCGACCTGCCGCGCACCGAAACCGGCAAGGTGCAGCGCTTCAAGCTGCGCCTCCAGGAGGAGGAAAAGGCGCGCGCGCAGGGAATCGAGATACGGATGTAGGGCACGACGCCACCGCGGGGATCGCAACAAGCATCGTAAGGAATCAGCAGAGATGAAGATCAATTGCCTGGGCGGCGGCCCGGGGAGCATGTACTTCGCCACCTTGATGAAGAAGTCGTACCCCGGCGCCGAGATCAACATCTACGAGCAGAACAAGAACGACGACACGTTCGGCTTCGGCGTCGTGTTCTCCGACAAGACGATGGAGGGCTTCCGCGCCGCGGACGAGCCCACCTATCACGCGATCACCGGCGCGTTCGAGCACTGGGACGACATCGACATCTACGCCAAGGGCAAGGTGCTGAAATCCACCGGCCACGGCTTCGCCGGCATGTCGCGCGTGAAGATGCTGATCCTGATGCAGAAGCGCTGCCAGGAGCTCGGCATCAAGATGCATTTCCAGACGCGCATGGAGCCCGACGCGCTGCGCGACTGCGACCTGCTGTTCGCCGCCGACGGCGTGAACAGCGTCACGCGCGAGCGCTACAAGGACAAGTTCCTGCCCAACATCGATTTCCGTCCGAACCGCTTCGTGTGGCTCGGCACCGATTTCAACTTCCCGGCCTTCACGTTCCACTTCATCGAGAACGAGCACGGGCTCTGGCGGACGCACTGCTACCGCTACGAAGAAGGCATGTCGACGCTCATCATCGAGTGCACCGACGAGACCTTCTTGAAGACCGGCCTCGGCGTCACCGACGAGGCGGCGACCGCGAAATACATCGCCAAGCTGCTCGAGAAGTACATCCCCGGCGGCAAGGTGATCACGAACCGCTCGCACTGGCGGAACTTCCCGAACATCACCTGCGGCAACTGGCAATTCGACAACGTGGTGCTCGCCGGCGACGCCGTGCACACCGCGCATTTCTCGATCGGCTCGGGCACCAAGCTCGCGATGGAAGACGCGATCGCGCTGCACAAGGCGATCACCGAGACCGGCTCGATCAAGGCCGGCCTGCCGCAATACGTCAAAGACTACAAGCCGCAGGTGGAGAGCCTGCAGCGCGCGGCCAACGTCTCGCAGCGCTGGTTCGAGGAGGCGGAGCGCTACTACCACCATCTCGATCCGATGCAGTTCGGCTTCGCGCTGCTCACCCGCTCGCTGCGCATCAGCCACGGCAATTTGCGCCAGCGCGACGAGAAATACGTGGGCAGCGTGGACCGCTGGTTCGCGTCGCAGGCCGCCAACCAGAGCGGCGTCAACGTGCGCACCGAGCCTGCGCCGCCGCCGATGTTCACGCCGTTCCGCCTGCGCGACCTCGTCCTGCCGAACCGCATCGTCGTCTCGCCGATGTGCCAGTATTCGGCCGAGGACGGCATGCCCGACGACTGGCACCTCGTGCATATCGGCTCGCGCGCGATGGGCGGCGCCGGCCTCATCATCGCCGAGATGACCGACGTCTCGCGCGAGGGGCGCATCTCGCCGGGCTGCACGGGCATGTACAAGCCCGAGCACGTCAAGGGCTGGAAGCGCGTCACCGACTTCGTGCACAAGCACAGCCAGAGCAAGATCGCGCTGCAGCTCGGCCATGCCGGCCGCAAGGGCTCGACGCGGCTGCTGTGGGAGGGCTACGACGAGCCGCTCAAGGACGGCAACTGGCCGATCCTGGCGGCCTCGCCGCTGCCCTACAAGCCGCACAGCCAGGTGCCGCGCGAGATGACCCGCGCCGACATGGACGCGGTGATCGCCGACTACGTGCGCGCGACGAAGATGGCCGAAGAGGCCGGCTTCGACATGCTCGAAGTGCACATGGCGCACGGCTACCTGCTCAACACGTTCATCTCGCCGCTGACCAACAAGCGGAAGGACGACTACGGCGGCTCGCTCGCCAACCGCATGCGCTTCCCGCTCGAGGTCTACCGCGCGGTGCGGGCGGCGTGGCCCTCGGGCAAGCCGATCTCGGTGCGCATCTCGGCCCACGACTGGAAGGAAGGCGGCACCGAGCCCAAGGACGCGGTGGAGATCGCGAAGCTGCTCAAGGCGGCCGGCGTGGACATCGTCGACGTCTCCTCGGGCCAGGTGGTCTCCGACGAGAAGCCGGTCTACGGGCGCCTGTTCCAGACGCCGTTCGCGGACCGCATCCGCCTCGAGCTCGGCATGCCGACGATGGCGGTGGGCGGCATCTCGTCCTACGAGGACGTGAACTCGATCCTCGCCGCCGGACGCGCCGATCTCTGCGTGATCGCGCGCGCGCATCTGTTCGATCCGTACTGGACGCGCCACGCCGCCTACGAGCTCGGCTGGATCGGCGCCGACAAGCTCGCCTGGCCGAAGCAGTACGACACGCTGAACCGCAACTACGTCTGGCGGTTCGAGACGGCGAAGGAGTAGGCGAGCCCGCTGCCGCGTAGGGGCGCGCTGCGCAAGCCCCTGCGCGGCACGATCTCGAAGCCGTAGGGGCGCAAGGCCGTGCGCCCTGCCAACGCAGGATTCGCGCGACGAGGGCGCACAGCCATGCGCCCCTGCGCTGCCCATGCCGTGCGGCCGGAAGGAGGGCGCGCGCAGCGCGCCCCTACGCCTCGCCCATCCGCTGCTTCCGCGCCCGGCGCTCGCCTGCTTCGCGGCGCGCGGCGGGGTCGGCGGGCAGCCCGAGCGCGTCGATGCGCGCCGGCAGCCGCGCGGTCATACGATCGCGCGCGGCGTCGTCGAGGCGCGGCCAGGCGGCGATCTCGTCGCCGGTACGCCCGCAGCCGAGGCACCAGCCGCTCGCCCGCTCGAGCTGGCAGACGTCGATGCACGGGCTCGAAACGCGGCCGCTCATCGCCCCTCGCCGGGGCCGGCATCGCCGCGCGCGATCGCCTCGCCGGCCGCGATGCGCTGCGCGCGCGCCAGGCCGTGGCCCAGTTCGCGGTCGCCGCCGGGCGGCAGGCCCATCGCGGCGAGGCGCGCCGGCAGGCTCGCCGACACCGCCGCGCGCTCGGCGGCGGAGAGGTTGAACCATTTCGCGATCTCGGGTCCGGTGCGCCCGCAGCCGAGGCACCAGAGGGTGCCGCGATGCATCGAGCACACCTTGATGCACGGCGTCGCGATGCGCTGGGCCACGGTCTTTCCCCCATCCGGCGGAGGCGGCTTCGCCGCGTCGCCCTAAAGGCCGATCGACTTCATGAAGGCCGAGACGACCGGCACCAGCGGCTCGTCGAGGGGCCCCTTCGGCAGCGGCACGAGAAACCAGATCTCGAACATCAGGAAGAACACGGCCGATACCGCGAAGCCGACGAGGAAGCCGCGCCAGAGCGGATACTTCCCGAAATGCCACATGAACAGCGCCATGTAGGCGATCGACGCGACGTAGATGCCGATGACGGCGACCGCGCCGACATAGATCGCGAGCGGAATCAGCACCGCGAGCACCTGGAGCAGCGCGGGCTTGGTCGTGAAGGTCTTGCCGGCGCCGTTCCGGTCGAGCACCGCGCGCACGAGATTGACCGCGCTCGAGACCGCGAGGATGACGCCGACATAGAACGGGAAATAGCCGGCGCGCGGGCCTTCGTTCTCCTGCCAGCCCATGCCGAGGCGCAGGCTGTCGCCGATCACCACGGCGGCGGCGGCGATCATCAGCAGCGCCACGACGATGTCCATCGTGCGCACCGAGATCAGGGGCGGCCCGCCGGGCCCTTCTCCGTCGCTCATGGCGTCCTGCTACCGAATGCGTGAGGCGAAAGGCCGGGCCCGCGGGGGCCCGGCCGTCGTGACGTCAGGGCTTCGCGAGGAAGCCGGCTTCCTTCATCAGGTCGTAATGCGTCTTCTCGGCCGCGGCGACCCATTTCGCGTATTCGTCGCCGCTCATGAAGGTCTGGTTGAACGCGCCGTCCTCCATGAACTTCTTCCAGTCCGGCGTCTCCCGCAGCTTCTGGAACAGGCCGACGTAGAACGCCACCTGCTCCTTCGTGACGCCGGCCGGCATGAAGATGCCGCGCAGCATCTGGTACTCGACGCCGACGCCCGACTCCTTGCAGGTCGGGATGTCGCTCCACGCCATCGTGGCCGTGACCTTGTTCGTGTAGATGCTGCGCTTGCCGTCGAAGATGCAGAGCGGGCGGAGCTTGCCGGCTTTCCATTGCGCCACGGCCTCGATCGGATTGTTGACCGTCGAGTTCACGTGGTTGCCGACGAGCTGCACGGCCACCGCGCCGCCGCCCGAGAACGGGATGTAGGTGAACTTCTTGCCGCCGGTGACGCGCTCCAGCGCCACGGTGATGATCTGGTCTTCCTGCTTCGAGCCGGTGCCGGCCATCTTGAACTGGCGGTCGGGTGCGGCCTTCACCGCGTCGATGTACTCCTTCGCGGTCTTGTAGGGCGATTCGGCGTTCACCCAGAGCACGAACTGGTCGAGCGCCAGCATCGAGACCGGCGTCATGTCCTTCCAGCTGAACGGCGTGCCGGTGGCCAGCGGCGTCGTGAACAGGTTGGACAGCGTGATGATGATCTTGTGCGGATCGCCCTTGCTGCCCTTGATCTCCAGGAACCCTTCGGCGCCCGCGCCGCCGGCCTTGTTGATGACGATGATCGGCTGGCTCATCAGGTTGTGCTTGGTGACGATGCCCTGGATGAAGCGCGCCATCTGATCGGCGCCGCCGCCGGTGCCGGCCGGGATGACGAACGTGACCGCCTTCGAGGGCTGCCAGGCCTCGGCGGCCGCCGGCGCCGCCGCACCGGCCGCCAGCGCGGCCGCGCCTGCGGCGAGGATCAGCGATCGGCTCCAGCGAGAATGCGCTTGCTTCGACATTGTCCTCTCCTTGCAGTTATGACGGTTGTTCTTGGCGTTGCGAGAAACGGAACGAGGCACGAAACCCGGGGCTAGCTCGGCGCGCCGGCCGGCGCGCGCCGGCGGACGAGCGCCAGCACGCGCTTGATCAGCGGCCAGAACAGCAGGATCACGCCGAGGCCCATGATGCCGCCGACGAGCCAGTTCGACCAGAAGATGCCGAGGCTGCCCTGCGACGACAGCATCGCCTGGCGGAACGAGCTCTCCGCCATGTCGCCGAGCACGAGTGCCAGAACCAGCGGCGGCAGCGGATAGGAAAGCTTGTTGAACACGTAGCCGACGACGCCGAACAGCACGACCAGCCAGACGTCGAACATCGCGTTGTTCACCGTATAGGCGCCGATCGCGCAGATCACCATGATCGTCGGGGCGATGATACTGAAGGGAATACGGAGGATCGCGGCGAACAGCGGCACGCAGGTGAGCACGATGACGAGGCCCGCGACGTTGCCGAGATACATGCTGGCGATGAGGCCCCAGACGAAATCCTTCTGCTCGACGAACAGCAGCGGCCCCGGCTTCAGGCCCCAGATTAGTAGGCCGCCGAGCAGCACCGCCGCGGTCGGCGAGCCGGGGATGCCGAGCGTGATCATCGGCAGGAGCGCGCTGGTGCCGGCGGCGTGCGCGGCGGTCTCGGGCGCCACCACGCCTTCGATGTTGCCCTTGCCGAACGTGTTGCCCTGCTTCGACATGCGCTTGGCGAGGCCGTAGCTCATGAACGAGGCCGGCGTCGCGCCGCCGGGGGTGATGCCCATCCAGCAGCCGATCACGCAGCTCCGGATCGACGTGATCCAGTAGCGCGGCAGCTTGGCCCATGTCGTCAGCACGGCGTTGAGCCGCAGCTTGGCCTTGGCGCCGCTGAACGCGAGGCCGCTTTCCATCGAGAGCAGGATCTCGCCGATGCCGAACAGGCCGATCACCGCCACCAGGAACTGGAAGCCCTTCAGCAGATCGGTGAAGCCGTAGGTCATGCGGAGCTGGCCGGTGACCGAATCGAGACCGACCGCCGCCAGCGCGAAACCGAGGCTCATCGAGGCCAGCGTCTTGAACGGCGAGCCGCGCCCCATGCCGATGAAGCTCGCGAAGGTGAGGAACTGCACCGCGAACAGCTCGGCCGGCCCGAATTTCAACGCGAACCGCGCGACCACCGGCGCCAGGAAGGTGATGACGACGACGGCCACCAGCGCGCCGACGAAAGACGACGTGAACGCGGCGGTGAGCGCCTCGTCGGCCCGGCCCTGCTTGGCCATCGGATGGCCGTCGAACGTCGTGGCCACCGACCACGGCTCGCCGGGAATGTTGAACAGGATCGAGGTGATGGCGCCGCCGAACAGCGCGCCCCAATAGATGCACGACAGCAGGATGATGGCCGAGGTCGTGCCGCCGGGCTGCTGCGCGAGCGTGAAGGTGAGCGGCAGCAGGATCGCGACCCCGTTGGCGCCGCCGAGGCCGGGCAGAACCCCGATGATCACCCCGAGCAGGATGCCGACGAGCATCAGGCCGATGTTGAAGGGCGTCAGGACGACGCTGAAGCCGCCCAGCAACGATGCGATTTCTTCCACTTGCGCTTCCCCGCCACGGCGTCTTTGCGTGCTCCAGGCTGCTTGTTCGCGCCCGGTTCGCTTGTATATGGCATGCCAGAATAGGCGCTCCACCAGAAGCGGTAAAGCGAATCCGGCACGGCAATCCCCATCGCGCGCGAGCGGTTCGTTGACAAGTGGTATCTGGCATGCCAATGGTCACGCGAGGTGCGCTGCTTCGGAATTCGGCGCGCAGCCGCGTGCGCCGTCCCTGCCCACCCTTCGCGGGAGAGCCCCCGTGTCCGATCTCGTCATCGAGCGTGTCGCACCCGAAGAAACCTACAAGACCAAGGCCTATTCGGCCTTGAAGCACGCGATCACGAACATGGACATCTACGGCTCGCCCGAGCCGGCCTGGCTCGACGAGCGCCAGCTGTCGGAGCGGCTCGGCGTGAGCCGCACGCCGGTGCGCGAAGCGCTCGCGATGCTGGAGCAGGAAGGCTTCGTGAAGTCGCTGCCGCGGCGCGGCATCATCGTCGTCAAGAAGACGAAGCGCGAGATCGTCGAGATGGTGCAGGCCTGGGCCGCGCTCGAGAGCATGGCGGCGCGCCTCATCACCCTGAACGCCAGCGACGAGGCGATCAAGACGCTGCGCCCGCTGATGCAGGGCTTCGGCGAGAGCCACAGGCCGCGCGAGCATCTCGGCGAATACTCGTCGGCCAACATCGCATTCCATCAGGCGATCATCCGCCTCGCCGGCTCGAAGCAGCTCGCCGACATGACCGACAATCTGCTGCTGCACGTGCGCGGCATCCGCCAGATCACGATCGGCCGCGACAACCGCGCCGAGCGCTCGATCCAGGACCATCTCGGCATCATCGGCGCGATCGAGCAGCGCGACACCGAGCGCGCCGAGCGGCTGTCGCGCGAGCACACGCTCGGCCTCGCCGCCTATGTCGAGCAATACGGCGACAAGTTCTTCGATTGAGGACGGCCGCGGCCGGCGGCAAGGCCGGCGCGCGGTCCCAAGAAACGCGAGACGTGGGAGGACGACACGATGCCCGAAGGAACGACGAAGCCCGCCGCCGACGCCGGTGAGCTGACCGACGGCTTCCATCTGCTGATCGACGCGCTGAAGCTGAACGGCGTCAAGACGATCTACGGCGTACCGGGCATCCCGATCACCGATTTCGGCCGCATGGCGCAGGCCGAGGGCATCCGCGTGCTTTCGTTCCGCCACGAGCAGAACGCCGGCTATGCCGCCGCGATCGCCGGCTATCTCACGAAGAAGCCCGGCATCTGCCTCACCGTCTCGGCGCCCGGCTTCCTGAACGGCCTCACCGCCCTCGCGCACGCGACCACGAACTGTTTCCCGATGATCCTGATGTCGGGCTCGTCGGAGCGCGAGATCGTCGATCTCCAGCAGGGCGACTACGAGGAGATGGACCAGCTCGCCGTCGCCAAGACGATGTGCAAGGCCGCCTACCGCATCCTGCACGCGCAGGATATCGGCATCGGCCTCGCGCGCGCGATCCGCGCCGCGGTCTCGGGCCGCCCCGGCGGCGTCTATCTCGATCTGCCGGCGAAGCTGTTCGGCCAGGTGATGAACGCCGAGGCCGGGCGGAAATCGCTGGTGAAGGTCATCGATCCCGCCCCCGCGCAGATTCCCGCGCCCGACGCGGTGAAGCGCGCGCTCGACGTGCTCAAGGCCGCCAAGCGCCCGCTGATCATCCTCGGCAAGGGCGCCGCCTATGCCCAGGCCGACGACGCGATCCGCGCCTTCGTCGAGAAGAGCGGCGTTCCGTTCCTGCCGATGAGCATGGCCAAGGGCCTGCTGCCCGACACGCATCCGCAATGCGCCGGCGCCGCGCGCTCGACCGTGCTCAAGGACAGCGACGTCGTCGTGATGATCGGCGCGCGGCTCAACTGGCTGCTCTCGCACGGCAAGGGCAAGCAGTGGGGCGACGCGCCCAAGAAATTCGTCCAGATCGACATCGAGCCCAAGGAGATGGACAGCAACGTCGAGATCGCGGCGCCCGTCGTCGGCGACATCGGCTCCTGTGTCCAGGCCTTGCTCGACGCGATGGGCAACGCATGGCCCGCGCCGCCCGTCGACTGGACCGGCGCGGTCAAGGCCAAGCGCGACGAGAACGTGACGAAGATGGCGCCGCGCCTGATGAACAACAACGTGCCGATGGACTATCACGGCGCGCTCGGCGTGCTGCGCACGATCATCAAGGAGCGGCCCGAGACGATCCTCGTCAACGAGGGCGCCAACACGCTCGATCTCGCGCGCGGCGTCATCGACATCTACAAGCCGCGCAAGCGCCTCGACGTCGGCACCTGGGGCGTCATGGGCATCGGCATGGGCCAGGCGATCGCCGCCGCGGTCGAGACCGGCCATCCGGTGCTCGCGGTGGAAGGCGACAGCGCGTTCGGCTTCAGCGGCATGGAGGTGGAGACGATCTGCCGCTACGGCCTGCCGGTCTGCGTCGTGATCTTCAACAACAACGGCATCTATCGCGGCACCGACGTCAACAAGGCCGGCGCCGATCCGGCGACCACCGTGTTCGTGCCCGGCGCGCGCTACGACAAGATGATGGAGGCGTTCGGCGGCACGGGCGTGAACGCCACCTCGCCCGACGATCTAAGGCGCGCGGTCAACGCCGCGCTCGATTCGCGCAAGCCCACGCTCGTCAACGCGGTGATCGATCCCTCGGCCGGCAGCGAGAGCGGCCGCATCGGCAACCTCAATCCGCAAAGCGCGCTCAAGAAGAAGCAGGCCTAGTCGCCGCAAAGGCGGCTTCGGCATTCGATCGAGTCTGGAGGACAACACATGGGCAAAGCCCTCGACGGCGTCAAAATCCTCGACTTCACGCATGTGCAGTCGGGCCCCACCTGCACGCAGCTGCTCGCCTGGTTCGGCGCGGACGTGATCAAGATCGAGAAGCCCGGCACCGGCGACATCACGCGCGGCCAGCTCCGCGACATCCCCGACGTGGACAGCCTCTATTTCACTATGCTGAACCACAACAAGCGCTCGATCACGCTCGACACCAAGAACCCGAAGGGCAAAGAGGTGCTCGACGCGCTGCTCAAGCATTGCGACGTGCTGGTGGAGAATTTCGCGCCCGGCGTCCTCGACCGCATGGGCCTCACCTGGGAGTACATCCACAAGGTCAACCCGCGCATGATCGTGGCGTCGGTGAAGGGCTTCGGCCCCGGCCCCTACGAAGACTGCAAGGTGTACGAGAACGTCGCGCAATGCGCCGGCGGCTCGGCCTCGACGACGGGCTTCCGCGAGGGACCGCCGCTCGTCACCGGCGCGCAGATCGGCGACAGCGGCACCGGGCTTCACCTCGCGCTCGGCATCGTGGCCGCGCTCTACCAGCGCAACACGACCGGCAAGGGCCAGAAGGTGCTGTGCGCGATGCAGGACGGCGTGCTGAACCTCGCGCGCGTCAAGCTGCGCGACCAGCAGCGCCTCGCGCACGGCCCGCTCACCGAATACAGCCAGTACGGCGAAGGCGTGCCGTTCGGCGACGCGGTGCCGCGCGCCGGCAACGATTCGGGCGGCGGGCAGCCGGGCTGGATCCTGAAATGCAAGGGCTGGGAGACCGATCCCAACGCCTACATCTATTTCATCACCCAGGCGCCGGTGTGGGAGGCGATCTGCGACCTCATCGGCGAGCCCGGCTGGAAGACCGACCCGGGCTACAAGACGCCGAAGGCGCGCCTGCCGAAGCTCAAGGCCATCTTCGCGCGCATCGAGCAATGGACCATGACCAAGACGAAGTTCGAGGTCATGCAGGAGTGCAACAAGGTCGACATCCCGGTCGGCCCGATCCTGTCGATGAAGGAGCTGGCCGAGGAGCCTTCGCTGCGCGCCACCGGCACCGTCGTCGAGGTCGACCACCCGACGCGCGGCAAGTATCTGACCGTCGGCAACCCGATCAAGCTGTCCGACAGCGTCTCCGAGGTGAAGCGCTCGCCGCTGCTGGGCGAGCACACCGAGGAGATCCTGCGCGACGTGCTGAAATTCGGCGAGAAGCAGATCGCCGAGATCAGATCCTCGGGCGCGATCGGCGGCACGGAGAAGATGGCGGCGGAGTAGATTTCGCGGCAGCGCCCGCGCTTCCCGTCCGCCGCAAGCGCGACGGCCCATGCGCCGCCTGGCGCATGGGATGTGAGGGTCTTCGCCGCGGACTACTGCCTCGCGTATTTCTGCGCCCAGGCCGGCGGCAGGCGCAGCGCGTTGCCGCCGCCGACGTCGACCACGACGCACTCGCAGTTGGGGCGGCTCATGTTGCGGCAGCCCTGCAGCGAGCGTTCCTGCAGCAGCGTGCCGGTGCGCGAGTTCCACATGTAGGCGCCGCCGATCGACACCTTCTCCGGCGTGGTCGCGGCCCAGTTCACGCACACGGCGATGGCCGAGACGTCGGCGCCCGAGGCGAGCGCGGCGTCGCCTTCGGTCTTG
>JAEULD010000365.1 GCA_016792765.1 Candidatus Odyssella sp.
TCGCTCGGCGTGAAGCTGATCCGCTTCGACATGTCGGAATACATGGAGCGGCACACCGTCTCGCGCCTCATCGGCGCGCCGCCGGGCTATGTCGGCTTCGACCAGGGCGGCCTGCTCACCGACGCGATCGACCAGACGCCCTACGCGGTGCTGCTGCTCGACGAGATCGAGAAGGCGCACCCCGATCTGTTCAACATCCTGTTGCAGATCATGGATCACGGGAAGCTCACCGACCACAACGGCAAGCAGGTGGATTTCCGCAACGTGATCCTGATCATGACGACGAACGCGGGCGCGGCCGACCTTGCCAAGCCGGCGATCGGCTTCGGCTCGGGCATCCGCGCCGGCGACGACATGGAGGCGATCAACCGGATGTTCTCGCCGGAGTTCCGCAACCGGCTCGACGCCACGATCGGCTTCAACAACCTGACGCCGGAGGTGATCCGCAAGGTCGTCGACAAGTTCATCATGCAGCTCGAGGAGCAGCTCGCCGACCGCGGCGTCACGATCGAGATGACCGACGCGGCCAAGACCTGGCTCGGCGAGAAGGGCTACGATCCGCAGTTCGGCGCGCGCCCGCTCGGCCGCGTGATCCAGGAGAGCCTGAAGAAGCAGATCGCCGACGAATTGCTGTTCGGCAAGCTCGTCAACGGCGGCACGGCCTATGTCGACTTGAAGGACAACGAACTCTCGATCGTCTGCCAGCCCGGCAAAGGCAAGAAGAAGAAAGACGACGGCGAGGAAGAGGGCGAGCCCACCGCCGGCGGCGACGCGCCCCCGGGCGACAAGGAGCCGGAGATCGTGCGGTAGGCGGTCGGTGCGAGGCTATCGAACGACAGGGGCGGGCATCGATTGCCCGCCCTTTTCGTTCGGACGCGGGCGGCCGCTCAGGCGCCGGGCCCCGCCGCGCGCTTCGCCCGGCGCCGCGCTTTCACGGCATAGGCGCCGCGGCGGCGGTGCGGGTCGACGTTCGGCCCCACGACGGTTTCGCGGTAGCGCTGCCAGTCCGCGGCGGTGAAATCGGCGAGCTTCTCGACGATTTCGAACCGGTTCAGCGTCTCGTTGGCATAGACCTCGCGCGGGATCGGCTGCACCTGCAGCAGCGGGTAGTCGCGGCGGATCTCGACCGGCGAGTCGGTGCGCGCGAGGCGCAGATTGGTCAGCAGCGGGCCGAACCAGCGGTCGGTCTCGATGATGCCTTCGTAGAGATCGTAGCCGCGGCTGCGCGGCAGGTTCGCCGGCGGCCGCACCAGCAGGCTCCAGCCCGGCACCGTGCGAGCGATCAGGCCGCTCCACAACTGCACGTTGGCCGGCTTCGTTCCCGCGCCGATGAACGGCGGCGAGAACGACTTGACGTCCTTGGGCGCGTGCTTGTCGAAGTAGCGGCTGAAATCGGGGAACTGCGCGGCGCCGAGCGGATACCATTCGCCGGCGTCCTTGTAGGTCCACACGATGTCGGCGCCGTCCCACTTCAGCGCGAAGTCGATCGGCGGGAAGACGTACCAGCCGAACGCGGACGCGGTCGTCACCGGCGCGCAATAGCGCAGCGCGCGCACCGGCAGCATTCCGCCGGCCGAGCGGTCGGCGCGCTGCGGCAGGCGCGCTTCGGGAATCAGGCGATAGAAGGTGACGAGCGGCTCGGCGGCGCGCTCGGCGCCGTCCGCGCCGCTTTTCGCCACGGCTCGTGTCGTCGGCATCGGGAAAGCACTCCGCGGCCGGGTCGACGGCCCCGGCCGGCGGTGCCGTCCTAGAATACCGGGCTCATGTCGCCCATGCGGACCTTGCCGCTGTCGGCGATCTTCTTCGTCGGCTGCTTGACCGGGAACGCCGGGCTCATGTCGCCGGTGCGGACGCGGGCCGCGTCGGCGATCTTGCGGACGGTCTTCTTCACGTGACGCTTCTTCATGGGATACCTCGCAGGGTTGAGAACGACAGTGCGAGGTCAACGTTACGTGCTTCGGATTCGGTTCAAAGAACCAAAGGGCGATACAACCAAAAATCATGGGGATAGTCGCAAACTTGTGGGCAACGACGTGGGTATTCGGGGGATGGTTCCGTCAATCGTTCGGCGAAACAATAACTTCTGTGCCTATCCACCGTTTTGGTGTTAGACTTGCCGCCGGGAGTGGGAAAGACAGTTGGAAAATGCTTGCGAGCCAGCTTAACGCGCTGAATTCCATGCAATTTTCCGATTAAGGGTCGGTTGATGTTCGACGGCGATAATTTCGAACTCAGTTTCGAAGGTCGTTCGGGGAGCCGATGACCGGGGCCGCCATACGCTGGCAACCGCCGATCAGTCCGGACGCTGCGGCGCCCCGCGCCGCGGCGCGGGCCGCGCGCGTGTTCGTCATGGCGTTGCGGGCGGCGCCGACGCGCGAGATCGAGCACGGCGAATTGCGCAAGCGGCTGCGCTGGATGGAAGTGCGCGCGAAGCTGGTGGATCCGCAGATCGCCGGCTCCGGCGGCCAGATCCTGCGCCGCACGGCCGACGGCCTGGTGGTGGAGTTCCGCACCGCGGCCGACGCCGTGCGATGCGCGATCGAGCTGCAGCGCGACATCGCCGCGGTGAACGCCGCGGAGAGCGACCTGCCCACGATCGACCTCCGCATGGCCATCGCGCCGCGCGACGCCGACGGCGAGGGATCCGGAGAAGCCGCGGCGCTCGCGCTGCAGGAGCGCACCGAAGAGGGCAGCATCACGGTCGCGCACGCGGTGCGCGAGCAGATCGGCGCGCCGGCCGATCTGGCGATGGAGCCGCTCGGCCCGGCCGCCGCGGGCACGACCGACGCGGGCGCCTACCGGCTGACCGCGCGCCCGCTGGGCGCCGATGCCCCGATCAGCCGCGCGGCGTCGCACGACCACGCGTCCGTGGCGGTGCTTCCCTTCGCCGGCACGATCGACGGCAATCCCGACGAGGTGTTCACCTCGGGCATCGTCGAGAGCATCGTCGAGCTGCTCTCGCGGGTGACCGACCTCGTCGTCGTGGCGCGCGAAGCGACGCTGTTGTTCCGGGGCGCGGACGTCGATCTGCGCGCCGCCGGCCGCCAGCTCGCGGTGCGCTACATCGTGACCGGCAGCGCCGAACGCAGCGGGGACCGGCTCCGGCTGGAGCCGCGGCTCGTCGATACCGAAACCGACAGCGTTCTCTGGAACGTGCGCTACGAAGTGCCGGTGGCGAAGCAGTTCGATCTGCAAAGCCGCATCTCGCGCAGGATCGTGCGGGCGCTGGTGCCGAGCATCGGGCTGGCCGAGCTGCGGCGCGTCGAGACCAAGCGCCCGGAGAATCTCGACGCCTACGACCTCGTGCTGAAGGCGATGCATTGCATGCAGCGCCTCGACCGGGCCGATTTCGCGGGCGCGCGCACGCTGCTCGAGGCGGCGATCGAGAAGGACCCGCGCTACGCCGCCGCGCACACGCTGCTGGCGCGCTGGCACATGCTCAACCTCGGCCAGGGCTATTCGCTGCGCGCCCAGGTCGAGATGAACAGCTGCCTCAAGACGGCCTCGCGCGCCGCCGAGCTCAACCCGGCCGACGCGCATGCGTTGGCGCTGCTCGGGCACTGCAAGTCGTGGCTCTACCGCGACTACGACGCGGCGCTCGATTGCTTCGAGCGCGCCTTCGCGGCCGCGCCCAATTCCGCCTATGCGTGGGGCTGGAGCAGCCCGACCTGCTCCTATCTCGGCGACGGCGCGACCGCGGCGGCGCATGCCGAGCACGCGATCCGCCTCTCGCCCTACGGCCCCAACGCCTATGTCTACCGCTCGGCGCTGGCGCTGGCGCGCTACACGAACGGCGACTACGAGGAGGCCGTGCGCTGGGGCAGGCGCACGCTCGCGATCGCGCCGCGCTACTCGGCCGGGCTCCGAATTCTCGCCGCCAGCCTCGCCGCCTCGGGCGAAATCGAATCGGCGCAGGCGATCGGCCGCGCGCTGCTGGCGATGCAGCCGGATTTCGGCGCCCGACGCATCGCCGCCGGCTATGCGTACGCTTCGAGGGAACGCAACCAGGCGCTGGCCGAGCACCTGCGGATGGCCGGGCTGCCCGAATAGGCGCGCTAAAGCCTTCCGTTCCGGGCGAGGCGGGCCTTCGTCGCCCATTCCTCCGCCTTCGCGCCGTCGGGCGCGCGCCCGAGGCCGCCGTTGAGAAACACGCCGGCCAGCACGTCCATCGCCGCCACGTGCCCGGTCTCGGCCGCCCGCTGCAGCCACAGGTACGCCTGGTTCTCGTCTTTCGGCGTGCCGCGGCCTTCCGCGTAGCAATCGAACAGGTCGAACATCGAGATCGCGTCGCCGAGCCGCGCGCCGACCAGCGAGACGCGCAGCACGTCGGCGTGGCGCTTCGTGAGCTGGTAGATGATCGTCGCCGCGCGGATGCTCTCGATGTGCCGGGGCTGCAGCGTCATCGACCGCTCGATCGGCTCGACCGCCTCGGCATAGCGGCGCACGAAGGCGAGCATCCAGGCGTACTCGTAGAACGCGCGTCCGTCGGCCGGCGCGAGCCGCGTGATCTCGCCGTACTGGCGCACGGCGCCGTCGTAGTCGGCGGCCTTGGCCAGGCTCTGGGCGTAGAGCCGGCGCACCGCCGGATCCCGCGGCGCCGCCTCGACCGCGGCGGCGCAGGTGGAAACGTCGCCGTTCGGCGCGTTGGCGGCGCAACGCTCGGCGAGCGATCGCTCCTGCGCGAGTCCGGGCGCCGCGAAAATGCCGAACGCCGCCGCTGTCAGAACAAATGTCCGCACGGAACGAATCTCCCGCTCGCGACACTCCCCGGAACCGCGCGCCCTCGAGTTCGCGGAAGGGCAGGCACGCGTCCCGCCGCGCGGTCCCAGTCCCGCGCGGCGCGTGACATCCTATCACGCCGCGCGCGGCGCGTCAGTTCGCGCGTGGCGGCTCAACCGTCGGCGTCGCCGGCGCGGCGGAACGGCGTGTGGCCGGCCATGGCCTCGATGTCGTGCGCGACCGCCGCCCGTTCGCGTTCGAGGAACTGCGCGACCGCACTCTTGAAGCGCCGGTCGCCGATCCAGTGCGCGCTGTAAGTGCGGACGGGCTCGTAGCCGCGCTGCACCTTGTGCGGGCCCTGGGTGCCGGCCTCGACGCGCGCGAGCTTGTGCGCGATCGCATAGTCGATGGCCTGATAATAGCAGGCCTCGAAATGCAGGAACGGAAAGTCGCCGGCGGCACCCCAATTGCGCCCGTAGAGCGCGTCGCCGCCGCGCAGATTCAGCGCGCCGGCGACGGTCGCGCCGCCGCGCGTCGCCAGCATCATCACGACCCGGTCGCCGAGCTCGCGGCCGAGCCGGCCGAAGAACTCGCGCGTCAGATAGGGATAGCCCCATTTGCGGTCGTAGGTGTCGACGTAGAACTTGAAGAACGCGTCCCAGTCCCGCGGCTTCATCTCGGCGCCATGCACCGGGCGCACCTCGATGCCGGCGGCGCGCACCTGCTCGCGCTCCTTCCGGATCTGCTTGCGCTTGCGCGAGGCGAGGGCGCCGAGGAAATCGTCGAACGCCGCGTAGCCGCGGTTGAACCAGTGATACTGGCAGCCGTGCCGCATCAGAAGCCCGGCCTCCTCGGCGAGCGCCGCTTCCTCGGGCGCGACGAACGTGATGTGGACGCTGCTCGCCCCGAGCGCGCGCGCCAGCTCGGGGAGGCCGGACAGCAGCGCGCGCCGGTGCCGGCTCTGCTCCGGCCCCGGCGGCGCCAGCAGGCGCGGCCCCGGCACCGGCGTGAACGGCACCGCCACTTGGAGCTTCGGATAGTAGCGGCCGCCGGCGCGCTCGTAGGCGTCGGCCCAGCCGTGGTCGAACACGTATTCGCCGTAGGAGTGGCTCTTGAGATAGGCCGGCGCCGCGGCCAGCAGCCGGCCGCGCGAGTCTTCGAGCAGCAGGTGCTGCGGCAGCCAGCCGGTCTTCTCGTTCACGCAGCCCGTCTCCTCGAGCAGGCTCAGGAACGCGTGGCTCACGAACGGATTGACGTCGCCGGCGCAGCGGTCCCACGCCGCCGCGTCGACCGCGCCGATCTTGTCGACCGTGCGTACCGTCAGAGCTTCGGCGCCGTCGGGCATTTCCGGGTCCGTGCAAACATGCGCCGAAGCTTATGCAAGGACTGCGCCCAGGCAAGCAGTGCTTGTCGTACCTGCGGGATCGTCATCCCGACCGAAGCGGACGCGCGTTTGCGCGGCCGCGAAATGGATGGATGACGATGAGGCTTGATCAGACCGACAATAGTTTCGCGGCCAACCGCGCGCACTCGGCTTCGATCGTACCCTCGAGCGCGGCCATGAAGGCGCGCTTGTCGGCGTCGGCGCGCATCGGCGCGAGATAGGCGACGGTGACGGTGCCGGGCCGCTTCGTCTTCTGGCGGCGGTCCCAGCAGCGGCCGACGTCGGTCGCGACCGGGATCACCGGCAGGCCGAGACCGGCGGCGAGGTGATAGACGCCGGCGCGATATTTGCCGCGCTCGCCCACCTTCATCAGCGTGCCCTCGGGATAGATCAGGATCGGGCGGCCCGACGCGGCGGCGTTGCGGCCGCCCTCCGCCAGCGTCGCGACCTCGCGCGGACCGCCGTCGGTGTCGATCAGCACCATCTCGAGCTTGCGCAGCACCGGGCCGACGAGCGGATACTTGCCGACTTCCTTCATCGCCACGAAGGCGAGGTCGTCGACGAGCGCCATCTGGATGAGGCCGTCGGCCTCGCTCTGGTGCTTGCTGGCGAGGACGTAGGCGCCGCTGGCCGGAAGATGCTCGCGGCCGCGGATTTCGACGCGGATGCCCGCCATGCGCTGCATCAGCCACAGCACGCCCCTGGCATAGACCTTCATTACGCGGGCGAGCGGGCGCCGCGTCGGCCACGCCAGCAACGGGTAGACCGCGAGGACGAAGAAAAACGTGTAGCCCAGGAACAGCGCGTTGAAGGCGCGCGAGCGGAGCCTCAGGCCGAAGCTCGCACGGGCCGCGGCCGGCTGCGGCGGCACCGGCATCGCCGGCGCGAGCGCAAGAGGGCCGCGCGGGTCGGCAAACGGGCGGATCGTGGTCGCGGGCATGGCGATCTCCCAATGAAGTGAGTAATTACTTACTTCAGGTAATCCACAATGTCAAGCCCGGCGCGGGGCCCCGTCGCAGGCACAGGAATCCTATCAATACACTGTCATAACAGTCTCTTACGCTAAATTCCCGAAGCCGATAGGAGCGCGCGGCGGGGCATGGCGGGTCGCTTTTCCCAGCCTGAGGGCCCGCTGGAACCGATCGCCGGCAGGCGAAACCGGAACGTGACGGCGAGGGGGCCCGGCCACGGCCGGCGCCCGGCCAGGAGGCGGGCGGTGGCGGCGGCGAGCGCTGCGACGTCGCTCAGCGGCAGCCGCAGCGCGACGGGACGAAACGAGTTCTGCATGGCGCGACCTCGCGCGTTGCGAACCCGGCGACCTTACCCGGTGGGGAGACTATGCCCGCGGCCTTGAACCGGCGCTGACGGCCGCGTTCAGCCGGGCTTCAGCCTGCGGCGCCGCTATCGAATCTCGAAGATCGCGTCGACCTCGACCGCGACGCCGCGCGGCAGGCTGGGCGCGCCCACCGCGAAGCGGGCGTGCTTGCCGGCCTCGCCGAGCACGGCCACGAACAGGTCGGACGCGCCGTTCACGACCTGCGGCTGGTCGCTGAAGTCCGGCGTGCAGTTCACGAAGGCGCCCACCTTGGCGCAGCGCACGACCCTGTCGAGGTCGCCGCCGCACGCGGCCTTGAGCTGCGCGAGCACGTTGAGCGCGCAGAGGCGCGCCGCCTGCTGGCCCTGCTCGATCGAGAAATCGCGGCCGACCTTGCCGACGAACGACGGCTTGCCGTCCTGCATCGGGATCTGCCCGGCGATGAACGCCATCCCTTGCGACACGACCCAGGGCACGTAGTTCGCGGCCGGCAGCGGGGCGGGCGGCAGGGCGATGCCCAGCTCCTTGAGGCGCGCGTCGATCTTGCCGGGCATGGCTTCCTCGCGAATTGGCTTCGGCGCGCGAAACTAGACCGCGCGGGGGCGCGCGTCGAGAGCGGCGCCGTCAGGCGATCTCGAACAGCCCGTCGATCTCGACCGAGGTGCCCATCGGCAGGATCGGCGCGCCGACCGCGACGCGCGCGTGCCGCCCGGCCTCGCCGAACACCTCGATCATCAGCTCCGAGCAGCCGTTGATGACTTCGGGATGCTGCGTGAAATCCGGTGTGGAATTGACGAAGCCGTTGAGCTTCACGCAGCGCACGACCTTGTCGAGGTCGCCGCCGCACGCGGCCTTCACCTGCGCGAGCACGTTGAGGCCCACGATGCGCGCGCAGGCGCGGCCGTCGTCGATCGTGAGAGATTCGCCGAGCCGGCCGTTGTAGTGCAGCTTGCCGTCGAGGAACGGGCCCTGGCCCGCCACCCACACATG
>JAEULD010000369.1 GCA_016792765.1 Candidatus Odyssella sp.
TAGCGGCCGGGCAGCGTGTTGCTGCAGAAGACGTCGACCTCGAGCTCGCGCACGATGCGATGGAGCACCTCGCGGCCGCGCGGGTCCTTGAGGTTGAGCGCGATCGCCTCTTTGCCGACGTTGGGCGCGATGAAATACGAGCGGCGGTCGTCGTCGACCACGCGCGAGCCGATGTGGCGGTTGGGGTCGCCGGGCGGGATGCCGGGCGAGGCCGGCGTCGATTCGAGGCGGATCACGCGCCAGCCGAGATGGGCGAAGCGCAGCGTCGCATGCGTCATCGACAGCGCCTGCTCCATCGAGAGGACGGTGCGCGGCCTCATGGCGCGGCCCTGGTTGAGCGCTGCGCGCGCTCCCAGATGGCGCGCGCCACCTTCTCGGCGGCGAGCGGCGGGTGGTCGATTCTGACGCCGGTGGCATTGTAGAGCGCGTTGCCCACCGCGGGCGCGATGACGATCGTCGGAAGCTCGGCGATGCCCTTGGCACCGGCCGGCCCTTCCGCATCGCCGGTTTCGAGGAATGTCATGTCGATCTTCGGCATCTCGGGGGCCGTCATCACGTGATAGTCGCGGAACGACGGATTGCGCACGCGGCCGCGCTCGATCACCAGCTCTTCGCTCAGCGCGTAGCCCAGGCCCATCGCGATGCCGCCCTCGATCTGGCCTTCGATGCCGTTGCGGTTGACGATGCGCCCGACGTCCTGCACCGACCAGATCGTTTCGACCTTGATCTCGCCGGTGCGGGTATCGACCGCGATCTCCGCCACGTGCGCGGCGTGCGAATAGGCGGCGGACATGTCGCCGACGTGGTTCTTGTCCTCGTTCTCGGACGGCGGCTCGTAATAGTCGGTGACCATCACCAGCTTCGCGTCTTCGCCGGCGAAGTGCATCTGGCGCAGCAGCTTGTCGATCGCGACGATGGCGACGCCGTTGTCGGCCTGGACCACGAATCCGGCGCGAAGGTCGAGCTGCGCGACGCCGACATTGGCCTGCTTCGCCGCCTCGTCGAGGATCATCGCGCGCGCCTTGCGCGCCGCACGCCGCGCCGAATTGCCCGCGATATAGGTGCTGCGGCTCGCATGCACGCCCACGTCCCACGGGCCGGTGGCGGTGTCGTTCATGACGACCGTGATGTCGCGCAGCGCGAGACCGAGCTCGTCGGCGACGAGCTGCGCGATGACGGTATCGAGCCCTTGCCCGATCTCCGATCCGCCGGTGATGACGGTGGCGCGCGCGTAGTCGTCGAGCTTCAGGATCGTGCCGCAGCCGTCGCTCTTGTGGATCTTGGCGCCGCCGGCGTTGTGCAGCGACGCCGCGATGCCGATGCCGCGCTTGATCCGCCCCGGCGCCGCGCGCCCGGCGCGGTAGGCGGCCCATTTCCGGAGGAAATCGGACTTCTCGGCCGCGATGCGGAGGCAGCCCTTGAGGTCGATGTTGGCGAGGCGCGCGCCCTGCGGCGTCACGTCCCCCGGCTCGTTCGCGTTCTTCAGCCGGAACGCGATCGGATCGAGCCCGGCGACTTCGGCCATCTTGTCCATGTGGGTCTCGACCGCCCAGGTCGCCTGGACGTTGCCGTAGCCGCGGAACGAGCCGGCATAGGGATTGTTCGTGTAGATCGCGCGCGCGCGATAGCGGACATGCGGCACGCGGTAGTGCGAGCTGATCGTGCGCATCGTGACGAACGGCGTCGTCGCGCCCCACGAGGTGTAGCCGCCGTTGTTGAGCAGCGTGTCGACGTCGCGGAACGTCAGCGTGCCGTCGCGCTTCATGCCGGCGCGGATCCTGAATTCGACCGGCTGCCGCGTCGGCGAGGCGACGAACTCCTCCTCGCGCGAGAACACGAGCTTGACCGGCCGGCGCGTCTTCTGCGCCAGCAACACGCAGATCGGCTCGTAGGGGTAGACGTCGAGCTTCGAGCCGAACGCGCCGCCGACCGGCGGCTGGATCACGCGCAAGTCTCCCGGATGCACGCCGAGCGACGGCGCGATGTCCATCTTCATGATGAACGGGTATTGGGTCTGCGAGTAGAGCGTGACGCGGCCCTCGACGTCGACGTCGGCGACGCAACAGCTCACGCCGAGATTGCAGTGCGTGACGTAATGGACGTTGTAGGCCCCCTCGACGACGAAATCGGACGCGGCCTCGGCGGCCGCGACGTCGCCGTGATCGAACTGATGCGCCATCGCGATGTTGTCGGGGCGGTTCGCGTGGATGACCGGCGCGCCGGGCTGGAGCGCCTCGGTGCAGTCGAAGACCGTGGGCAGGTCCTCGTATTCCACCTCGATCAGGCGCAGCGCCTCGTCGCAGATCGCCTCGCTCTCGGCCGCGACCGCCGCGATCTCGTCGCGGATCGTTCGCACTCGGTCGCGCTTGAGCGGCGGATTGTCCTTGAGCACGCCGATCGCGATTTCGGGCGTGTCGGCCGCGGTGATGACCGCGACGACGCCGGGCAGCGCCTTCGCCTTGGCCGTATCGACGCGCAGGATCCTGGCATGCACGCGCTCGCTGCGCCGGATCTTCGCATAGAGCATGCGCGGCAGCACGAGATCGTTGATGTAGCGGGTGCGCCCGGTCGCCTTGTCCGGGGCGTCGAGCTTGACGGCGCGCGTGCCGACGAAGCTGTGCTTCGGAATGACCTTGTTCATGGCGCACCTCCGCCGCGCATCCGCTGCCCGGCCGCGAGCGCGGCTTCGATGACTTTGGCGTAGCCCGTGCAGCGGCAGACGTTGCCCTCGATCGCGCGTCGCAACTCCGCCTCGCCCGCCGCGGGATTGCGGTCGAGCGCGTGGCGGATTTGCATCACCATGCCGGCGGTGCAGTAGCCGCACTGCACCGCGCCGGTATCGACGAAAGCCTGCTGCACCGGATCGAGCCCGCGCTCGCCCCACAGCCCTTCGACCGTGCGCACCGTGCGGCCCGCCAGGTCCACCGCGGGCATGAGGCACGAATTGCGCGACAGTCCGTCGACGATGATCGTGCAGGCGCCGCACTCGCCCTCGCCGCAGACGAGCTTGGCGCCGGCGAGATCGAACCGCTCTCTCAGCACGGTCAGCGCGCTGGCGGTGGCGGGAACGGCGGCCGAAACCGCGCGCCCGTTGAGCGTGAAGGCAATCTCAACTTCGAGCGACACGGCCGAGCTCCTCTTCGAGAAACGCCGCGGCGAGATGACGGCGATACCAGGCCGAACCGCGCACGTCGTCGATCGGCGCGATCTCGCGGCCGAGGCTTTCCAGCGCGCGGGCGATGGCGGCGTCGTCGAGCGCGACGCCTTCGATCTCGGCTTCGGTGCGCGGACAGCGAATCGGCGTGGGCGCGACGGCGCCCGCCGCAATCCGGACCGAGGTGAGCCGCCGCCCCTCGCGCCGCCCCGCGATGCACAGGGCGACGCGCGCGATCTCGAGCGCCGGCCGCGGCCCCGATTTCTGGAACGCGCCGAACGAGCCGGCCGCGGGCCGGTCGAACGACACCGCGGTGATGAGTTCGCCGGGCAGCGCGCGCGTCTTGCCCGGCCCGGCGAAGAACGCCGCCAGCGGCAGGCGGCGCCGGTCGATCCTGTTCTCGTGCCAGCGCGCAAGCTCCACCTCGGCGTCGAGACAGAGCAGCGGCAGCACCATGTCGGCCGCCGGCGACGCGTTCGCGATGTTGCCGCCCACCGTCGCGGCGTTGCGGATCTGCACGCTGGCGAAGCGGTCGGCGGTCGCCGGCAGCACCGGAGCGGCGCGGAGGAGCAGCGGGCTTTCGAGGATTTCGGTCATCGTCGCGAGTGCGCCGATGCGGATGCGGCCGCCCTCTTCCGCGATGCCGCCGAGCGCGGCCACGCGCCGGATGTTCACGAGGCGCCGCCCGTAGGCGCGCTTGCCGAGATCCTTCTGGATCCAGAGATCGGTTCCGCCGGCCACCGGCGTTCCTGCGCCATCGGCAAGCGCGCGTACCGCCGCGTCGAGCGAAACGGCGTCGACGTACGCGTCGATCTCGAGCGGTTTCAGCTCCTGGGCCAACGGCACGGCACGCCTCCCTGCTCAGAAACGCGTGGGCTCCTGGTATCGGCCGAAGACCTGTTCCAGCGCCCGCGTGATCTCGCCGACGGTCGCATAGGCCTTCACCGCCTCGACGATGGCCGGCATCGTGTTGCGCCGGCTGCGCGCCGCCTCGGACACGGCCGCGAGCGCGGCGGCGACGGCGCCGGCATCGCGGCTGGCGCGCACCTCGTTGAGCCGTCGCACCTGCCGCTCGGTATCCTCCGACTTGAACGGGTGCATCTCGACCTTGGGCGCGCCCTCCTCGACGCGGTGGCAATTGACGCCGACCTTGCGGAACTCGCCCGATTCCAGCCGTTGCTGGTGCAGATAGGCCTGCCGCGAGACGTGCGCCTGGAGCTCGCCGTTGGCGATCATCGACACGATGCCGCCGCGGCGCCCCACGTCGGCCATGATGCGCGCGATCTCGCGCTCCATCTCGTTGGTCATCGTCTCGACGTAGTAGGAGCCGGCGAGCGGATCGACGGTTTCGGTGAGGCCCATCTCTTCGACGAGGATCTGCATCGTGCGCAGTGAGACGCGCTGCGCGTACTCGCTGGGGATCGTGTAGGCCTCGTCGTAGCAGCAGAGTGCCACCGTCTGCGCGCCCGAGAGGGCGCTGATCAGCGCGTAGTAGGCGCCGCGCACGATGTTGTTCTCGGGCTGCTCGATGGTGAGGCCCGAGCCGCCGCCCCCCGCGATCATGCGCAGCCACATCGAGCGCGGGTCGGTCGCGCCGTAGTCCTCCTTCACGATCTTCGCCCAGTGGCGCCGGCCGGCGCGGAATTTGCACACCTGCTCGAACAGCTGGCCGAAGATGTTGAAATTGAACGACAGGCGGTAGGCGAACTCGTCGATCTTGAGCCCGCGCTTCAGCACGAGATCGATGTAGGCCTTGGCGATCGCGAACGCATAGGCCATTTCCTCGGCCGGGTTCGCGCCCGATTCGCGGATGTGATAGCCGCAGACGCTGACCGGGCTGTAGAGCGGCGCTTCGCGCGCGCAATACTCGATCGTGTCGGCGACGAGCCGTATCGACGGCTCGACCGGGAAGATCCAGGTGCCGCGCCCGACGAACTCCTTGAGGATGTCGTTCTGCGCGGTGCCGCGCAGCTTCTTCGGATCGAAGCCGCGCTTCTCGGCCATCGCCAGATACATGGCGATCAGGATCGCGGCGGAGCCGTTGATCGTGAGCGAGACGGTGATCTTCTCGATGTCGATGCCGTCGAACGCGATCTCCATGTCCTTCAGCGTGTCGATCGCCATGCCGACGCGGCCGACTTCGCCGAGCGCCATCTTGTCGTCGCTGTCGAGCCCGCACTGCGTGGGCAGATCGAACGCGACGTTGAGGCCGGTGTTGCCCGTGGCGATGAGGTATTTGAAGCGCCGGTTGGTGTCCTCCGCGTTGCCGAAGCCCGTGTACTGCCGCATCGTCCAGGGCTGCTTGCGGTACATCAGCGGATGGATGCCGCGCGTGAACGGATACTCGCCGGGCAGGCCGATGCCGTCGCCGCCCTCCGGCTCCGCCAGGCGGCTCGCCGCGACGTCGTCCGCCGTGTAGACGGGCTTGATCTCGAGGCCGGACTCGTTGCGGACGGCGGACGGACCGGGCTTACGCTGCACGTTCATGAACGCGCTCCTTGATGAAGGCGACGATGTCGGCAAGCTTGCTGCCGGTCGGGAACACGCCGTCGACGCCGAGCGCGCGGAGCTTCGGCCGATCTTCGGCCGGGATGTTGCCGCCGACGATCCAGAGGCGATCCTGGATGCCGTGGCGGACGAGAAGCTCCTTGAGCCGCTGGCAGATCGGAATGTGCGAGCCCGACAGGATCGAGAGCGCGATCACGTCGACGCCCTCCTCGAGCGCGGCCACCGCGATTCGCTCCGGCTCCTGCCGCAGGCCGGTGTAGATCACCTCGAACCCGGCATCGACGAGCGCGCGCACGACGACCTTGGCGCCGACGTCGTGCCCGTCGAGCCCGGGCTTCGCCACCAGTATTCTGACCTTCTTCCCCGCCATCCGTCATTCGCCGCGCTGTCAGGCGCGGAGCCCCTTGGCAATGATGAGTTTCAGGATCTCGCTCGTTCCGCCGCCGATCAGCGTGAAGCGCACGTCGCGCAAGTGGCGCTGGACCGGGAACTCCATCGCGTAGCCGTAGGACGCGAGAATGCGCGCCGCCTGATCGCAGATCGTGGCGGCGCTCTCGGTGGCGAACAGCTTGGCCATCGCGGCCTCGGTGTGGTGCGGCTTGTCGCTGTCGAACAGCCAGGCGGCGTAGTGCACGAAGCGCGTCGCCGCCTCGAGCGCCGTGCCCATCTCGGCCAGCTTCAGCTGGATCGCCTGGAAGCGGTCGATGGGCTTGCCGAACTGCTTGCGCTCCGCCGCGTATTTGAGCGCATCGGCGAGCGCGGCCCGTGCGATGCCGACCGCCATCGCACCGGTGACGATGCGAATCTGCGCCAGCAGCTTGCGCAGGTGCGCCTCGCCCTCGCCCTCGGCGCAGAGCCGGTGCGACTCCGGCACGAAGCAGTCGCGAAACGCCACTTCGGCCGTGGGCAGCGCCCAGACGCCCATCTTCTCGATCGCGCGGCCGATCACGAGCCCGTCGAAGCTGCGCTCGACGAGGAAGATCGTGAGCTTCTTCTCCTTGCCGGCCTTGGCGAAGACGGTGAAGAAGTCGGCGACCGGGGCGGAGGTGACCCACGTCTTCTGGCCGTTGATCACGTAGCCGCCCTGCACCGCCTCGGCGGCGGTGGATATGCCGTCGAGGTCGCTGCCGGCGTCGGGCTCGGTCATGCAGATGCCGCCGACCTTCTCGCCGGCGAGCGCGGGCTTGAACAGCCGCTCCTTGATGTCCGCGCCGGCCAGCGCGTAGAGGAAGTGCGTGCCCATCAGCGACTGCATGGTGGCGCAGCCGGCGAGCGAGGCGGAGCCGCGCGCGATCTCGGTCACCGCGATGCAGAGCGTGAGCAGATCCATGCCCGAGCCGCCGGCCGCTTCGGGATAGCGCATGCCGAAAAAGCCGAGCCGGCCGAGCGCGCGGAATTCTTCGCGCGGGAAGGCATGCGCTTCGTCGAGCGCCGCGGCCTTGGGCGCAACCTCGCGATCCGTGAACCGGGCGAACGTCTCCTGGATCGCGCGCTGCTCCTCGGAAAGTGCGAAATCCATGTCTCTCAGTCCCCGAGCCCGTAGTCCCGGCGGGCGGCTTCGGCCGAGACGATTCCGTCGCGGACCTCGCGGGCGAGCAGCCCGCGATCGCGCAGCCTGGGGTCGCCATACCCGCCGCCGCCGCCGGCCTGCTGCCAGTAGACCGTGCCCTTGGGCAGGCCGCGGATCAGGTCCTTGTTGAGCGGTACGATCGTGCGCCCGTCCGGCGTGGTGAGCTTGATCGCATTGAGGCCGCCCGCGCCGCCGCCGAAGAGGCCGAAGGCGGGCTCGTAGTCGCCGTCGCCGAACGTCACGAGCTGGGTGTCTTCCGAGCCGATCTCGTAGATCGTCTCGACCCCGAGCCCGCCGCGCCAGCGCCCCGGCCCCGCCGAGTCGGTGAGGTATTCGTGCTTGCGCAAGACATGCGGGGTCTGCTGCTCGAACATTTCGTAGTCCTGATCGAGCACGCCGCCCGAGGCGTCGATCATGCCGATGTGGTCGTAGCCGTCGGCGCCGTTCAGGGCGCCCGAGCCGCCCTTCATTCCCATGAACATGATGTCGACGTAGGACTCGCCCTTCTCCGCGTCGTTTCCCGCGGTGAGCGAGCACAAGAGATTGTTCCAGCCGGCCGTGACCCGGTCGGGCAACACCGGCGCGAGTGCGCGCTGGATCGCGTCGGCATTGGGCGGGCAGAGATGGTTGCCGAACGTGGTCGCGGCCGGATAGCCGGCGTTGAGGATCGTGCCCTCCGGGATCACGATCTCGAGCGGCTCGAGCATCCCTTCGTTGTGCGGAATGTCCGGATTGATCATCTGCAGGAACGTGAGCGCCGTGGCCGAGGCGCTCGAGCTGTAGGTGCCGTTGACGAAACCGTTCGTGCGCGGATCGGTGCGCGAATAGTCGAACTTGATCGCACGGTCCTTGACCGTCACGTCGACGCGGATGGTGTACTTCGAATCCTTGTTCTTGCCGTCGTAATAGACGTAACCCTCGCCCGCGTACGTGCCGTTGGGAATTGCGGCGATCTCGGCCTCCATCATCCTGCGCGTGGCCTCGAACAGGGCCTCGGTGTGGCGCTCGACCGTCTCCGGCCCGTATTTCTCGAGCAGCGACACGAACCGCCGCGCCCCCACCTCGGTGGCGCCCATCTCGGCGCGCATGTCTTCCTGGACGATCTCATAGCGGACGTTGGCAAAGATCAAGTCCCAGACGTCCCTGCGCAGCTTGCCGCGTTCGCAGACCTTGACCGGCGGAATGCGGATGCCTTCCTGCCAGACCTCGGTCGCGTTGGGATTGTAGCCGCCCGCGACGTTGCCGCCGATGTCGGCCTGGTGGCCCTTGGCGGCCGTCCAGGCGACGAGCCTGTCGCCGAAGAACACCGGCCGGAACACCGCGACGTCGTTGTTCTGATTGCCCATCGAAAAGACGTCGTTGTGGAAGATGACGTCGCCCGGATGGATGTCGTCGCCGAAGTAGTCGATGATGTACTTGCACACCGGCGCCAGCGAGAACGCGAGGATCGGGAGGTTTTCGGTCTGCTCGAGCATGCGGCCCCGGCCGTCGTAGAGGCCGGTGACGAAATCCTTCGCCTCGCAGAGGATCGGCGAGCGCGCGGTACGCTCGATCGAGATGCTCATCTCGTCGGTGATCGCCTTGAACGCGCGGGCCAGCACCGAGAGCAGGATGGGATCGATCCCGCCGGCCGCCGCCGGCTTGCCGGTCTCCGTCATGACGCCACCTGCAGCATGGGTTGAGCGAGGCCGGCCCGGTCCTTGCGATAGGCGGCGAATGAGCCGTAGGCGTCGCAGACGCAGTCGTAGGACGAACTCACGAGGAACGACGTGTTCACCTGCTCGATGATGGCCGGGCCGGCGATGCGATTGCCGAACTGGAGCCGGTCGCCGTCGTAGACCGGCACCACCTGCTCGCGGCCGGATTCGGGAAGCACGATGCGCCGCTCGCCCTTGAGCGCCGGAGCCGGGTCGTCGCCGGCGCGGTCGAGCTTGCGGTAGGCGGGCTTGTCGGTGATGCCGACCGCCTGCACGCGGATATTGATGAGATCGATCGGCGTGCCCTGGTCCTCGAGCGAATATCCGTAGAGGCGATTGTGCTCGGCATGGAACGCGTTGCGGATGCGGCCGATCTCGGCGCGCTGGAGCGCGTCCAGCGGCACCGGAAACGTCACTTCGTGATACTGCTTGGCGTAGCGGCAGTCGAAGTGGAGGACGACGCGCCGCCGGTCCTCGGCGATGCGCTCGCGCGCGAGCTGCGCGGCGCCTTCGGCCGTCATCTCGTCGACGAGGCGCCGGATGCGCGGCCACTCGGCGACGTCGAGGCGGCCGACGCAACTGCGCACGAAATCGTGCTTCAGATCGCTCATCAGCATGCCCGCGGCGCAGAAGATCGAGGATTCGCGCGGCACGATCAGCGCCGGCAGCTCGAGCTCCTGGCCGATCATGCAGGCGTGGAGCGGGCCGGCGCCGCCGGCGACGATCATCGGGAATTCGCGCGGATCGAAACCGCGCTTGATCGTCACCTCGCGCACGCCCTGCGCCATGTTCGTGTTGATCACGCGATACATGCCGAGCGCCGCCTCTTCGAGCGAGAGGCCGAGCGGCTTCGCGATATGGCGCTCGATGGCGCGGCGCGCGCCGTCGAGATCGAGCTTGATGCGCCCGCCGGCGAAGAAATCCGGATCGAGATAGCCGAGCACGAGATCGGCGTCCGTGCAGGCCGGCAGCTCGCCGCCGCGCCCGTAGCACACCGGACCCGGCGCGGCGCCGGCGCTCTGCGGCCCCATGCGCAGCAGCCCGCCTTCGTCGATCCACCCGATCGAGCCGCCGCCGGCGCCGATCGTGACGATGTCGAGCGAGGGCATGGCCACGCGATAGCGATTGATCTCGCTTTCATGGGAGGTGACCGGCACGCCGTTGCGCACGAGCGCGGCATCGAAGCTCGTGCCGCCCATGTCGACCGTCACGCAGCTCTTGTGCCCGTGCGCCTCGGCGTAGCGGACGCCGGCGACCGGGCCCGCCGCCGGACCCGAAAGCAGGGTCATCACGGCCGTCCGCTGCGCCACGTCGGGAAGCACGACGCCGCCGTTCGACTGCATGATCAGCAGCACGCCGCCGAAGCGAAGCGCCGCGAGACGGGCGGTGAGGCTGTCGAGATAGCGGCTGAGTTTCGGGCCCGTGTAGGAATTGAGGACCGTGGTGCTGAGGCGGTTGTAGAACCGGACCGACGGCAGCAGCTCGCCCGACACGGTGAGATAGGCGCCCGGCATCGCCGCGCGCACGAGCGCGGCCGCCGCCTGCTCGTGGGCGGGATTGGCGAACGAGTTCATGAAGCAGATCGCGACGGCCTCGACGCCATCGGCCTTGAACGCATCGATGGCCGCGCGGACGTCGTCGAGCGCGAGCGCCGCGATCTCGCGGCCCCGGCGGTCGAGCCGGCCGCGAACGGTGCGCCGCCGATAGCGCGGCACCAGCGGCGGCACGTTGGCGTAGCGGTTGTTGTAGCGCTCCTCGCGGACGCCGCGGCGCATCTCGAGCGCGTCGCGCAGCCCTTCGGTCGTGATGAGGCCGGTCTTGGCGCCGGTCAGCGTCAGCGCCGCGTTGGTCGTGACGGTCGTGCCGTGCACGATGACGTCGATCATCGGCCCCAGCGCATCGAGCGTCGTGCCCAGGCTGGCGGCGATATCGCGCAATCCGTTGACGACGCCGATGGACGGATCCTCGGGCGTGGACAGCGTCTTGAACACGGCGGGCTCGCAGCCGTCGCGGACCATGAGGAAATCCGTGAACGTGCCGCCGACGTCGATGCCGATCTTCAGACCCATCGACCCTTCCCTGCCCGCGGCCCGGGAGACTGCGTATCGACTTGCGCGGCGGGCGTTTCTCTCCCAGTGGAACCTCATAGCGCGGCAATCGAAGGACTATCTTTGACCTGGATCAAAAGACCGGCGCGATCGTCTCCATCGAAACGCGTTCGGGCCGGGGCCGCGCGCCTCGATCGGCGGCGTCAGTCGAGCTTGCTTTCGATGGCGCGCGCCGCCGCGCGCAGGCGATCGAGCTGCAGCGGCCGGCCGCGCCGGATCATCTGCGGCGTCAATCCGGCGATGCTGATCGCGCCCGCCAGGCCGCCCGCCGGATCGAACAGCGGCACGGCGAGCGCGGAAACGCCGACCGCGACATCGTCGATCGCGAACTCCCACTTGCGCTTGCGAATGAGGGCGAGGCGCCGCCGCAGCGCCGCCTTGTCCATGATGCTTTTCGGCGTGAGCGCGACGAAGGGCTGCGCGAGGCCGCGCTCGACCTCCGCCTCGGGCTGCAGCGCCAGCAGCAGCTTGGGCGCGCCGCCGCAATTGAGCGGCAGGGTTCCGCCGACGCTCCACCAGCGCACTTCGAGCCCGCGCATGTCGTGATAGCGATCGAGACAGATCGCGGCGCCATCGCGGAAAATCGAGAGGAACGCCGTCATCCGCAGTTCCGAGGCGAGCTGGTCGAGCACGGGGGCCGCGCACCGGCGCAAATCGGGCTGATCCGGCACGCTGCCGGCGAGGCGCCGCACCGCCTGCCCGAGGCTGTAGGCCTGCGTCTCCGAATCCTGCGCGACGAAACCTTCGGCCATCAGCGCGAGCAGGAGGCGCCGCGCGGTCGCCTTGTCGAGCCGGGCCTGTTCGGCGACGTCCTTCAACTCCTGCAGCGGCTTGGCCTCGAACGATTTGAGGATCGCGAGCGCGCGCGCGACGGCGCGAACCGGCGAGGGGCGCGCCCGGGACCCGAAACTTCCGACACTCATTCTCGCCTCAGCAGTCGCCGGAACCGCCATTTCATACCGTGAAATGGATTTTGCACGTTGACACGCAAAAGGCAAACGCTATGAGTCACGGAAAATCGCACGGCGGCGGCGGCGCGCGGCCGCCGAGACAGCGGAGGAGCGTCGGTGACCTTCAGGGTCGGCACGTACTCGGTGACGCGCATCGAAGAGATGCTGACCCCCGGCTTCCTGCCGGCATTCCTGTTTCCGCAGTTCGACCCGTCGGTGCTCGACGAGCAGGCGCAGCTCCGCTCCGCGCGCTTCTGGCATGCCGAGAGCGGGAAGGTGATGTCGAGCATGCATTCGTGGCTGATCCGCGACGGGCGCCACACGATTCTGATCGACACCGGCTGCGGCAACGCCAAGACGCGGGCGCTGCCCGTCTTCCAGCGCTTCCACCGGCTCGACCTCCCCTATCTCGACCGCCTCGCGGCGGCGGGCGTGAAGCCCGACGACGTGACGCTGGTCATCTGCACCCATCTCCACATCGATCACGTCGGCTGGAACACGGTGCTGGAGGCGGGCGCGTGGCGGCCGACCTTCCCGAACGCGCGCTACGTTTTCGGCAAGCGCGAGTTCGACCATTGGCGCTCTCCCGCCGGTCTTGCCGGCTTCCCGGAGAACGGACCGGTGATCGAAGACAGCGTGATGCCCGTGGTCGAGGCGGGCCAGGCCGAGTTCGTCGGCGACACGGCGCGCATCCTCGACGGGTTGGAGCTGGAGCCCGCGCCCGGCCATACCGCGGGCCAGCTGATGGTGAAGCTCACCTCGGGACGCGACACGGCGGTGTTCCCGGGCGACACGCTGCACCAGCCGATGCAGGTCTATCGCCCCGAATGGAACAGCCGTTTCTGCGAGCAGGCCGAAACCGCGCGCGCGACGCGCCGGCGCGTGCTCGACTACTGCGCCGACCGCGGCGCGCTGCTGATGCCGGCGCATTTCGGCGCGCCGCATTGCGGGCGCATCCGCCGCTCTTCGGCGGGCTACGACTTCGCACCCGCCGACGAACTGCCGCACTGAGACCGGGACCGCCGATGGGCTTCACGATCACAGAGAAGATCCTCGCACGCGCGGCGGGCCTGCCGTCGGTCCGCGCCGGCGACGACGTCAAGGCGAAGCCGGATTTCGTGCTGTCGTACGACTTCCCGGGCTACACCGACGTCGTCTTCAAGCAGATGAAGGAGGATTTCGGCATCGAGAAAGTGCCCGAGCCGGAGCGCTTCGGCATTTTCATCGATCACATGGTGCCGGCCGCCACGCCCCAGGAAGAAGAGCTGCATATCGGAACGCGGAAATGGTGCGCGGAGAACGACGTGGCGCTGTTCGAGCGCAAGGGCATCGGCCACCAGGTTTCCGCCGAGGTGGGCTTCGCCACGCCCGGCGCGTTCGTCGTGCATTTCGACGGCCATGTGAGCCAGCTCGGCACGTTCGGCACGCTGGCGATCGGCATCCGGCGCAACATCCTCGAGGCGTTCGTGCGCGAGCGCGTCTCGCTGCGCGTGCCGCAGACGACGCGCGTCGATTTCACCGGCGCGCTCGGGCGCGGCGTGATGGCGCGCGACGTGTTCCACCACATCGTGCGCATCCTCGGCCCCGCCTCGTGCCGCTTCCAGGTGCTGGAGCTGGGCGGCCCCGGCCTCGCGTCGCTCTCGACCGAAGGCCTCCAGACCGTGACCGGCCTCGCGATGTTCACCGGCGCTGTGACCGCGATCGTCAATCCGGATCCGGAGCGGCTTGCCTATGCGCTGCCGCGCGCGCGCAAGAAGCTCGAGCCGGTTTCGAGCGACCCCGACGCCGTGTTCGCGGCGCGGCATACGATCGATCTTTCGGCGCTGACGCCCGTCGTCGTCGTACCGCCGAGCCCGGCGAACACGCGCGATCTCGGGGAGTTCGAGGGCCTCGAAGTGCAGGCCGGCTATCTCGGCTCCTGCGCCTCGGGGCGCCTCGAGGATCTGCGCGCCGCCGCCAAGGTGCTGGCCGGCCGCCAGGTGAAGCCCGGCTTCGCGCTCCACATCGTGCCGACCAGCCAGCAGATCATGGCCGACGCGGCGCGCGAGGGCCTGATCGAGACGCTGGTCGCGGCGGGCGCGTTCGTCTCCTCGCCGTCCTGCGACTACTGCTTCGGGCGCATCGCGACGATGACGGCGAAGCAGCGCGCGGTCTCCACCGGCACGCTCAACGTGAAGGGCCGCATGGGCAGCCCGGATTCCGAAATCTACCTGTGCAACGCCGCGACCGTCGCCGCTTCGGCCATCGAGGGCCGGATCGCCGACCCGCGCCGCTACCTCTGAGGCGCAGGCCGATGCTTCCGAAAAATCTTCGCGGCCGCGTGGCCTTCATCTTCGAGGAAGTCGATTTCGACGTCGATCAGATCATCGGCGTCAAGAACATCAAGATCCAGGACGTGGCCGAGCTCGCGAAGGTGGCGATGCAGGCCTACGACCCCGACTTCGCGAAGAAGGTGAAGCCCGGCGACATCCTCGTCGGCAACGTGAATTTCGGCTACGGGCATCCGCACTATCCGCCGATGCGCGCGATGCGGCACCTCGGCATTGCCGGGCTGATCGCCGAATCGTTCTCTCCCGGATACTGGCGCGGCGAGGTGAGCATGGGCTTTCCGCAGGTGCCGTGTCCGGGCATCCTGAAGCTCGTCGAGCGCTGGGACGAGGTCGAGGTCGATTGGGCGTCGGAAACCGTCCGCAACCTCGCCAAAGGCACGTCCCTGCCCTTCGAGCCGATCGCGCAGGCCGACCGCGACATGATCGCGGCCGGCGGGCTCGTTCCCTATCTCAAGAGTCAACCCGCGGCTTGAGCGCCGCAAGGAGCACGGCCATGGCCGCCGGAAAACCGATCCTTCGCCGCCTCATCAAGGAGAAAGGCACCGTGTGGGCCGCCGGCGCGTTCGACGCGCTCAGCGCGCGCATGATCAACGACGCGGGCTTCGACGCCCTGCTGACCTCGGGCTTCGGTATCTCGTCGTCGTTCCTCGGCCAGCCCGACGCCGAGCTCTACACGATGACGGAGAACCTCACCGTCGTCCGCAACGTCGTCAACGCGGTCGATGTTCCCGTGATCGCCGACATCGACACGGCCTACGGCAACGCGATCAACGTGATGCGCACCGTGCGCGAGTTCGAGAATGCCGGCGCCGCGGCCGTCATCATGGAGGATCAGGTGGCGCCGAAGCGCTGCCCGGCCTCGTCGAACATGATCGACATCATCTCGATCGAGGAGGCGGTGGCGAAGGTGGAGGCCGCGGTGGGCGCCCGCAGCAATCCCGAGATGCTCGTCATCGCGCGCACCGACGCCGTGAGCGAAGACGAGGCGATCCGCCGCGCCGTGGCCTACGTGAAGGCCGGCGCCGACATCATCCAGCCGATCTCGAAATGCTTCAAATCCATCGCCGGCCTCCGGAAGCTGCGCGCGGCCTGCGGCGTGCCGCTGTCGCTGCAATTGCTCGGCTGGCTCGAGCGCGATTTGAGCCGCGCCGAGATCGAGGAGGTGGCCGGCATCGCCACCTTCCCGCTCGTGCCGCTGATGAGCGCCGCCCACGCGATGCGCGAGAATTTGAAGGTGCTGGCGCGCGACAAGTCGTCGAAGGCGCTGCCGCTCGCGGTCATGGATCACAACGCGTTTTCGGTCTTCATCGGTTTCCCGAAGATCGAGGAACTGCAGAACAGATATCTCAGATTCCTGCCGTCGAGAGCGGCGGAATAGTCGAACGCAGGACACAAACACCGGGAGGAGAACGACGATGATCACGCGACGCACATTCGGACTGAGCGCCGGCGCGCTGGCGCTCGGCGCAACGGCGGGCAAGGCGCTGGCCCAGGACAAATCGGCGGTGCGCATCGCCGCCATCGCGCCGCTGTCGGGCGCGGGCGCGTTCGACGGCCAGCTCGCCGTGGAAGGCATGCAGGCCATGGCCGCCGTCATCAACGGCAAGGGCGGCGTGCTCGGCGGACGCAAGATCGAGCTCGTCACCTACGACGACAAGGGCGTGCCGGAGGAAGGCGTTTCCGCGGCCAAGCGCGCGCTCGAGCAGGACAAGGTGGATCTCATCGTGGGCGGCTGGTTCAGCGCCGTGGCGCTCGCGCAGAAGGAGGTGACGCGCGACAAGATCATCAACGTGATGACCTCGTCGCAGCACCCGAAGGTGACCGAGGAGGGGCACAAATATCTGTTCCGCCTCAACGCCACCTCGACGATGATGTCGGACCGCTACGCGAAGTTCATCTGCGAGAAGATGAAGCTGAAATCCGTGGCGTTCATCACGATCAACGACGACTACGGCCGCCTCGAGGTCGAGAACTACCGGAAGCTGCTCGGCGCCTGCAACATCGAGGTGAAGGGCAACGAGTTCTACAATCGCAACGACACGGATTTCACGACCGCGCTCACCAAGCTGCGCAGCCTGAACTCCGACGCGATCTACGTCTCGGCGATCAACACCTCGCAGGGCGCCACGATCTACCGGCAGATCCGGCAGAGCGGCTACAAGGGCACGATCATCGCCTCGGCCGGCAACATGAATCCGAAGCTCGTCGAGCTTTCGGGCCCGGCGCTCGAAGGCGTCTACTGCGTCTCGCTGTTCGCGCCCGACACCGACAATGCGTCGGCCAAGGCTTGGATGGCGCAGTACGGCAAGATGTTCAAGAACGAGCCGTCGTTCATCGGCTCGCTCGGCGCGCAGGCGGTCGAGGTACTGGCCGGCGCGATGGACAAGGCCGGCGGCGCGCGCGAATACGACAAGATCGCGGCCGCCATGAAGGGCCAGCCCTGGAAGACGCTGCTCGGCGAGATCACGTTCGACGGCAAGGGCCAGGCGCTCCAGAACATCTATCTCATCCAGGTGAAGAACAAGAAGATCGTCAGCGCCAGCTAGCGCTTGTCCGGACGGGCGGGGGCCGGGCGGCCCCCGCCGCCTCTCTCGGATTCGGGGCGATGGACAGCGACGTCTTCGCACAGTTGGTCGTCTTCACGCAGCAGGTCGCGAACGGCCTCGCCAACGGCATGGGCTACGTGCTCATCGCGGTCGGGCTCACGCTCGTCTTCGGCGTGCTCCGCATCGTGAACTTCGCCCACGGCGAGTTCTACATGCTCGGCGCCTACTTCACCTATTACGTGACGGCGCTCGCCGGCATCGACTATCTCGGCGCGCTCGTGCTGGCGACGCTCGCCGTCGCGGCGATCGGCATCGTCGCGAACCAGTTTTTCTTCCGGCCGCTGCGCAAAGAGCACGAGTTCACCATTCTGCTCTCGAGCCTCGGCCTCGCGCTGCTCATGGCCAACGGGGCCGAATACGTGTTCGGCGCGGACCCGAAATACGTTCCGACGCGATACGCCGACGAAACGCTCGAGATCGGCCCCGTCGTCGTGACGCAGCAGCGGGTTCTCGTCATCGCGGTTGCGTTCGCGATGATCGCCGCCACCTACTGGTTCATCCGCCACACCCGCATGGGCAAGATGATGCAGGCGACGGCGCAGAACCCGGAGGGCGCGCAGCTCACCGGCATCAACACCGGCTTCGTCCACGCCTACACCTTCGCGTTTGCCTGCGGCCTCGCCGCGCTTTCGGGCGCGCTGGTCGGCCCCACCGCGATGTTGACCCACACGGTCGGCGACTGGGCCGTGCTGAAGGGCTTCATCGTCGTCGTGATGGGCGGGCTCGGCAGCGTCACCGGCGCGCTGTTCGGAGGAATCCTGCTCGGCGTCGCCGAATCGCTCGGCGGCGGCTACGTGTCGCTCGGCTTCAAGGACGCGATCGGCTACGCGATCATCATCCTCGTGCTGCTGTGGCGCCCGCAAGGCCTGTTCAGCGCCGGATCGGGCCGCCGATGACCGCCGCGCCGCGGATGCGGGCGCTCGGCGCCGTGGCGGCTCTGGCCGTGTTGCCCTGGCTCACCGGCAACGCGTTTCTCCAGCACATGATGGTGCTGTGGGCGATCTACGCGCTGCTGGCGTTGAGCCTCAACATCATCGTCGGCTATCTCGGAGAGCTGAGCTTCGGCCATGCGGCGTTCTTCGGCATCGGCGCCTACACCTCGGCGCTGCTCTCGATGCAATGGGGCGTTCCGGTATGGCTCGGGCCGTTTCTGGGCGCGATCGTCGCCGGCGCATTCGGGCTCGTCATCGGCTTCGTGGCGCTGCGCATCGTCGGCCCGCAATTCGCGATCCTGACGCTCGGCTTCGGCGCCATTCTCCACACGATCACGAACTACTGGGTCGATCTGACGCGCGGGCCGATGGGCATCTCCAACATCCCGCCGTTCTCGCTCGGCCCCATTGCCCTCGACTTCGCGCAAGCGCGCAACATGTATTACGTCGCGCTCGTGTTCCTGCTCGGCGTCGCCTACGTCTGCCACGCCCTGATGACGAGCCGCCGCGGCCGCGCGTTCATCGCCGTGCGCGAGAATCCCGCGCTCGCCGCCTCGATCGGCATCGACGTGTTCGCCACGAAACTGCACGGCTTCGTCGTCGCCACGGCCATCGCCGGCGCCGGCGGCGCGCTCTACGGCCACTATTTGCGCGTGATTACGCCCGAGCTGATGAGCCTGCAATACGTGGCGGCGCTCATCATCATGGTCATCGTCGGCGGCAAGGGCACGATCGTGGGCCCGCTGATCGGCGCGCTCGTCTATGTGAGCCTGCTCGAGATGCTGCGTGCGGCGGGCCCGCTGCGCCTCGTCGTGTTCGCGGCGCTGCTGACGGCCTGCGTGATCTTCCTTCCCGGCGGCCTCGTGAGCCTGTGGCGCCGGCTGCGCGAGCGCCGCCTCGCGCCGGAGCCGGCCGGAGCGAGCGCATGACCGCGCTGCTCGAGACGCGGCGCCTCACCCGCGCGTTCGGCGGCCTCGTCGCCGTCAACAACATCGACATGCACGTGGCCGAAGGCGAGATCGTCGGGCTCATCGGCCCCAACGGCGCCGGCAAGACCACGCTGTTCAATCTGCTCGCCGGCAGCCTGGAGCCGAGCTCGGGCATCGTTCGTTTCGCGGGCGCCGATTGCACCGGTTTTCCCGCGCATCGCATGGCGCGCCTCGGCGTCGCGCGCACGTTTCAGATCACCAGCCTGTTTCCGGAACTGACCGTCGCCGACAATGTTCGCGCGGGCACTTACCGCACGAAGACCGGCGGCTGGGCGGGCGCGCTGTTCCGCACGCGCGCGCACGCCGAAGACGAGCGCGCCGTGAGCGCGCGGGTCGACGAGATTCTCGCCTTCGTCGGGATGAGCGCCCGGCGCGCCATGCCGGCCAAGGCGCTGCCCTACGGCGAGCAGCGCAAGCTCGAGATCGCGATCGCGCTGGCCGCCGAACCGCGCCTGCTGCTGCTCGACGAGCCGGCGGCCGGCATGAACCCCGACGAGGGTGCCAAGCTCGTCCAGATGATACGGTCGATCCGCGACCGCGGCATCACCGTGCTGCTCGTCGAGCATCACATGCGCGTCGTCATGGGCGTCTGCGACCGCGTGGTGGTGATCGGCAGCGGCCTCAAGGTGGCCGAGGGCGTGCCCGCGGAGGTCGCCAACGATCCCGAGGTGATCCGCATCTATCTCGGGCGCGAGAAAATCCATGCTTAAGGTGCGCGGCCTGCGCGTGCGCTACGGACAGCGCGAGGCCGTGCACGGCCTCGATCTCGAGGTGCGCGCCGGGGAGATCGTGACCCTCGTCGGCTCCAACGGCGCGGGGAAAACCACGACGCTGAAGGCAATCTCGGGCGTTCTCCGCGCGTCCGCCGGCACGGTCGAGTTCGAAGGCCGGCGCATCGACGGCCTGCCCCCGCACGCCATCATCGAGCGCGGGATCGCCCACGTGCCCGAGGGCCGGCTGCTGTTCAAGGACATGACCGTTCTCGAGCACCTCGAGCTCGGCGCCATCCGCGCGCCGCGCAGCGCGCCGGCCTATCGCGACCGCGTGCAGCGCGCGTTCGAGCTGTTCCCGAAGCTCGAGGAGCGGAAAGACCAGCGCGCGGGCACGATGTCGGGCGGCGAACAGCAGATGCTCGCGATCGCGCGCGGACTCATGTCGGCGCCGAAGCTCTTGATGCTCGACGAACCCTCGCTCGGCCTGGCGCCGATCGTCGTCGATACGCTGGCCGACGCGATCCGCAACCTGCACGCGGCCGGAATCGTGATCCTCCTCGTCGAGCAGCGCGTCGACATGGCTCTGCGATTGGCCGACCGCGGATACGTCGTCGAGACCGGCCGCATCGTTCTCGACGACCGGGCCGAGGCACTGCTCGAGAATCCGCGCGTCAAGGAAGCGTATCTCGGTGTGTGAGCGGGCGAGAGACCGGAGCGGGCGATGAACGAAGTGCGGCCGAAGGACCGGGCCTACCAGGGCTATCACCGGCGCGAGATTCCGCGCGAAGACGGCCGGCTCACGCACACCGACCCCGGCACGCCGATGGGCGAACTGATGCGACGCTACTGGCAGCCCGTCTGCCTCTCCGCGCAGCTGGCCGAAGTTCCGCTCGCGATCCGGATCATGGGCGAAGACCTCGTCGCGTTCCGCGACGGCGGCGGGCGCGTCGGCGTTCTCCACCGCCATTGCACGCACCGCGGCGCTTCGCTCGAATTCGGCCGCATCGCCGAGCGCGGCATCCGCTGCTGCTATCATGGCTGGCATTTCGACGTGGACGGGACGGTCATCGACACGCCCGGAGAGCCGCCCGGCAGCTCGATCAAGCACAATGCCTGCCAGGGCGCCTATCCGGCGCGCGAAGCGCACGGCCTCGTCTTCGCCTATCTCGGCCCGCCCGACGCGGTGCCGGACTTTCCGGACTACGACACCTTTCACCTTCCCGGCGTGGAACTCGTCCCCTACTCCATCAAGCACGACTGCAACTGGCTTCAGGTGCACGAGAATCTGATGGATCCGCTGCACGCGGTGTTCCTGCACAGCCGCATGGGCGCCGTTCAGCTCACCGCGGCCTGGGGCGAGATGCCGGCGCTCGAGTTCCTGGAGCTGGGCGATCGCGTCTGCTACGTCGCGTCGCGGCGAATCGGCGACAATGTGTGGGTGCGGTTCAACGAAGTGGGCACGCCGAACTTCGGGCAGGTGGGCGGCTTCTGGGAGGACGGCCTCGCCGAGACGTTCTTCCAGCGCGTCGGCGCCACGCGCTGGACGGTTCCCAGCGACGACCGGCATTCGACGATTTTCGGCCTGCGCCATTTCAGCGACGAGCTCGAGGCCAAGGGCATCGGCAACAAGGCACTCGTCGGCGTGGAAAGCCTGGACATTTACGGCCAAACCGGCCACCGCCCCTATGACGAAATGCAGCGCAACACCGGCGATTGGGAAGCGGAAGTCTCCCAGCGGCCGATCGCCATTCACGCGCTCGAGCATCGCGGAACGACCGACCGCGGAGTCGTGCTGCTGCGCAACCATCTGCTGCGCGCCTTGGCGGCGCCGCCCGCGCCGGTGCCGGCCGTGAGCGGCATCGTGCCGACCTACACCAGCAACACGGTGATGCGCGTGCCGCCGCGAGGCGGCGCCGACGACCACGCAACGCTGAAGGCGGTCGGGCGCGCCGTGGCGGAGACAATCGTGGCGGCGAATGCCCTCGATCCGGCGGATCGCGCCGCCGCCGTGGCCGCGCGGCTGAGGAAAATTCGCGAATCGCGACCTTGGGCAAAGGCTCCGGCATGATGACCCTCGTGCCGCTCTCGCCGGCGCTCGGCGTCGAAGTGCGCGGCGTCGATTTGCGGCGTCTGTCGGAGGGAGAGACGGAGATCGTCCTCCGTGCCTTCCGCGCCTTCCACCTTCTGCTGTTCCGCGATCAGACCCTCGACGAGGCCGGCCAGGTCCGCTTCGCGCGCCTGTTCGGGCGGATCTCCCGGCAGGGTGCGATCCAGAAAGCATCCGGAGGCGGCGCCACCTATGTCTCGAACATGCGCGGCGACGGCACGTTCGGCGAGGGCGAACTGCTGTTCCACTCCGACCAGTGCTATTACGACCACCCGATGAAGGCCATCATGCTCTATGGCATCGAGGTGGCGCAGGATGGCGGCGAAACCCTTTTTGCGAATACGACGCGCGCCTATGCGCGAATGCCCGAGGGGCTGAAGCGCAGGATCGACCGGGCCTCGGTCCGGCATCATTTCGATTACGGCGCGCTGCACTATGGCGAAACGAAGCGCGCCGAAGTCGAGGCCCTGAAAATCTCGGCCATCCACCGCGTCGTCGGCCGCCATCCGGAGACCGGCGCGCCCATCCTCATGGTCAACGCGCAAACCGTGGACCGGATTCTCGACCTCGCGCCGGCGGAATCCGCCGCGCTGGTCGGCGAGATCAACGCCCACATCGCGGCGCCCGACAACGTCTATCGACACACCTGGCGGCCGAACGACCTGGTCGTTTGGGACAACCTCTCGCTCCAGCATGCGCGCACGGATTTCGCGAACAGCCAGCGCCGTACGCTGCGGCGCTGCGCGATCGCGCACGACCTGGAACCGGCGGATTGAGGGCCGCCCCCGTCGTGGCGTTGGCGCGCGGGCGCGGCGGCTAGGCCTGCGCCAGCAACCGCCCCGCGCCCGCGAGCCGGTCGACGATCCCCGCCTTGCGGAGCGCCAGCCAGAACGTCGCCTGATTGCTGCTGACGACGGGCCTGCCCGTCTCGGCTTCGAGGCGCCCGATGACGTCGAGCGTCGCGAAATCGGTGCAGCTGATGAGCAGCGCTTCGGCCGCCGGCGTCATCACGCCGGCGGCGAATGCGTGCACCTCGCTCGCCGGAACGCGCGCGATGTTGCGGTATTCGGCGACGCCGCCGGCGCCGTAACCCATGCCGCGCAGGGACACCACCTCGAAGCCGTGCGCGTGCAGGAACTCGGCTTCGTGGCGGTTGAGCGCGTCGTGGTACGGCGTCGCGACCGCGACGCGCTTCGCCCCGAGCGCGCGCAGCGCTTCCACCAGCGCCTGCGCGGTGGTCACGCAGGGAGATCCCGTTTCGCGCTCCATGTAATCCGGAAGCTCGGCCGCGGGAACCGTGAGCGAGCCGGCCGTGCAGCCATAGGCGATCACGCTCACGCCGGCCTGGGCGAGATCCAGCGCGTGGCGCTTGACGTCTTCGAGCAGCGCGCGCTTTCCCGCGGCGCTCCGGATGTCGGTGTGCAGTTTCATCCGCGTCGCGTGGATCGTGACCCCGGCCGGCGCCAGCCGGTTCCACTCCGCCTCGTTCGCGGTGTTCGTCGGCGGAACGATGACGCCGAGCTTGGCGCGCGCGCCATATACGGTAGGATGGCTCATCCGATCGACGATCATGCTGTTCCACCCGCCGGCGCCCGACGCCCGGCTGCTTCCCGTCAGCGAAACGCGAAAGCTACATGCAGGCGAAAGACGCACAAGGGGTCTTGATCGCCGGCGCCGGCCCGTGCGGCATGGTTGCGGCGGCCGCGCTGGCGAGCCAGGGCATTCCTGTCACCGTGTTCGAGGCGCAGAGCGAGCTTCCGATCGACCTGCGCGCCTCGACCTTCCATCCGCCGACGCTCGACCTGCTCGACCGGTTCCCCGGCGTGACCGCGGACCTGATCCGGCAGGGCTTGATCGCGCGCACCTGGCAATACCGCGACCGGATCGCCGGCCCGGTCGCCACCTGGGATCTCGGCCTGCTGTCCGCGGACACCAATCACCCCTACCGCCTGCAGGCGGAGCAGTGGCGGCTCACGCGCATCTTCGCGGAGCGGCTTCGCACCTGGCCGCAGGCGCGGGTGCTGTTCGGCCACGAAGTCACCGGCGCGAGCCAGAGCGCCGACGAGGCGCGGCTGAACGTGCGCACGCCCGAGGGCGAGCGCGTGTTTTCCGGAGCGTGGGCCATCGGCGCCGATGGGGCGAACAGCGCGGTCCGGCGCAGCCTCGGGATCCCGTTCGACGGCATCACGCTGCCGGAGCTCTACCTCACCTTATCCACGACGTTCGATTTCGCGCGCCACTTGCCTGAACTCACCTACGTGAACTACGTCGCCGATCCCGAGGAATGGCTCGTGCTGCTGCGCGTCTCGGCCGCGTGGCGCGTGCTGTTCCCGACCCGGCCCGGCGAAAGCCGCGACGAGGTGCTGGCGGATGCGAACGTCCAGCGCCGGCTGCGCGCCGTGGCGGCGAGCGACACGCCCTACGATGTCGTGCACAAGACGCTCTATCACGTGCACGAGCGGGTCGCGCCGGACTATCGGCGCGGCCGCGTCCTGCTCGCCGGCGACGCCGCGCACATCAACAATCCGCTCGGCGGCATGGGCATGAACGGCGGCATCCACGACGCGTTCAATCTCGCCGAGAAGCTCGGCCAGGTCTGGCGCGGCGAGGCCGGCCCGGCGCTGCTCGACCGCTATACGCGCCAGCGCCGGAAGGTCGCGATCGATTTCGTCCAGGCCAACGCGCTTCGGAACCGCGAGGCCCTGCGCGAAACCGACCCCGCGCTGCGCAAGCAAAGGCAGGACGACATGCGCCGCATGGCCGGCGACCCGGTCCAGGCGCGCCAGTTCCTGTTGCGCTCGTCGATGATCGCCGCGCTGCGCGAGGCGGAAAGCGTCGCGTGACGGAGCGCGCCCGCGCGGAGCGGACGCGCCCGCCGCCGCTCAGTCGGCGAACTTCCACTCTTTCTTCGCGACGTCGGGCACGAGAATGCCGTGCGCCACGTCGCCGTCGCCGGTGTCCCGCATCTTGTAGACGTTGAGGCCGCGGAACTCCTTCAGCTTCTCGAATTCCTCGCGGATGATGTCGCGCGCCTTGGCGATCTCGGTCGACCCGTCCACGCCGCGCCGGCGCAGGATGTCGGCATAGAGCATCATGATGTCGTAGGCGACCGTGTTGTTCGAGATGTTCGTGCCGAGCGCCGGAGTCTTGCCGGCCCGCTCGACGAAGCGCGCCGCCACGGATTTGTAGCGCTCGTTGTCGCCCGGCACCTTCGCATTGGTCGAATAGCCGATCGTGTGCCAGTTCTTGCCCGCCTCGCCGGCGGCCGTGACGAAGTTGCCCGGCCAGATGATGGAGTTCGCCAGCACCGGCTTCGCGAAGCCCTGGATCGCGAACTCCTTGGCGAGCAGCAGGCCCTGCGGAATCAGCGCCACGACGAACACCGCATCCGGGTTCAGCGACTTGATCTTGAGCGCGATCGGCGAGACGTCGGTGGTGCGCGTCGAGAACTCCACGACGTCGAGCACCTTGAGATCGTGCGCCTTCGCCGCCTGCTGATAGAGATCGGCCGCCGCCTTGCCCGAGGCCTCGCGCACGTCGGCGGTGATCACGATGTTCTTGACGTTCGGATATTTCTTGAGGAAGGCGGCAATGCCCTGCGGCACGGCGGTGTCGTCGGCCGGGCCGAGGCGGATCGTCCACGGCTTGACCGTGATGCCGGGCTTGCTCGCGTTGGCCGTGATGGCCGGTAGCTTCATCTGGTTGGCGAGCGGACTCACCGTCTCCCACTGCGTGCCCGACATCGGGCCGAGCACCGCGACGGCACCGGCGCCGTGCAGTTTGCGGAACAGCAGCACGGCCTGGGCCGGATCGAGCTGGCTGTCCTCGGTCTGCACCTCGACCTTGCTGCCGTTGATGCCGCCGGATGCGTTGATGTCTTCGGCCGCGATATCGACGATGATCTTCTGGAGCTGGCCATAGGCGCCGGCGGGGCCGGTCATGATCGCGATATGGCCGAATTTGATCGGCGGCTTCTGCTGCGCTGCGGCCGGCGCGGCGCCCAGGGTCGCCGCCACGGCCGTGGCGGCAAGGCCGGCGATCGCCGACCGGCGGTTCAACTTCGTCATGTCATGCTCCCTCTTTCGTGCGCGTTCCCAGATAGCGATTGAGCAGTTGATCGTCGGCGAGCAATTCCGCGGCCGGGCCGCTCGCGATGACTTCGCCCTGCCGCAGAACGTATCCCCGGTCGGCGAGCCGTAGCGCGCTGCGCACGTTCTGCTCGACCACGAGCATCGTTGTACCACGATCCCGGAATTCGTGGAGGACGTTGAAGGCCTCCTTGACCATCAGCGGCGAGAGGCCGAGCGAGGGCTCGTCGACGAGCAGCATGGCGGGCGGATTGACGATGGCGCGGGCGAGCGCGAGCATCTGCTGCTCGCCGCCGGACATGGAGCTGGCGCGCTGCCGGCGGCGATCGGCGAGGCGCGGGAAGCGCGCGAACACCGCGGCGGTGGCCTCGTCGTATCCGAGGCGGGCCGGCCGCACGTCGTAGGCGATCCGGAGATTCTCCTCGACGGTCAGCGTACCCAGCGTCCCGCGGCCCTCGGGCACGTGCAGCATGCCGGCCCGCGCGAGATCGTGCGGGCCCCGGCCCTTGATCGACCGGCCCTGGAACGCGATTTCGCCGCTCTGCGCGGGCAGCAGGCCGCTGAGCGCCTTCATCAGCGTGGTCTTGCCGGCGCCGTTGGCGCCGACGACGGCGACGGTTTCGCCCTCGGCGATGCGGATCGAGACGCCGGACAGCGCGCGGATCGGACCGTAGGCGACCGACAGCGAGCGCGTTTCGAGCACGGGCGCAGTCACGGTCCGCCCTCCTCGCCGAGATAGGCGCGCTGCACGTTGGGATCGGCCAGCACTTCGGCCGGCGTTCCCGCGGCCATCACGCGCCCGTAATCCATCGCGACGACCCTGTCGGACAGAGCCTGGATCAGCGACATGTCGTGCTCGATGAGAACGATCGCGTCGACGGCGGCGCGCGCGCGGCGCACGTCCTGCACGAGTTCTGCCGTCTCTTCCTCGTTCATGCCGGCCGCGGGCTCGTCGAGCATCAGCAGCTTCGGTTCCGTGGCGAGCGCGCGTGCGATCTCGAGCCGGCGCGCCTCGCCGTAGGGCAGCGTGCCGGCGAGGCGATCGGCGCGCGCCGCAAGCCCCATGAGCTCGAGGTAACGGGCGGCGCGCGCGATCTCGGTGCGCTGCCGGCCGAACGCGAAAAACGCCCGCGCCGGGCGCCGCGCATGGCGCTGGTCGGCGATCAGGACGTTCTCGAGCACCGTCATGCGGCGGAACAGCCGGATGTTCTGGAACGTGCGGGCGATGCCGCGGCGGCCGATCTCGTGCAGCGGCAGCGAGGTTACGTCCTCGCCGGCGAGATGCACGCTGCCGCTCGTGGCCGGATAGAAGCCGGAGATCAGGTTGATGAGGACCGTCTTGCCGGCGCCGTTGGGCCCGATGATGCCGACGATCTCGCCTCTGGCGACGTCGAACGAAACCCCGTCGACCGCGCGCAGCCCGTCGAACTGCTTCGCGAGCGCCTCGACCCGGAGGACCGGCGGCTCTTCGCGGTCAGCGACCGGCATGGCCGCTCCAGCGCGCGCTCGGCTGACGAAACTTGAGCAGCCCCTCGGGCCTGAGCAGCAGCATGACGACGATCGCGACGCCGAACATCGTCGGCCGCCAATCCTGCAGCGCGCGGATGAATTCGGGCAGCAGCGTCATCACCGTTGCGCCGAGCAGCGGGCCCCACATGTTGTTGACGCCGCCGAGGATCACGTAGAGCACGACGAAGATCGAGACGAGAATGTCGAAATTGTCGGGCCGGACGAAGATCAGGTAGTGGCCATAGAGCGCGCCGGCCAGGCCCGCGATCGCGGCGCCGGCGCCGAAAGCCAGCAGCTTGACGTAGGTGAGGTTGACGCCGAGCGATGCGGCCACGCGGTCGTCTTCGCGCACCGCGTCGAGGATCCGCTGCAGCGGCGACCGCGACAGCAGGAACAGCAGCAGGCCGACCGCCGCAATGGCCGCGCCGAGGTGCCAGAGGCGCGTACCCGACATGCCTTTTAGGCCCTCGACGCCGCCGGTGTAGGCGACGTTCTCGAGCGCGATGCGCACGCAGAACGTCACCCCGACCGTGACGAGAATGAGGTAAATGCCGCGCACGCGCAGCGCCGGGAAACCGACCAGGACGGCGGCGGCCGAGGAGAGCAGCATCGCGGCCGGAACCGCGACCGCCAGCGGCACTCCGTAGCGCGTCGTCATGATGCCGGCCGCGTAGCAACCGATCGCCATGAACGCGCCCTGCGCAAAGGAGAGATTGCCGGTGAGCAGGACGACGTAGACGCTCCACGCCAGCAGGATGTTGATGCCGGTGAAGAAGAGATAGTCCTGGATCATGCGCGCACGTCCTTGACGTGCACGCCGCCGCCGAACAGACCCTCCGGCCGGACGAAGAGGACGAGTATCATCGTCACCCAGACGACGAGTTCGCCGAGCTTGCCGACCCCGAACTGGAACGTGAGCGCTTCGAGCACGCCGATCAGCAGCCCGCCGACGACCGCGCCGCGCAGGTCGCCCATCCCGCCGATCGCCATGATCGCGATCGCCTTGAGCCCGAAGGTGAGGCCCACGTCGGTGTTCGCGAAGCCGGTGCGGAACGCGAGCAGCAGCCCCGCCACGCCGGCCAGCGCCGACGACACGAAGAACACGTCTTGCGTGACGCGCCGGACGTCGATGCCGAGCAGCGACGCCGCGGCCGGCGAATCGGCGACCGCGCGGATGTTGCGCCCCATCCGCGTGCGCGACACGAGCAGGTGGAGCGACGCCATCAGCGCCAGCGTCACGCCGAGGATCAGGAGCTGCACGTAGACGACCCGCATGCCGAACAGCTCGAAGCCGGCCGTCGTCACGTAGCCCGGGATCGTCATTCCGACCGGCTCCGTTCCCCAGACCTTCTGCGTGAGATCGATCAGCACGAGGCCCACGGCAAGCGAGCTCAGTGCCGCCGTGATGCGCGCATCGCCCTCGAAGCGCCTGAAGCTGATGAACTCGACGGCCATGCCGAACAGGCCGCCGACCACGAAAACGAACGGCAGCGCGAGCCACCAGATGCCGCCCGCGTCGATCGCGACGAGGCCGGCGAAGGCGCCGAACATGAAGACTTCGGTGTGCGCGAAATTGAGGCGATCGAGCACGCCGAGGACCAGCGTGAAACCGATCGCCACCAGCGCATACATGCTGCCGACGATCAGGCCGTTCAGGATCTGCGCCGTCATCGCCGCGATCCTGCGCCCGGGCGCAGACCGGTGCCTGCACGCGAATCGGCGGCGCCCGGCCCGGCGCCGCGAACGATCATCCCAGCCATGCGCCTTCTCCCCCCTCGCCGCCCGCCGCGCGATGCAGCGCGCGCAAGACCGCTCAATGTTCCAGCAGCAGCGAGCCGAAACCCTGGATACGGTCGTTGATGCCGTTCTGGCGCAACGCCCACCAGTAGGTGGCCGTGTTGATGGCGATCACCGGCTTGTCGAGCCAGAACTCCGCGACGCCGGCGAGGCGCGCCATCGCGAGATTGGTGCCGACCTGGACGATGGCTTCGACCGAGCCGTCGTTCACCTCGTTGATGGCGTCGCGCAACTCTTTCTCCGAGACGTGCGCGATCAGCATCGGGCTCTTGCACTTCAGGCCTTTGACCTGGACGACCTCGAACCCGCAGTCGGTGAAGAACTTGCGCACGTTCTCGTCGCCGATCGGCATGTAGGGCGTGATCACGCTGATACGCTTGACGTCGCCATAGCGGCGGAGCGCGGCCTGGCATGCATCCGAGCCCATCGCGACCGAGACGCCGGCGCGCTCCTCGCAGCGCTGCTGGAACACCTTCGACCCCGCGAGGCCGTCCCAGAACGTCTCGGCCGACATGCCCATGATGACCTTCTGCGGCCGGCAGGTCATGACGCGATCGATGGCGAACATCAGCTCCTTGCGGATGTTGTGCATCAGCAGGTCGAAATCGGCATTGTCCTTGATCGGATCGTCCGGGATGTGGATGCGCGAAAAATGGTTCGTCACCCCGTAGGGGCGCATCGCGTCGAACTCGGGTTGCACCGAGGTGTTCGTGGACGGCGCGATGACGCCGAACTTCATCCGAAAGCCGAGGGAGTCGACCATGTCCAATCCTACGCTTCGCTGTTCTGCCCGGTGCGCCGCCGGCCGGCAGGATCGCCGCCCGCGCTAGGCTCCGCCGCGCTTGCGTTCCAATTCCTGCAAGTACGCGAGCGCTTCGTCAATGCGGACGACGTCGCCATACTTGGCGTTGATGTCGAACAGATTGGCCTCGTGCGGGCCCGAATGCCGGTCCGCCACGCATTCCCGCGGCACGATCACGCGAAAGCCGTGCTGCATCGCGTCGACGGCGCTGGCGCGCACGCACCCGCTGGTCGACACGCCCGCGAGAAGCACGCTGTCGATCCCGCGCGCGGTCAGCGTGCTGGCCAGCGACGTGCCGAAAAACGCGCTGGCATAGTTCTTGGTCACGACCACGTCGTCCGGGCCGGGCCGCAGATCCTTCGCGAACTCGGCCAGCGGCTCGCCCGGCACCATGCGCCGGAGCGCCGGCACCTTCTGCACGAAAATGCCGCCGTCGCTGCCATCGCGCGAATAGAGCACGCGCGTGAAAAGGACGGGCACGGCGGCACTCTTGGCCGCGCGATAGAGCCGCGCCGTCTGCCGCACGGCCTCGGCACAGTCCGGTGCGTGGAGCGGCGACGAGGGCGAGAGGTAGGCTTCGATGAAATCGACGATCAGCAGGGCCGGGCGCTTGCCGAACCCCAGTTTCCCGTCGAAGACGCCGCTGTAGTTGCGCGCCAAGCTGTCATCCATGGTCGTCCCGCTGCGACATGGCCGGCCCCGTTCCCGTGCGATCTGGGCATCGAGCCCGAGAATAGACTCGATGGAAGCCGTCGGCGAGGGCGATGACGAGACGCTGTTGCGGCGATCCCTGCGCGGCCGTGCGGGCCGCGGCCCTCACGCGTCATTTCGACATCGTGCTCGGCAGCCAGGTGGCAAGCGCGGGAACCGCCAGCAGGATCGCGATGCGCACGGCGTCGGCCGAGACGAAAGGCAGGATACCGCGCGCCACCGTCTGCAGCGGCAGGTTCGGCACCGTCGCGCTGAGCACGAACAGGTTCATGCCGACGGGCGGCGTGATCGTCCCGATCTCCGCCAGAGTCACGAGTACGACGCCGAACCAGATCGGATCGAAGCCGAGCGCCTTGACCAGCGGGAAGACGGATCCCAACGTCAGCAGGATCATCGACAGGCTGTCCATGAGACAGCCGAGGATGACGTAGAACACGCACAGCAGGACCATGACCCAGTATCGGTTCCATCCGAGCGCGTCGATCCACCGGATCAGCGCCTGGGTGAGGCCCGTGGCGTCGATGAAGTAGTTGAAGATGCCCGCGCCCACGAGGATGAAGAAGATCATGCCCGTGGTGAGGGCCGTTTCGACGAACGACGTGCGCAGCACGCGCAGATTGAAGCGGCGCGTGACGACTGCGAGCGCGAGGGCGCCGAATGCGCCGACGCTGGCCGCCTCGGTCGGCGTGAACAGGCCGACATAGAGCCCGCCGAGCACGATTCCGAACAGCACGACGACGCCCCAGACTTCGCGGACGCTGCGCCACCGCTCGCCCCAGTTCTGGCGCGGCCCTTTGGGGCCATAGGCGGGGCGCCGCCACGTCACCCAGCCCACGGCGCTCATGTAGAGCAGCGTGCCGACGATTCCCGGCAGGATGCCGGCGATGAACAGCGCGCCGATCGAAGTTTCGGTCATCAGCCCGTAGACGACGAACAAGATGCTCGGCGGGATCATGATCCCGAGCGTGCCGCCGGCGGCGACCGAGGCGGCGGCGAGGCGGTCGTCGTATCCCAGGCGGCGCATTTCGGGCATCGCGATGCGGCCGATCGTGGCGGTGGTCGCGATGCTGGAGCCGCACACCGCGCCGAAGACCGCCGAGGCTCCGATCGTCGACACGGCGAGGCCGCCGCGCCAATGGCCGACGAACGAGGCGACCGTGTTGTAGAGGCTGCGCGACAGCCCGCCCTGGGCCGCGAATACGCCCATCATCACGAACAGCGGCACCACCGAAAGACCGACCGGCGAGATCGCCTCGAACACCGACCGACCGAGCACGAAGCCGAGCGTGGAGAAGCCGTAGATGATGCCGTAGCCGAGCGCGCCGACGATGCCCATGGCGATCGCGACCGGAACCCGGAACGCGAGGAGCGCGACGACGAACGCGAAACCGATCGCTCCGATGACGGGATCGCTCATGGGCGGTCCGCGGCCCGCGTCGAGGAACCGCCGAGGACCGCCGCGACGGCGTGCCGGGCCGCCTGCGCCAGGCACGCAATGGCCGACGCCGCCATCGCCAGCAGCAACGGAACCCAATACCAGAGTATCGGAATGTGCAGCGTCGGGGAGATGTCGCCTTTCGCGATCTGGGCGCGCGCCTGACCGAAAGCGTAGTAGGTCAGCGCGCACACGAAGGCGGCGCTCATCAAGGCCACGACGGCTTTCAGGAGGGCGAGCGGCCTGGGCCGAAGCGGATCGGTGAGAAACTCCACCGCGATGTGGCCGTCGCGCCGGAACACCAGAGGCCACGTCAGGCAGATGCAACTCATCACGAAGAGCTGGCCGATCTCGCTCAGGCCCAGGATCGAGGAGCCGACGGCCTTCCGGCCGACGATCTCGACGATCTGCAAGACCATGAAGAGCGAGATCAGCACCATCCCGACATGGGCCAGCCCCTCGCAAATGGCGTCGGCGACGCGCCGCGCGCGGCCGTGCCGCCCCGCCTCGCCCAGGCCGCTTCCGTCGCCGCCCGCCATCGCCGCGCTCTACTTGTCGTATTGCGCCGCGCGCTTCGTCATTTCGTCGTAGATCGCCCGCGCGTTCGGCACGCCCTGCTTCTCGATCGCGGCAAGCTGCGCTTCGATCACCGGCTTGAGCCGCGTCCGCAGCTCCGCCAGGTCCGCATCCGACGCCACGGTCTCGCCGACGCCCTTTTCCTTGGCCGAGGTCCGCGCCAGGGCATCGGCCTTGTCCCAGGCGACCGGAAAGCTCTCGACCCACTTGGCCGTCGTCTCGTCGATCGCTTTCCGCACGTCGGCGGGAAGGCTCTCGAACTTCTTCTCGTTCATCACGATGTGGAAGCAGGTGAGGGTCAGCCTGGCCGCGAAGTAGCTCTTGATGATGTTCTCGAGCCGGAAGCCGCGCACGCCGTCCCAGCCGGTCGTGGCTCCGTCGAGCGTCCCTTTCTCGAGGCTCTCGTAGATCTGGCCCGGGCCCATCGTGACCGGCACCGCGCCGACATGCTGGAGGACGGCCTGGACGTTGTTGTTGGGGCTGCGGATGCGGAGGCCCTTGAGGTCGTCGAGCTTCTGCGCCGTCTTCTCGCGCAACGCGAATCCCTGGGCATTCGTGCAGTTGAGATTGAGCAGCTTGTACCCCTTGAAGTCCGCGGCGAGGTGGCTGCCGAGCATCGAGGCGAAGGTTCTCGCCGCGCCCTTGGCCGTCGTCGCCACCAGCGGCAGCTCCATGATGCTCGTGCGCGGGTAGCGGCCGGCCGGCACCCCGTTCAGGCCCCAGCCGATATCCATGACGCCGGCCGAAACCTGATCGGCCTGGTTCGCGACGTTGCCGAACGGCGAATTGCCGGCGAACGCACGAACCTCGACCGCGCCTTTCGTCCGCTCGCTGAGCTCCTTCGCCCACGGGCCGTAGCCGTCGGTCAGGAACCAGTGGGTCGGCGGAACGAACGTGCTTGCCTTGAGTTCGATCTTCCCCTGCGCGGCCGCCACGGATGCCGCGAGCGTCGTCGCCGCGACGGCGGCGATAGTCTTGAACGTGCCCGTCATCATGTCCTCCCTCGATTGCAGGCCGGATGTCTTGCGAATGGCCGGCGCGCCGATCACGCCGCGAACCCGGCCTTGGCGTAGTTGAAGGCGATCGGTTTCGACTTGCCCTGCTTGAGCAGCTCGATCTCGGCGTCCGGCAGCGGATTCCCGAACTGCGCGTTGCGCATGTGCAGTCTGGCGCGCATCTGCTCGACGGCGAGATCCTTCAGCAGGGTCCAGTCGGCTTGCGAGAGGTCTTCGCGGTCGAGACCGGCGATGCCTTTCAACATGTGGCTGAACTCGTCATCGTAGACGGACCGGCAGGCGCGCGCGACGACCCGGTCGGCAACCGACGCGCCCTTGAGCTTGGCGCCTTCCGAGAAGAGGGCGCAATAGCCGCCCTCGGTCAGCCGGCTGGCGCGTATACCGATGTCGCCGTGCGCCCGCATGTGGCCCGCGCGCAGCTCGCCCAGCGCCTCGTTCTCGGGCCAGCTTTTCACGTCGCGCAGCATCATCGGATTGATGGGCGGGTCGCCCTTGCCGCGAATGGCGTCGTAGGCGTCGGCGAAGGCGCAATAATGCGCGAATTCGGCATGCAAGCCTTCGGTCATGTCGAGGATCTCGTGGCGATCGACGCCCTGGTCGATCTTCTCGGCGAGGTTCAGCATCTTGCGAAGCGGCCCGATGAACAGGCCGGGATTGGCCACGTCGAAACCGTCCCAGAACTCCTTCCGGCACTGCCGCGACAGCCAGAGCAGGTCGCTTTGGCGCGACCGCTTCGGAGACTTGAAATAGGCGCGCACGACCCTGGCTTCGGCCGCCCAGAAGGGCGCCAGCGCCTCGATCAAGCGCTTGAGATTCCTGCTCGCTCTGGCCATCACTTCACCTCCCTCGATATCACGAATGTGTCGCCGGGCCCCATCGGCGCCTCGCGTGTTGCCGGTCGGACGTCTCGTGGCATTTCGATCGCACCCGCATCATTTCGCCCGCCAGCCGTCCCTACCAGCCTAGCTCGGCAATCCGTCGAGGAAGGCCTCGATCTCGCGATTGAAGGCCTCCGGCTGCTCCAGCAACGCGAAGCGGCGCGCTCCCGCAATCCAGGCCTGACGGAAGTTCGGCAGATGCGCAAGCCGCTCGGGCTTGTCGGGGGACGGATCGTCGGTGCCGCAAATGCCGAGGATCGGACACCGGACCCGATCCATCTCCCGCACCAGATTGGGAATGGACGTATAGAACTCCGCGCTCTGAACGTAGTGCTGGCGCGGATGGCTGGCGAACATGCGCGCCACCTTGGCGCGGACCGCGGGATCGGTCGGGAAGATGGGCATCAGTTGCTCGTAGTTTTCGTCGAGGTAGCGCGCGAGCCCGTCGACGCCTTCGGCCTCCATCTTCCTGCCCATCAGGAGATGCAGGTCCGCGAACGAGAGCCGGTGCTTCTTGCGCCGCTCTTCGAGCAGCGGATAGCCGTCGAGTTCGTACCACGAAGAAAGCACGAGCGCGCGCACGCGCTCGGGGTGCAGCAGCGCGTAGGTCGCCGCGACGGTCGTGCTCATGGCGACGGCGACGATGGCGACGCGCTGAATGCCGAGATGGTCGAGCAGCGCGACGAGGTCCTGCGTCTGATTCCAGAGCGAATAGCCGTAGGGCGGGCAGCCGCTCTTGCCGTGCCCGCGCCGATAATAGGAGACGCACCGGAACCGCCGCGCGAAGTATGGCAGCTGGTGCTCGAACATCTCGATGCCGTGCGTCTCGCCGGGAATGAACAGGACGCACGGACCTTCGCCCTGCGTCTCGTAGTGTATGTCGCAGTTGTTCACCGTTGCCTTCGGCATCGCGCCCGTCTCCGTCCCGCCGCCAGCCGGCGTGTCATGCGTGCAACCGGATCAGCCGCAAGGCCGGCAGATCGCGGCTCGAATCGCGGTTGCGCAATACGAGCCGCAGATACTTCCACGACGATCGCGCATGCTCGAGGGTCAGCGCCTGAGCGCGCGTCCCCTCGCGGTTGCGGATCGCGTCGAGGATGTCGTGGTGCTGGGCATGGCCGGCGACGAGGAACTTGTGCAGCTCGGGCACTTGATCGACGGGGGCCTCGACGAAGGTCTGCAGGCCGGCGAACGGCAGGTTCAGCACGTTGCGCAGCGCGCGGTTGACCATCGCGCTCTTGGCGCAGCCGAGCAGGAGCTCGTGGAACCGGTCGTTGAGGCGGATGAAGTCGCCGATCGAGGCGGCCGAGGCGGCGAGTGCCGGCATGACCTTGTCGAGATCGCGCAGGCACACCTCCATCTCCATCAGCGTCGCGGGCGAGACGCCGCGCTCGGCCGCGAAGCGCGCCGACAGGCCCTCCAGCGTTCCGCGCACCTCGATCGCGTCGAAGACGTCGGCCTCGGTGAACTCGCTGACGACGAAGCCGCCCGAGGGCAGCTCCTCGAGCAAGCCTTCCTGCTTCAGCTGGATCAGGGCCGAGCGCGCGGGCGTGCGCGAAACGCCGAGGCGATCGGCGATCGACTGTTCCGAGATCCGTTCGCCCGGCTGAAGCTGGCCGCTCGTGATCAGGCCCCGCAGACCGAACGTGGCCTTCAGCGTTTGCGATGGCTGCGCTTCGTGCATGCACGACACTTTATCAGTATACCGAGATGAAATGAAACTATTCATTCGGGGTCGAAACTGTCGATTTTATTGCTTGTCGTGCAATTGGCTTCCCTGTTACGTATACGATGGGAATTCGAAGCGGGTGACACAATGCCGTCGGCCGAAAGCGCAAACGCGCTTCTGAACGCCTTGCGATATGCCGGGATCAACATGGTGGCCTCGTTGCCGGACGGCGCGATGGTCGCGGTCGTCAATGCCCTCGAAAAGAGCAATGACATCCTTCACGTGCCGCTCACGCGCGAGGAGGAAGGCACCGGCGTTTGCGCCGGCGGATACCTCGCCGGCAAGCGCTGCGCGCTTCTGATTCAAAACGCGGGGCTGCTCAATTCGGTCAACGGCCTCACCACGACGGCCCTCCAGTTCGAGATTCCGATGCTGCTGCTCGTGCTGTATGCGGGCGCCTACAACGACATGGCCTTTCCGAAGCTCGGGCAGGTCACCGAGCCCGTCCTCGACGCGCTCGGCATACGCCACTATCTGCTCGACGATCTCGCGCAGGCGAAGAAGATCATCAGCGGCGCGCTCGTCCAGGCCTACAATTTCAAGAAGCCGGTGGCCGTTCTCATCCACAAGTCGGTGCTGTAGCCATGTTCACGCGGGTGGAAGGCCTGAAACGCGTCCTCGATCTCTTCGACGGCGTTCCGGTCATGGTGACGGTGGGCGCCTGTTGGGTCGAGTGGGATGCGCTGCGCCCCAGCGACGGCAATTTCGCGCTCAAGACGCTCGGCAGCGGCTCCTCCGTGGGGCTGGGCGTGGCGCTCGCGCTGCCGAAGCGGAAGGTCGTGATCCTCGACGGCGACGGCGCGGTTCTCATGAACATGAACGGCGTCGCCACCGTCGGGCAAATGCAGCCCAAGAACCTGATCCACATCGTCTTCGACAACAAGGTCTACGAGGCGTCGGGCTGCATCCGGACGGCAACGTCGTTCAACGCCGATCTCGTCGCCGTCGCCAAGGGCCTGGGCATCAAGAGCGCCCACCGCGTGGCGACGCCCGAGGCATTCGAGAGCCAGGTGCGCGCGGCCTTCGCCTCGGACGGCCCGCATTTCATCGTCGCCGAGACCAAGCTCAGCGAGGGCGATTCGACCTTCGCCTACGCGCGGCTCGAGGAAACCGACAACAAGCACCGCTTCATGCGCTTCCTCGAGAAGGTCGAGGGGCGCAAGCTGCGCGAGGACGCCATCGACGTGAAGACCTCGCTGCGCTGATCGGGCGCCGCATGGCCGCGTTCGACGCCGTCATCGTCGGCGCGGGCCACAACGCGCTGGTCTGCGCGCTCTATCTCGCCAAGGCGGGGCGGCGCATCCTCGTCCTGGAGCGCTCGGCGGAGATCGGCGGCGCGCTGCGGTCGGCCGAACTCACGCTTCCCGGCTTCGTCCACGATCTCTATGCGACGAATGTCGGGCAGTTCGCGGTATCGCCCGCCTATCGGGACTTCGCGCCCGAGTTCGCGGCGGCCGGGCTCGAGTTCCTCTCCAATCCCTATCCCTACGCGACCGCGCTCGACGGCGGCAGGGCGATTCGGGTCTACAAGGATCAGGCGCTCACCGAACGCGAGATTGCCGCCGTGTCGGCCGACGACGCAGCCGCCTGGCGCGAACTGGTCGGCCTGTTCAAGCGAACGGCGCCGCAGTTCCTGCCGCTGTTCTTCACGCCGATGCCGTCCGCGGCGGCCCTGCTGCGCGCGGCGGGGCTGCTCGGCGCTTCGCCGCGAAGCGCGTGGGCACTCCGCCGTATCGTGAAGGACACGCCGCGCGCTTTCGTCGATCGCCGCTTCGCCGCCGACGAAACGAAAGCGCTGTTGATGCCCTGGGCCTATCACATGGATTTCGGCCCCGACGTTCCGGGAGGCGCGACCTTCGCTTTCGTGGCCGGCCTTTCGGGGCACTTGCGCGGCCTCAGCGTCGCCAAGGGGGGCGCTGGGGCGATCACGTCCGCCTTGCGGCGGATCGCGCTCTCGCTGGGCGCGCAGATTCGCACGTCGTCGGAAGTGAAATCGATCCGCATCGAGCGCGGACGCGCCGCGGGCGTGACGCTGGCCGGCGGCGAAACGATCGACGCCGATTGCATCGTCGCCAGCGTCACGCCGAAGCTGCTGTTCGGCGGACTGGTTGCCGACGAACACCTTCCGCCGGCCTTCCGCCGGCGCATCGGCGCCTATCGCTACGGGCCGGCGACCTTCGTCGTCCATCTGGCGCTCGATCGCCCGCTCGAATGGCGCGCGGCCGCGGATCTCGCGCAGTTCAACTACGTCCATCTCTGCGGCGGAACGGACGACATCGCGCGGACCTACGCCGACAGCCTGGCGGGCCGGCTGCCGGAGCGTCCCGTCCTGGTGGTGAGCCAGACGACGCCGGTCGATCCGTCGCGCGCGCCGCCGGGCAAGCACGTCGCGCGCATCCATGTCCGCACTGTCCCCTCGGTCATCGCCGGCGACGCGGCGGGCGCGATCGACGCGCGCAGCTGGAAAGACGCCGCCGAGCCCTATGCCGAACGCCTGCTCGATCTCGTCGCCGCACAAGCGCCCAACCTGCGCTCTGCGATCCTGGCGCGCCGCATCGTCGCGCCGCCGGAGATCGAGCTCGACAATCCCAACCTCGTCGGCGGCGATTGCGTCTCCGGCAGCCACCACCTCGACCAAAACTTCGCGCGGCGCCCGCTCCGCGGCTGGTCGCGCTACGCCACGCCGATACGCGGGCTCTACATGACCGGCGCGGCCACCTGGCCCGGCGGGGGTGTGCACGGCGGCTCGGGATACTTGCTGGCGCAGACGCTGCTGCGGCGAAGCTAGGCGGGCGGGCCAAGCGCCCCGCGCAATTCGTGTTTCAGCACCTTGCCGCTGGCGTTGCGCGGCAGCGGCGCCGTGCGCAGAGCGAGCCGGCGCGGCTGCTTGTAGCGGGCGACGCGGCCCTCGCAGAAGGCGCGCAGCGAATCGAGCGTGACCGTCCGGCCCGGCTCCGGGACGACGACGGCGCACGGCACCTCGCCCCATTCGCGGTCGGGCACGCCGACGACGGCGATCTCCACGATGCCGGGATGCTCGCGCAGCACGGCCTCGAGCTCGGCGGGATAGACGTTTTCGCCGCCGGTGATGATCACGTCCTTCGCGCGGTCGACGAGATAGAGGTAGCCGTCCGCGTCGCGCCGGCCGAGATCGCCGGTCTTGAGCCATGCTCCGGCGAACGCGGCGCGGCTCGCCTCGGGATTGCGCCAGTAGCCGGAGAAGACATGCGGCGCCTTCACCTGCACCTCGCCGATCTCGCCGGCGGCCAGCTCGGCGCCGGCCGCGTCGACGATGCGCAGCTCGGTGTGGAAGTAGGGCAGCCCGGCCGAGCCCGCCTTCGCCGACGCGTGCGCGAGATCGACCAGCGTCGCCGGCCCCGCCGTTTCGGTGGCGCCATAGGTCTGCTGGACGGGGATGCCGCGCTGGCCGGCAGCCGCGATCAGCTCGGGCGGCACCGGCGCGCCGCCGCAGAGGATCCAGCGCAGGCTCGAAAGATCGGCCGTCGCGAAGTCCGGATGCTCGAGCAGCGAGCGCACCATCGCCGGCACGGCGAAGAAATGATTGATCCGCTCCTTGGCGATCAGCGCCAGGACGGCGCCGGGCTCCCAGGCGCGCGGCAGGACGAGCGTCGCGCCCATGTGAACGAACAGTGTCGCGAACGAGAGCCCGCCGACATGGAACAGCGGCGTCGGGACGAGGTTCACGTCGCCCGGCCGGTAGTCGTGCGACGCGGCCATCGTCGCCGAGGCCCAATACATCTGATTGTGCGTCAGCACCGCGCCTTTCGGGCGCCCGGTGGTGCCGGAGGTATAGACCAGCACCAGCGGTTCGCCGCCGCCGGCCGCGGGCTGGGGCTCTTGCGCCGGCGCGGCGGCGACCTGCGCGCGCCAACCGGTCTCTGCCGCGGACACCGTTAGCCCGCGCCGGCCGCCTGCGGAAACCGCCGGCGCGAACTCGATTCCGTGGACGAGCAGCTTCGGCTCGCTGTCGCCGAGGATGTAGTCGATCTCTTGCGCGGCGAGGCGCCAGTTGATCGCGCACAGAATCGCGCCGATCTTCGCCGCGCCGTAGTAGAGCGCCACGTAATCCGGGCCGTTGCGCATCAGTGCCGCAACGCGATCGCCGGCGCGCACGCCGCTCGCCACGAGCGCATGGGCGGCGCGGCAGGCTTCGCCGTTCAGGTCGCGGAACGAGAAACGCCGCTCCTCCGCGACCAGCGCGAGGTGATCGCCGTCGAGCAGCGCCCGCCGGGCGAGGAGCCGGCCGATATTGATGTCCATCCCGCGCGCGCCTTATCGCTTGAACGGCCCGTCGCGCGCCTCCAGGAACGCCCGCATGCCCTCCTTGGCGAGGATATCGAGCAGCCGCTTCTGGTCCGGCGTGTTGGCGCCGATCACGAGCGTGTCGGCCAGCGCGTGCTGGCGGATCGCCGAGGTGGCGCCCATCAGGTCGTAGGCGAGCCTCAGACTGCGCTTCTTCATCTGCAACGCATAGGGCGGCACCTTGGCCAGGCGCTCCGCCAGCGCCCGCGCCGCGCCCATGAGGTCTTTCGCCGGAACCACGCGGTTCACGACGCCGAGCCGCAGCAGGTCGTCGGCGCCGACGAGATCGCCGGTGTAGTAGATCTCGTGCGCCGCGCGGCTGTGCGTGAGGAACGGCAGCATCAGGAACGGCGAGAGCGCGCCGTGGCGGATCTCGGGCTCGCCGAGGCGCGCATGCTCGGCCGCGATGGCGAGGTCGCAGGCCAGCGCCATGCCCGACCCGGTGCCGACGG
>JAEULD010000370.1 GCA_016792765.1 Candidatus Odyssella sp.
TCTCGCAGCAGCGTCGCGAACTCGTCCACCGTGAATTCGCGGACGTGCTGATAGCTCGTCTTGAACGGCGGGAAGCCGAGCTTGCGCGCGACGATCTGGTTCAGGCTGTCGCGGTTGGCCGCGGTCGCGATGAACGTGCCGCCGGGGCGCAGCACGCGCGCGGCCTCGTCGAGAACGCGTTCGATCTCGTGCACGTGCTCGCTGGCCTCGACCAGCGTCACGACGTCGAAAGACCCGTCCGCGAAGGCGAGCCGGCTTGCGTCCATCGCCGCGAACCGGAATTCGCGCCGCCCCGCCCAGCGGGCGCGCGCGATCGCGAGCGCGTCCGCCGAAACGTCGATGCCGGTCAGGGCGCGGCAGCCGCCCTCCGGCACCAGCGCGCCGACGCGGCCGCCGCCGCAGGCCAGGTCGAGGATCCGCGCCTCCGTCCCGAGCGGCATCAGCGCGCGCACGCAGCGGTCGGTCTCGTCGAAGAAGGCCTTGTCGCGCGGCGTGACGTAGCGGTAGCCGCCGTGGCGGAAGAAGGCGTCCATCGCTTCGCGCAGCGCGCGCGGCGACAGCGTGCCGAATTGGACGATCGCGCCCGGATCGGGCAACACGTCGGAAAACGCCGGCCGCTCGCGCTCCGCGCCGGGCCGCGCCGCCGGCAGCCGTTCCAGCATCGCGAAATAGGCGGCGAGGTGCGGGTCGGCCGCCGGAACGCGCGCGGGCGCCGGCTGCCGCGTCCAGACGACGAACACCTCGTTGGCGAACACCGGCCGCAGGTCCGCGTGCATCGCGGCAAGGACGCCCGGCGCGATCTGGCCCAGCTCGCCTTTGTGCAGTACCGCCCAGTCGTATCGCTCGTTCGGGCGCAGCTCCGTGTTGCGATAGCGGGCGATGCGCTCGAACCGCCACCAGAAGATATCGGGCGCGAGCACCGACTCGCCGGGCGCCAGGCGCTCGGCGACGAAATCCGCGGTCTCGGTCCAGAACCGGTCGTGATAGGGAAACGACATTGCCCGCTGCGCGCCCCGGCCGCTCCAGTTCCGGGCGGCGGCGCGGGATCATAGCGGGCCGTCGCTGCCCGGCAATGGCGGCCGCTTGCGCGCACCGTGCGCCGACGGCAACATGGCGCCACCGGCCACCGTGCGGCCGGCGCGCAGCGACAACGGGTCCGCCCCGCTCTCATGACCGCCAGCAGCACCGCCCTGGCCGACCGGCTTCCGCTGGTCAGCGTCGTCATCACCAACCACAATTACGCGCGCTACCTGCGCGAATGCTTCGATTCGGTGCAGAGTCAGTCCTATCCGAACGTCGAGTGCGTCGTCGTCGACGACAATTCCACCGACGGCAGCGGCGCGGTGCTCGATGCGATCGAGGCCTCGGCGCCGCGTTTCGAGACGATCGTGCTGCGCAGCGGCGAGAATGCCGGCCAATACGGCGCGATGCGCAAGGGTTTCGCCGCGTCGCGCGGGCAATTCGTCGTCTTCCTCGACGCAGACGACCTGCTCGCCGAGGATTTCGCCGCCGCGAACGTCGCCTGCCATCTCAGCCCGTCGGTGTATGCGGCGCTGTCCACCTCGGATCAGTGGATCGTCGATGCCGAGGGCCGCCTGCTCGGCGTCAATCCGCGCCGGCAGTTCTATCCGTTCATGGCGCTGCCGAAGCGCCTCGTCGCGCGCCACGCGGTGGAATGCGCGCCGCTCGGCCAGCGTTTCGAAGCCGACCTCATCGCCGCCGACGCCAACTGGGGCGGTTTCTGGATCTGGGGTACCACGAGCTCGATGATGTTCCGCCGCGACGTGCTCGCGCTGATCATGGCCGAAGACATCGAGATGCGCATCTCGGCCGACGATTTCCTCGCCAATTTCGCGCACGCGATCGGCGGAACCGCGGTCGTCGACCGCGTGCTCGGCTCCTACCGCCGCCACGGCGCCAACAACTTCGCCGACAATCTGGTGCTCGGCGGCTTCGCGCCGCTGATGCGCGACCGGCGCACGAAGCAATACACGCCGCGCTCGTACATCGGCGAGTGCCTGGCGCGCGCGCCGGCCCGCTTCCGCGAGGTGCTCGGCGAGCGGCTCTTCGCCGTCATCGTCATGCGCTTCTGCGGCGTGTGGCGCGGCATGCGCATCCTGCGCGGCCACAAGGTCCGGCGCGACTACGTGCTCGGCCAGTTCTGGAGGAGCGTCCTGATGCGGTTGGCGCTGTGGGCGCAGGGATACCGGCGCGACTTCTGCTGGATCACCTTCCGCCGACCGACCTATTGGTGAGCGGCGTGTCGCTCGCGGAACAGCTGCCCCCCGCGCGCAGGCGCATCCTCGTCACCGGCGGGGCGGGCTTCATCGGCTCGCATCTCTGCGAACGCCTGCTCGCGGAGGGCCATCTCGTCATTTCGGCCGACAACTATTTTACCGGGCGCAAGGAGAACGTCGCCCATCTCATCGGCAATCCCTTTTTCGAAGTGCTGCGCCACGACGTGACGTTCCCGCTCTACGTCGAGGTCGACTGGATCTTCAACCTCGCCTGCCCGGCCTCGCCGATCCACTATCAGCACGATCCGGTGCAGACGACGAAAACCTCGGTGCACGGCGCGATCAACATGCTCGGCCTCGCCAAGCGCACAAGGGCGCGCATCTTCCAGGCCTCGACCTCGGAAGTCTACGGCGATCCCGAGCTGCATCCGCAGCGCGAAGACTATCGCGGCAGCGTCAACCCGATCGGCCCGCGCGCCTGCTACGACGAGGGGAAGCGCTGCGCCGAAACCCTGTTCTTCGACTATCACCGCCAGCACAAGGTGGATATCCGCGTGGCGCGGATCTTCAACACCTACGGGCCGCGCATGCTGCCCAACGACGGGCGGGTCGTGTCGAACTTCATCGTCCAGGCGCTGCTCGGCGAGCCGATCACGGTTCACGGCGACGGCAGCCAGACGCGCTCGTTCTGCTACGTCGACGATCTCGTCGAGGGCGCGCTGCGGTTCATGGGCAGCGATACGGCGGGAACGGGGCCGCTCAACCTCGGCAATCCCGAGGCAATCTCCATCCGCGCGCTGGCCGAAACGATCGTCGCAATGACCGGAAGCCGCTCGCGCCTTTCCTTCGGCGAGCGCCCGGTCGACGATCCGAGCCGCCGGCAGCCCGACATCGCGCGGGCGCGGCAGGCGCTGGGCTGGGCGCCCGCGGTGCCGCTGCGCCAGGGCCTCGAGCGCGCGATCGCCTATTTCGACGGCGAGCTGCGCCGCGGCGGCCGGCGCGCGGCCGCTCCCTTGATCGCCCGCGGCGCGTGACGTATCAAAGCCGCGCCAAGACCAGCACGGCGATCATGCTCTCTGCCAGGAAAAGCGGCGCGCCACTCGGTTGGCTGGCCTTGCCCTTCACGACGGGCTGGCGCCACCGCGAGCTGATCCGCGTGATCGTCCAGCGCGAGTTCGCGCAGCGCTTCCGCGGCTCGGCGCTCGGCTGGTTCTGGGCCATCATCAGCCCGATCGTCATGCTCGGCGCCTACACGATCGTCTTCACCGGGCCGTTCAAGGTCTCGGCGGCGGCGGAGGCGGGCGTCGGCCACTACGCGCTGTTCATCTTCGCGGCGCTGATTCCGTTCAACCTGTTCACCGAGCTGTTCGCGCGCGCGCCGAACCTGATGCGCGAGAACGCGTGGTTCCTCAAGAAGACGATCTTCCCGAGCGACACGCTGGGCTGGATCGCGCTCTGCCGCGCGCTGATCTACGCCGGCATCAGCTTCGCGATCCTGCTCGCGTTCGAGCTGGCGCTGACCGGAAAGATCCCGGCCACGGCGCTGCTCGCGCCCCTCGTGATCGTGCCCTATTGCCTGTTCCTGCTCGGCGTCGTCTGGTTCTTCGCGGCGCTCGGCTCGCTCACGCAGGACGTGGCGCACGTCGTCACCTCGATCATGCCGCTGATCATCTTCGGCAGCCCGGTCTTCTACAGCGTCGCCGACGTGCCCCCGGCGATCCGCGAATTCGCCTATCTCAATCCGCTCGCGATCTACATCGAAATGACGCGCAATCTCGTCTTGGCCGGCGTCGTGCCCGATTTCGCGCTCTACGGGCAGGCGTGGCTGGTGGCGCTGGTCGCCTTCTGGGTCGGCCACGCCGTGTTCATGCGTTACCGGAGCATCCTGGTCGATGTCGTCTGACCTGGTGATCCGCGCCGCCGGCATCGGCAAGTCCTACCAGTTCTACACGCACTATGCCGACCGCTTCAAACAGATGGTCTTCGGCCGCTTCAGGAAGTTCTACAAGGACTACTGGGTGCTGCGCGACATCAGCTTCGAGGCGCGGCGCGGCGAGAGCATCGGCATCATCGGGCGGAACGGCGCCGGCAAGTCCACGCTGCTGCAGATCATCTGCGGAATCACGACGCCCACCTACGGCGAGGTGGAGGTGCACGGCCGCGTGGCGCCGGTCCTGTCGCTCGGGACCGGCTTCGACACCGAGCTGACCGGCCGCGAGAACGCGATCATCGGCGGCGTCGTGCTCGGCCTCAGGCGCGCCGACATCATCAAGCGGTTCGATTCGATCGCCGAGTTCGCGGCGATCGGCCAGTTCATCGACCAGCCGATGAAGCTCTATTCCACCGGCATGTTCATGCGCCTCGCCTTCGCGATCTGCGCGCATGTCGACGCCGAGCTGATGGTCATCGACGAATCGCTCTCGGTCGGCGACACGGCGTTCCAGGACAAGTGCCGGACCTTCCTCCGCAACTTCCGCAAGACCGGCTCGATCCTGCTCGTCTCGCACAGCGTCGCCGAACTGCACAATCTCTGCGATCGCGTGGTCTGGATCGACCGCGGCCGCATCCGCGAGATGGGCAAGCCGTCCGAAGTCATCCCGAAATACCAGAGCGCGGTGCACGAGGAGCACGACGACGCCTCGCGCTTCCTGATCGAGGCGTAGCGCGGCCGCCCGGCGCATCGCGGCGAAAACGAGCATGAGCCGCCCTTTCATCCTGTGCGCGGACGATTTCGGCCTGACGCGCGGCGTCAACGCGGCGATCCTCGAACTGTGCGCGCGCGGCCGCCTCTCGGCTGTGAGCGCGCTGGTGGCGGCGCCGGCGTGGAGCGAGGGCGCGGCGGCGCTGCGCGCGGCCGGCGCGCGAATCGAGATCGGCCTCCATCTCGCGTTCACCGAGTTTCCGCCGCTCGCCGGCGCCTCGACGCTCGCGCCGTCGGGAGCGCCGCGCGGCCAGGCGAGCCTGTTGGCCGCGGCGCTGAACCGCACGCTCGCGCCCGGCGATATCGCGCGCGAGATCGACCGGCAGATCGCCGCGTTTGCCGAGGCGATGGGCTGCCTGCCGGATTTCGTCGACGGCCATCAGCACGTTCACCAGTTTCCCGTCATCGCCCGCGCGGTCGTGGGCGCGCTCGCGGCGTTGGCGCCGGGCCGGCGGCCGTGGCTGCGCGTCTGCGCGGACTCGTTCGGCGCGATTCGCCGGCGCGGGCAGGGCCTCGCAGCCGCGCTGTCGGCCGCTGCAGCCGGCCGCTCTCTCCGCCGGCAGGCCGCGGCACGCGGCATTCCGGTCAACGACGGGATCAGCGGGTTCTACGACGTGCGGAAGGCTGAGTCCTATGCCCGTATTTTTCCGGATTTCCTGCGCGCGATGGGGCCGCGCCACGTCGTCGTGTGCCATCCGGGCCATTGCGCCGGCGCAAGCGAACGCTCCCGCCGGTGGATGGCGTGCCGCGAGCACGAATTCGCGTTTCTCGCCGGGCCGGGCTTCGCGGAGGCATGCGCACGCGCCGACGTCCGCACCGCGACCTTCGCCGAAATCGCGGGCGCTCAGTCGAGCGGCAGCCGCAGCACGCGATAGAGCTTCCTGGGACGGGCGTCGAAGCTGCGCGCGAGCTTCAGCATGTCGCGGTTGTCTTCGATTATCCAGGCCAGCTCGAGCGCACGATAGCCGCGCGACAGCAGGTATTCGATCATGCGATAGACCATGATCATGTGCAGCGCCGCGCCGCCCAGCGTCTTCTGGAAGCGCGGATCGACGCCGATCAGGATCAGGCGCGCGCCCTCGATGCGGCGCGTGGCCAGGCGCCAGGCGAATTTCAGCCAGCCGAACGGCAGCAGGCGGCCGCCGAGATCGCGCGTCGCCTCGTTGTAGTCGGGAATGCAGCAGCAGACGGCGATCGCTTCGCCCGCGCGCTCGCCGAGCATCATGAGCTTGGGGTCGTAGATGAAGCGCAGGCGGCGGGCGAGCGTGTCCACCTCGCGCGGCGTCACGGGCAGGAAGCCCCACTGGTCGCGCCACGCGGCGTTGTAGACGCCCAAGCCGAGATGGAAGTCGCGCCGCAGCGAGCGCGCCGAGGACACGCGCAGGGAGCAGCCCTCGGGCAGGCGCAGCCGGCCGAAGAACCCGCGCATCTTCGCCAGCGTCGCCGGCTCCGGCGTGATGACCCAATGATGGAAGTCCTTGGCCTTCGCGAAGCCGAGTTGCTCGAGCCGCGCGAGATAGTAGGGCCGGGTGTGCGCCATCATCACGACCGGCGGCGTCTCGAAGCCCTCGACGAGGACGCCGAACTCCTCGTTGAGCGTCAGGCTGTACGGTCCTTCGAGAAACGCGCCGCCCTGGTCTTTGGCCCAGGCCCGCGCCGCCGCCACCAGCGCCGCGAACACCGCGGCATCGTCGGGCGCGTCGAGCATGCCGAAACTGACCGTCGGCGGCGCGTCGGCGCGTGGCGTAAGCAGATTTACCTGGGCGCTGATGCGACCGACCGGCTCCGCGCCGCGCCAGGCGAGCCAGAACTCGGCGCGGCCATGGTCGTAGAACGGGTGGCAGCGCGGCGAGAGTTTGCAGCGCTCGTCGTGGAGCAGCGGCGGCACCCAAGCGGGGTCACCGGCGAAAATGCGCGCAGGCAGAGCGAGAAACATCTCGCGCTCGCGCGCCGTGCGCACCGGGCGCACGGCGACGGCGGGCGGCGCGCCGGCCGCGTGCTTCGCGCCGTCACTCATCGCGCTTGCGCGCGCTGACCGGGATGCGCCGCAGCAGCGCGTCGCCGAGCCGCGGCGGCAGCAGCGCGAGCAGCCGCGCCGCGGCGGCGAGCGGCAACGGGAATGCCACGTGCGCGCGTCCGGAAGCCACGGCCGAGGCGATGCGCTCCGCCGCGCGTTCCGCCGAAAGGCGGAACGGCTTCGGGCTCGCGATGCCGTCGTCGAGCGGCGTGGCGACGAAGCCCACCGATGCAACCGTGACGGAAACCCCGTATCTGCGCAGGTTCCCGCGCATCGCCTCGCCGAGCGCCTTCAAGCCCGCCTTGGAAGCGCTGTAGGCGGGCGAATAGGGCAGGGCGCGCAGCCCCGCGATCGAGCCGACGAGCCCGATGCGCCCGGCCCCGCGCGCCGCCATGCGCTCGGCCGCGGGGCCGATCGTGTTGAACGCGCCGATGAGGTTGGTCGCGAGCACGCGTTCCGCGTCCAGCGCCGGCTCCACCGGAATGCCCGGCGCGAGAATGTGGGTGACCCCGGCGTTGGCGACGACGATATCGAGCGGATGCCGGTCGTCGAAGTCGCGCAGCACGGCCTCCATCGCGGCGCGCTCGCGCACGTCGGCGCGCGCCGTCTCCACGAGCGCCGCCTCGCCGGCGCAGGCCGCGGCGACCTCCGCGAGGCGGGCTTCGTCGCGGCCGATGAGCAGCAGGCGGGCGCGACGCCGCGCATACAGGCGCGCCAGTGCCGCGCCGATGCCGCTGCTCGCTCCCGTGACGACGACGTTGCTCATAATCCGAGACAATACGATGCTGCCGCGACCGCGGCACGACCCTTGCAGCTTGCACGTTCGGGCCGAAATGTCATAACTTCGAAAGTCGGGGAGGCGGGGCAAACGCGCCGGCAAAGGAGCTGCAGTTGAGGGGCGACCGCCGTTCCATTTTCTCGGGGATCGAGTCACTCGCGCGTCGGCGGTCTGCGCTGCTGCAGATCATCGACGGGCCGAATCCGCTCGAGGTCCAGGTTCAGCGCATCGTGTCCCCGACCGAAGCCGTGATCGGCGGCCGGCCGACGCGGCTGTTCGGCACCAACAACTATCTCGGCATGACCTTCGAGCCCGAGGTCATGCACGCCGCCGCCGCCGCGATCGCGGCGAGCGGGGTTGGCACAACCGCTTCGCGAGTGGCCTCCGGCAACCTTCCCGATCATTACGAGCTCGAGAGCGAGATCGCGTCCTTCGTCGGCAAGCGCGGCGCGGTGGTCTTCTCCACCGGTTTCCAGGCCAATCTCGGCACGCTCGCGGGCCTGTGCGGCGCGGGCGACGTGATCGTCCTGGACGAGGAATCGCACGCCAGCATCTACGACGCGGTGACGACGAGCGCCGCGCGCAAGGTGAAGTTCCGCCACAACGACCTCGCCCACCTCCGCAAGCAGCTCGGCGAAATCCAGGAGGACATGTCCCGCGTCCTCATCGTCGTGGAGAGCGTCTACAGCGCGATCGGCGACGTCGCCCCGCTCGTCGAGATCGCGCGCCTGAAGTCGGAATTCGGCTGCAACCTGCTGGTCGACGAGGCGCACAGCATCGGCATGTTCGGCCAGGGCGGCGCCGGGCTCGCCCACGAACTCGGCATCGCCGACCAGGTGGACGTGATCACCGGCACGTTCAGCAAGAGCTTCGGCCTGATGGGCGGCTTCGCGGCCTCGGACCATCCCGATTTCTTCTGCCTGCGCTATTCGGCGCGCGCGTTCATGTTCACGGCGGCGCTGCCGCCGCCGGTCGTCGCCGCGATCCGCGCGTCGCTCGCGAAGATCCGCGGCGCCGACGAGAAGCGGGCGCGGCTCTGGCGCAACGTCGATCACCTGCGCGGCGGGCTGCGCGCGCGCGGCTACAACACGCTCGACGCGCGCTCGCCGGTGGTGCCGATGATCTTCGACGATCTCGGCGCATGCTACACGCTGTGGAAGTCGCTGCTGCTGAACGGCTTCTACGCCAATCTGCTGATGCCGCCCTCCACGCCGCGCGGCGCATGCGTGATCCGCTTCAGCGTCTGTTCCGAGCACCGCCCGGAGGACATCGACGCGCTGCTCGCCGCGATCGACGCGGTGATGGACGCGCAGCGCCGCGGCGCAAGGGAACGCGACGAGCGCGCGTACGTGTCGACGGCGGGCATCGTGGTGGCGACGGGCGGCGCCCCGGCCGGGCCCGCGCCGCGAAGCGGCGCCGCCGGGGTTTAGCGCATCGCGCGCCCGGCCATCGTTCCGCTCCGCCGCGCCGCGCCGCCGGCATGAGCGCCGCGATCGCCGGCTGGCTGGCCGCGCTGGCGTTCTTGCTGGCCTCGGGCGCCGCCGCGCTCTTGCGGCGGCCGCGCGGCGGCGCGGACCTGCCCGCGTTTCCGGTTTCGATCGTCGTTCCGATCAAGGGCGCGTCGCCGCTGCTCGCGCCGAACCTCGCGGCGCTGGCGGGCATGCCGTTCGCGGGCGAGATCGTCCTGGCCGTGGCCGAGGCCGGCGATCCCGCGCACGCGGTGGCGGCCCCGATCGCGGCGGCGAATCCCGGCCGCATGCGGCTCCTGGTCGGCGAAGATCCGGCCTTCGCCAACCCCAAGCTGCGCAACGTGGCCAAGGCCTATCGCGCGGCCCGCCACGACACGATCGTGTTCCTCGACGACACGGTCCGGCCCGAGGCGGCGCTGCTGGCGGAACTGCTCGCGCGCCTCGCCGCGGGGGCGCGCGCGGCGACCGCGCCGCCGCTCGCCGTCGATGCGCGGACCTTCGCCGCCGAATTCGAGGCCGCGACCTGCAACGGCTATCTGCTGCGCATCGAGGCGCTGCTCGACCTCGCCGGCCTCGCCGCGGGGTTCGGCAACGCTTTCGCGTTCCGGAAATCCGACCTCGAGGCGGCCGGCGGCTTCGCGCGCCTCGCCGAGGGGCCGTGCGAAGACAATGCGCTGAGCCGCGCGCTGCGCGGCCGCGGCGGGCGCATCGCGCTCGCGCGCCGCAACGCGATCCGTCCGGTGGGCGCGCGCGGCTGGCGCGACGTGGCGCTGCGCCATCTCCGCTGGAAGAACTGCACCAAGTGCCACGATCCGGGCGCGTTCTTCCTCGAGATCGCGATCGGCGGCCTGGCCTTCCATCTGCTCGGCGCGGCGGCGCTCGCGGAACTGCTCGGCATCGGCTGGTGGGCCGGGCTCGGCGCCAGCGCCGCGATCTGGTACGGCGTCGAGCTCGCCTTGCACGTCGCCTCCGGCTGGCCGCTCGGCTGGCGCAGCCCGCTCGCGTGGGTGGCGCGCGATCTCGCCCAACCGGCGCTGACCGTCGCGGCGGCGTTCACGCGCGCGGTCGAATGGCGCGGCACGCGCATCGAAATGCCGTGGCGCTGGCCGAGGCCGCGCTGAGCCGTCAGCCGCCGCGCTTCTCGGTGCGCACGAAGCCGCTGCGGCGGCCGGCGACGGCGCTCGCCGTCGCGCGGATCCGTTCGGCCGCCAGCGAAACCTCGAAGACCAGCGCGCCGCCGAGATCGCCGAGCAGCCCCGCTCTGCGCGTGTCGCCGAGCAGGCTCCGGCTCAGCAATACGCCCGCGATCCGCGCCGCCGCGTGCAGCCCGATCGTCGCCCAGATCGCGGCGGTCAGCACCGGGTCGTAGAGGCGGCCGCTCGCCGCGAGGTGGCCGAGGCCCGCGGCCGCGGCCAGCGCGGCCAGGATCGGCAGCAGCGCGTCGCCCAGCGCGAGCGCGACGAGCAGCGCGCGGCGGCGGGGCGCCAGCCGCGGCAGGAGCCGGCGCAGCGTCTTGAGCGTCGCCTCGGCCGTCCCCTTCGTCCAGCGGTATTGCTGCGCCTTCCAGGCCCGCCACTCCGCCGGCAATTCGCCCGGCGCCGACACCGTAACGAGATAGGCCGCGCGCCAGCCGCAGGCCTGCGCGCGGTAGCTGACGTCGAGGTCCTCGGCGATGGTGTCGCCGCTCCATCCGCCGGCGTCGTCGATCGCCTGCCGCCGCCACAGGCCGCAGGTGCCGTTGAACCGGTTCGGCAGGCCGATCCAGTCGCGCGCCGGCTGCTCGAACGCGTAGTGCAGGTCGAGCACCAGCGCCTGCGCGCGCGTCAGCGCGTTCGCGTCGCGGTTGAGGTGCGCGATGCGCGTCTGCACGAAGCCGACGCGGCCGTCCGCGCGCATCGGCGCGTAGGCGCCGCGCAGCCAGTCCGGCGGCGGAACGTAGTCGGCGTCGAACATCGCCACGTAGGGCGCGTCCGAGCGCGCGAGCCCCGCCTTTAGCGCGCCCGCCTTGAAGCCCTCGCGGTTGCCGCGGCGCAGCACCTCGATGCGGGCGCCGGCCGCGCGCAGCCCGGCCGCCGCCGCCTCGGCCCGCGCGCCGGTATCGTCGGTGCTGTCGTCGAGCACCTGGATCGCGAGCCGGTCGCGCGGCCAATCGAGCGCCGCCGCCGCCTCGACGATGCGCGCGATCACGCGCGGCTCGTTGTGCGTCGGAATCTGCAACAGCACGAGCGGCAGCTCGGCGTCCGGGGTCCGCGCCGCGAGCAGCGCCCGCTCGGCGGCGAGCGCCATCCGCCGGCGCAGGAGAAACGCCGCGATCAGCGCGTAATGGGGCAGGGCGGCGAGCGCCGCCAGGCCGAGCAGCGCCAGCATCGCGCCGAAGAAGAAGCCGCTCACCGCGCTAGTCCCGGCCGCGCGCGGCGATGCGCGGGCGCAGCGGCACCGCGTTGCCGCGCCAGGCGACGCTGCGTTTCGCGAGGGTCGCCGCCCACAGCGCCGGCAGCAGCAGCTCGCGCAGCGCGAAGGCGAGCGGATAGCGCGCGAACAGCGGCCAGCCCAACGCGCGGGTGCAGGCGAGGTCGAGCGCGAGCCACGCGCACCAGGTGGCGGCCGTACCCGCGAGGAAGCCGCCGCCCAGCAGCCACTCGGCGGCAAGCCCGGCGGCGATGCCGCTGAACAGGGCGCCTTGCAGCGGCTCGGTCCAGAAGGCGAACGGCGTGTGCCAGCGCCGCGCGCCCATCCAGCGCAATTGGCGCGCGAACATGACGCCGAACCGCCGCCGCCCGAGCGGTTGCAGCGCCGGCGCCGGCGCGAGCGCCGTCGCGAGCCCGATCGCCGCCAGGCGCTCGCGGATCACCGAATCCTCCGCCATGCCCGCGGCCATCGCCAGAATGCCGCCGGCGCGGTCGAGATCGCCCCGCCGGAAGAGCAGCGTCTTGCCCATCGCCACCGACCGGCCGATGCGGTCGCCGGCGAGGAGGAACCGCGCGCCGTAGCCGTTCTGAAACGCGGCTTCGATCTCGGCCACGATGCCTTCGGGCTTCACCGCGACCGCGACGGCCGAGACGAGGCCCACGCCGCCGCCGAGATGGCCGAGCAGCGCATCGATGCGGTCGGGCGGCGAGTGGACGTTGTCGTCGGTCATCAGCACGAGATCGTATTTCGCCATCCGGTAGGCGGCCACCAGCACGTTGACCTTGGGATTGAAGGTATGGCGCGCGCCGTCGACGCTGACGCGAACCCGCGCCGCCCGTGCCGGGGGCAGCGCGGCGAGCGCGCGCTCCACGTTGGGCTCGGCGCGCTCCGAGGCGACGATGATCTCGTAGTCCGGATAGTCGAGCGAGGCCAGCTCCGCCAGCCGCGCGGCGAACGCGGGCTCGGTTTCCCGCGTCGGCACGATGATCGACACCGGCGGGCGGGCGCGAACCGCCGTCGCGCGGCGGCGCCGGAAGCCGGCCTGCGCGAGCGCCGCCGCCACGCTGCCGGCGTGAAATGCCAGCGCGGCGAGCCACAGCGCGAACAGAATCCAGCCGGCAACGGCGAGCGCGGTCATGGCCGGTCGGCCGCAGGCGGCGTGGTCGAGGCGTCGGGGCCGGTCATGCTCGGGCAAGCTATGGAAACGATACAGCGTATCCGTGCTCCGTGCCGGAATCCATGCGCGCACCGCCGCGGCGATTGTCCGCTCCCGGAAATTGTGGGATGAAGGCGCATCGCCGCCGCGGCCGTCGGCGGCGCAGGAACCGCAGCATGGTCCTGGCCCAATTCTATCTGCTGAAGAAGTGTCTGAAGGCGCTGGCTCTGGCCACGCCCGGCTTCTGCATGCCCATGCTGCTGGCCCATTGCGGCCCGCTCTACGACGCCTACAGCCGCGAACTCTTCGGCTTCTTCGAGCTGCTCTACATGATGCTGCTCTGGATGCCGATGATCATCTACCTGTCGATGCCCGGCGTCGTGGCGATCGCGATCGGCTTCACCTATTTCAACGCGCTGACCGACCGCGAGCTGATCGTGATGCAGGCCTCGCGCCTCAGCGTCGCCCAGCTCGTGAAGCCCGGCCTGGTCGCGGCCGTGCTGGCCGCGCTCGTCTGCGCGGCGGCCTCGCTCTACGCGCTGCCCGAGGCCATGCGCGCCTTCGCCGAGCGAATCCACGTCGCCGAAAAGAACATCCGGCCCGCGAGCCTGCGCGAGAACGCGTTTTCGCAGCTGAGCCCGGGCGTCGAGGTCTATTTCCAGGCGCGCATTTCGCCCGATGCGGTGCGCAACGTGATCGTTCGCTTCGAGGGTCCCGGCGGCGCGCGCGTGGTCACGGCACAGACCGCGACGTTCATGCGCGCCGAGGGCCGCGTCTACGTCGTGTTCGAGAACGGCTACATCACCGGCGCGCCGGGCGCCGGCGAGCCGTCGGTCGGCGCGACGCGCTTCGGGCGCTACTCCTACGAGGTCGCGCGGGTCTACACGCAGGCCGACGTGAGCGAGCGCATCTGGGGCTTTTTCGAGCGCCACATCCAGCACCTGCTGTTCCCGCCGCCCGGCGTCACCGGGCCCGAGCGCGCCGCCTGGCTGATCGAAGGGCTGAAGCGCCTCGTCCACCCGATGCTCTCCATCGCCTACGCGCTGCTCGCGCTCGCCATCGTGTTCTCGATCGCGGCGATGGTCCGGCAGAGCGTGCTGAGGGTGATCGGCATCGGATCCTTCCTGTTCGGCGGCATGCACACCGGCTATCTTCTGGTCATGGGCATCCTCTCGCGCGAGCCGGATTTCCAGCATCGCATGGTGCTGCTGTTCCCGATCGTGGTCGCGGCCGGCGCCTACGCCCATCTGCGCATGCTCGACGGCCAGCAGTTCTCGCGCTCGCGCCTGCGCGCCACCGCGCGTCTCGAGCCCGCGGGCTGAGCGCATGCTTCCGGGCTTCTCCGTCATCGACGATTTCTTCCCGGAGGCGCGCGACCTGCGCGGCGGGATCGACGCGCATTTCGCCTCGCCCGAGAAGCACCGGGCCGATTCGCACCAGGTGTGGAACTACTGGCACGTGCCGGGCCTCTACACCTACCTCCGCACCTCGCCCGAGAAGGTGTTGGCGCGGCCGCTGGTCGAGCGGTTCCTCTCCAAGCTGCGCGCGCTCGCGCTGTTCCGCTACGGGCTCGGCCAGATCACCTGGCCCTATCTCAGCCTCTACGTCGCCGGCTGCCAGCAGGGCCTGCACAACGATTCGCGCAACGGCCGCCTCGGCTACGTCTACTCGCTGACGCTCTGGGACGAGCGGAAATTCCTGGGCGGGGAGACCCTGATCTTCAAGGAGCAGGACTATTTCGGCTCCGCGGCGATCACCCAGGCGAATGCCGGGCTCGGGCTCTACGAGCTGGTCCCCGCGCGCTTCAACCGGCTGCTGCTGTTCGACGACCGGCTGCTGCACGCGGTGCCGCGGATCGAAGGCACGATGGTGCCGCAGGAGGGTCGCATCGTGCTGCACGGCCACGTCTCGGAAGGGCCGGTGGCGGCGACGGGCGCGCTCGCGCAGGCCGCGGCCGCGGCGGTGGTGGAGGAGGCGCGGCCGGCGCTCGACCGCATCGCGGAGCACGAGGGCGCCGGGCTGGCCGGGCTGGTCTCGGCGCGGCTCACGCTCGAGGGCGGCGGCGCGGCGGTCAAGGACGAAGTGCTGTTCGACCGCCTGCTGCCCACCGCTCCCGGCGCCGCGTCGCCCGAAGCGGCGATCGCCGCGCTGCGGGCGGCGCTGCGCAAGCTGAAATTCCCCGCCGCCGACGGATCGAGCCTGGTCACCGTTCCGGTGCCGTTCGGCGCGCGCCTGCGCTGAAGAGATCCGGCGGCGGCCCGTGACAGGCTGCGCCGCCGCGCGTTAAGCTTTCATCCGGTTTGGGAGCCGGGCATGAAGGTCCTCCTCGTCTACCCGCGATATCCCGTCACCTATATGGGATTCCAGTATTCGGTGCCGCTCGCCGGCGCCAAGGCGTCGCTGCCGCCGCTGGGCCTGCTGACCGTGGCCGCGATGCTGCCGCGCGCGTGGGAGCGCCGGCTCGTCGACCTCAACGTGAAGCCGCTCGACGATTCGCACCTCGACTGGGCCGATGTCGTGTTCATCGGCGCGATGACGGTGCAGCAGGAATCGGTCAACGAGGTGATCGCGCGCTGCCGCGCGAAGGGCAAGCGCATCGTCGCCGGCGGGCCGCACTTCTACCACTATCACGCCGACGTCCGGGGCGTGGACCATTTCGTGCTCGGCGAGGCCGAAGACGTGATGGCGGAGCTCTGTGCCGACCTCGAAGCGGGCCGCGCGAAGCCGATCTATCGCGCGTCCGGCTTCCCCGACGTGACCAAGACTCCGGTGCCGGAGTGGAACCTGATCCGGCTCGACGACTACGATTCGATGGCGCTGCAATTCTCGCGCGGCTGCCCGTTCGATTGCGAGTTCTGCGACATCATCGTCCTCAACGGCCGCAAGCCGCGCGTGAAGCCCAGGGCGCAGGTGCACGCCGAGCTGCAGGCGCTCCACGACGCCGGCTGGCGGCGCAACATCTTCGTCGCCGACGACAATTTCTACGGCAACAAGAAGCGCTGCCGCGAATTGGTCGAGGCGATCGTCGAATGGCGCGACGCGCGCAAGCGGCCGTTCGTGCTGGCCACGCAGTCGAGCCTCAACATGGCCGACGATCCGGCGCTGCTCGATCTCATGGTGCGGGCCGGCTTCGCGGCGGTGTTCATCGGCCTCGAAAGCGTCTCGCCGGCCTCGCTCGCCGAGTGCCACAAGGTGCAGAACCTGAAGCGCAGCATGTCGCGCTCGCTGGCCACGATTCACGCGCACGGCCTCACCGTGTGGGGCGGCTTCGTCATCGGCTTCGATTCCGACACCGAGACGATCTTCGACGCGCAGATGGAGTTCATCGAGGAGAGCGAGATCGCGCTCGCCACCGTCTCGCTGCTGTCGGCCATTCCGCACACGCAGCTCTACGACCGCCTGAAGGCGGAAGGGCGGCTGCTCGGGCGCTTCTCGGGCGGCATCGTCGATGCGAGCGGGCTCAACTTCGTACCGCGCATGGACCGCGGCAAGCTCGTCGCCGGCTACAAGCGCGTGGTGGGGCACATCTACGAGCCCGAGGTGTTCTACCGCCGCGCGCGGGCTACGATCGCGCGGCGCATCCCGCCGGCGCTGTCGTCGTTCCCGTGCGGCCGGCGCGAGCTCGGCGCCTTCTTCCGCACGCTCTGGTATCTCGGCGTGCGCGACGAGGCGCGGCGCTATTTCTGGAAGCTGATCGGCTTCGCCGCGCGCAAGGGCCCGATCGCGGTCGGCCTCGCGATCACGCTCTCGCTGATGGGCTATCACCTGCGCCGGCTCAGCCGCGAGATCGCCGCGCGGCCCGAGGCCGCACCCGCGCCGCTCGTCCAGGCCCACGCCGCGGAATAGTCCCTGCCGCCTCGACAGCGGCGGCGTTTCCGCCTAGCTTGCGCCGCGCCTGCGGGGGCGGGCCCACCCGATCGCGTCATCAGGAGCAGCATGACCGGGATTGCGATACTGGACGTGGCCTTGGGCCTCGTCTTCGTCTACCTGTTGCTAGGCCTGCTTTGCACCGCCGTCACGGAATGGGTCGCGCATGGCACGCGCCTGCGCGCCCGCACGCTCAAGGCCGGCATCGAATCCCTCCTGGCCGATGCGAAGTTCCGGCGCGTCACCGAAGAACTGTACAAGCACCCGCTGATCGCCGGCCTGAAGCACGGCGAGCGCGACCCGTCCTACGTTTCGGGCGACCTGTTCGCGAAGGCGTTCCTCGCCCAGACCGAGCGCAAGCTCGCCGCGATCGGCGCCGATCTCTCGGCCGGAAGCTTCCTCGCCAACATCGACCGCATCGTCGAGAAATACGACCAGATCAAGATGGAGATCTACCGCAAGGGCCAGATCGTGGCCCAGCGGGTCTCCGAGGCGGAGCAGGTGCTGGAGCAGCTCCGCCAGCGCGAGCGGACGTTGCGCAAGAGCGGCGCCACCGCCGGCGAGATCGCCACGGCCGAGCACCAGCTCGCCACCGGCGAGGACGTCGCCAAGAACGCGAAGCGCGAGCAGGACGACTATACGAAGGACTATCTCGGCTATGCCGGATCGCTCGAGCAGAAGATGGGCCAGCTCGAGGCGGAGCAGGTCTGCTACCGCCACGTCGCCGAGGTGCTGAAAAGCTTCGTCACCGTGGAGGGCGCCACGATCGGCGACCTCGAGGGCTATCTCGCGCGCTGGTACGGGCAGGCGATGGTCCGCGTTTCCGCCTGGTATCGCCGCAAGGCGGCGACGATCGCGCTCGCGGCCGCGGCCGCGGCGGCGCTGCTGTTCAATGCCGACACGATCGGCATGGCGCGCAGCATCTGGATCGACGGCGAGGTCCGCGACGTGATCCGCCGCGCGGCCGACAGCACGGCCGGGCGCTGCACGCCGGCCGAGATCCGCTCCGGCGAGCGGCCCGGCTGCTCGGTCGACGAGCTGATCCAGACGATCGACGCGCGCCGCCGCCTGCCGCTCGGCTGGCACGCCGACGCGATGCCGCTCGCACGCAACTTCTGCCCGGAAGGCGCGGCGCCGCGCGCGGTCCGCGACGATTCGCGGCGGATCTCCGGCGATCCCGCCCGCCCGGTGGCCGAGCGCGCCGAGGCCGAACTGCGCGCAAACCGCGCCGAGGCCCAGCTCGCCGCCGCCTGCGCGCCGCGCCCGATGGATTATCTGCTCTGGCTGTTCGGGATCGCGCTCAGCGTGCTGGCGTTGTCGTTCTTCGCGATGGTGTGGTTCGACGTGCTGAAGCGCTTCGTCACGCTGCGCAGCGCCGGGCACCCGCCGCGCGAGGCCGGGTGAGCGCCCGTCAGATCATGACGCACAGCGCCAGCGTGCCCAGCATGCACATGACGAAGAACATCCAGAGATAGGGCATCGC
>JAEULD010000374.1 GCA_016792765.1 Candidatus Odyssella sp.
CACGGCGCCGGCGGCCGGCCCGGCATGCGCCGGCACGGGGCCATTGCCCCGGCCGCGGGCCGCGCTCGCGCGCGGCGCCGCCAACGATTTCTGCGCACGGCCCAACGACGGATCCCGCCTTGCGTCTACGAAGGCGCCTTCTTGCCCGCGATTATGTGCCTATGCAAGTAAAATCGCTTGCGGCTTCCGCCGGCGCCGGCCGGCCGGGGCCGCCAGTTATCCAGGATCAGGTTGGGCGAATGCGCGGTTGGCGGCGTTGGCGCGACGCCGCCCGCACTTCGCAATTATGTGCGAAAGCACAAACAGGCGCGACCGGCGCGCATCGAGCCCGGTCAAGCGGCCTGCGCCCAATCGACGTGGGCCTGGCACGCGCCCTCCATTTCCAGGATTTCGAACGCCCGCGGCAGGTCGTCCGGCGACTTCAGCTTCACGAACAGCAGCGCGGCGGCGCGCGGCAGGGTCAGTCGCGCCGCTTGGGCCGAGGCCGCGCCCACCGCGCCGCCGGCAGCCGCCAACAGCAGGTAGCGCGCGCGCCGCGGCACGACGAGAGCCGCCACGCCCGCGGCCGCGATCGCGCCGAACGCCGCGAGCACGCCGATCGCACTGGCCCGGTCGGCGCGCGCGCCGATCCCGCCGCCGAGTTCGCCGAACCGCAGCGGCGGCCCGATATCGACCCGGTTGAAACCCGCGCCCAGCAGCGCGGCGGCGGCGGCCTGGGCGGCGGACGGCGACCGGAACAGCCCGATCACCGCGCAATGGCTGGGCAGCGAGCGGCCGCCGGCGCGGCGCGCGCGTTTGCCGGCCCGCGCCTCGGGCTTGCCGGCCCGTGCGACGGTCCACGCCGGCGGGTCGCTGGCCGGGAACGAGCCGCCGCCGGCTTCCTCCACCGGGTCTCGGGTTCGGCCGGAATTTTCCCGCTCGTGCATGACAGCCTCCTTCGGTGCGCATCTCCGGCGCCCGTCGGAGAAAACGCGCGAAACGCCCGAATGTGCTTGCCGGGCTTGGAGATTTTCCGGTTTTCCGACCCGTCCGGTGCGGCCCCTCGGGAGGGGTGTGAACGAAATCACAGCAAGACGGAATTTGCGTGTATAATGCCGCATCGGGCGTGCGTGGGGCGCGCTCGCAACTTGGAAACGCAAACCACCTGAGGCCTCATACATGAAGAAACTGTCGCTTGCGCTGATCGGCGTGTCCGCTCTCCTGGCAGTTGCCGCCGCGCCCTCTGCCGCCTACGCAAACTGCCAGGTCGGAAACTGCTGGGGCGCCGTCGCGTACGGGCCCGGCGGCGCGTGGGCCTATGCGGTGAACTACCCGGCCCGCCATATTGCCGCGCGCGCGGCGCAGAACCGCTGCGGCGGCCGCTGCAACCACGTGCTGACGTTCCACAACAGCTGCGGCGCCTATGCCAGCGGCCCCGGCGCCTACAGCCATTACGGCTGGGGCAACGCGATGACGCGCGAAGGCGCCGAGTCGCGCGCCATGTACGAATGCAACGCGCGCGGGCCCTATTGCCGGATCCGCGTTTGGGGCTGCACGACGCGCTAGCTTCGAGACGCTTTGCGCCTGAAACGGCGGCGGCGGGCGGCAGCGCTCGCCGCCGCCTGCGTTTTCCGGGGGTTCGCAATGTCCGCCCCACCCCAAGACGGACCGCTCGAACGGGTGCGGCGCGCACTCGCCAGCCAGGCCAAGATGCGCGCAATCAAGATGTATCGCGAGGAAACCGGGAGCGGATGGGCGGCGGCGGCCGAGGCCGTGGAGCGGCTCGGGAGGCCATCGAAATCCGACGCGGCGAAGTCGCCGGCCATGCGCCCGGCGCCCGCACGGCCGACGGGCGCGGCGCGCCGCGGCGTCGTCGAGCGAAAACGGATCGGCCCGATGCTCGTCCTGCTGGCGCTGGCGGCGGGTTTCGGCGCGCTGTTCGCGCTGGTCTACCTGCTGACCGCGGCCGGTTGAGTCGGCCAGGACCGTTCGGGCGCGCCGCGCCACCCTCGCGACGGGCCTGCGCCCTATCCGTTGCGCTGCAGCGCCGCCAGGACCAGAGAGGCCGTCAAGCCGATGCCGCCGAGGAGGATGGCGGCCAAGAACATCGTATCCATGAAGCCCGCCCTTCGCACAAACCGTATCCGAAGAAACGGGCGGGAAAGGCCGCAGTTCCGCGACGGAGGCACGGCGGGCCGGGCCCGCCCTTCGCGGCGGGCGATCTTGCCCTCGTCTAAGCGAGCGCTCGCGCGCTGAAGCGCCGGATCGGGAACGAGCTCCTGGCCGGCGCCTGGTCGGATTTTCCGAGCGCGGTGCCGACGATGGCGCCGAGGCCGCGGGGTCGCGCGCTTTGCTCGGCGATGTACAGGATGCGCAGCCCGCGCGCGGCGAAGACGTTCATCGCCTGATCGAGATCGTCGAACCCGGCGGTGATCGTCTCGGGCGCGGTTACGCCGCTGCGCAGGTAAAGGATGCGGAAAGCCGGCATGGCATGCTCCCAATCGACCGAGAGCACCCGGCGCATTTTCTCTCGCGGCCCGCTCTTCCCGGTAGTGCGCCGGATGCGGCGCTGCGCCTGGCTCTCGATTGGGAGCGTTCTACGCCGGGCAGGTCGAGAAATCTGTGACGGCTGTCACAACCGCGCGAGCGGTTCGCGAGCGGCGCGTGGGCCTGCGCCCGGCGTGCGCCCGCGCGCTCGCGGCCGCCGCACCCGGCAGCAGCGGCACGAGCGCCAAGCGCGGATTCGTTCGAACCGGCAGATGCGCATCCCTGCCGCCGATGCGACCTGGAGCGAAGAACGACGCGGCCTTGGCGCGGCGCCGCCGCATGGCTGGGCGCCGACGTCGCTCCTTCGTCCACGCAGGCGCCGGTTGTCTTCGCTTCCTCTTCCCGCTTCCCGGCTGTTACGATGCCGCCCGAAGCCTGAGCGCTTCGCGGCGGGCGGGGACGCCAATAGGGGGTCGACATGGTTGCACTGTGGCGCCGGATCGCCGGCATGCTCGCGGCGTTCGCGGCGCTGTCCCTCGCCGGCGCCGGCCGCGCTTTCGCGCAGGCGGCCCCGCCGACCGCGAATGTCGACAACGTCATCGGCCAGATCCTCCTGCTGATCCGCGACGGCTCCAAGAAGCTGTCCGACCGCATGGCCGAGCTGTTCGCATCGACCGCGGAGCTGGATGCCCAGATCGACCGGGTCGTCGCGCTGATGACCGATCTCAACGGGCTGCCCGTGCTGTGGGCCGCACTGCCGAAAATGATCGGGATGTGGGCGCTCGCCGGCCTCGCGGAATGGCTGCTGCGCCGCCGGGCCGGCCCGGCGGGCTGGTGGGCCGCCGCCGCGGCGGAGCCCGACCTCTGGCACCAGTGGCTCAAGCGCGCGGCCGCGTTCGGCCTCGAAATCCTCGCATTGGTGGCCTTCTTCTTCGCCGCGATCGTGCTCTCGTTCGTGTTCTTCGAGCTCGGCGACCCGCTGCGCGTGCTGCCGGTGGTGCTGGCGCTGGTGCGCGTGATCGTGCAGGCGTTCTGGGCGGCGGGGCGCCTGCTGGCTTCGCCGCGCCCGTGGCTCTACGCGACGGCCGGCGGCCTCGGCGTGGGCGGCGTCGTCGTCTCGAGCATGCTGATGCTCTACGGGCTCAAGGCCGATCTCTCCACCTTGCTGGAACTGGCCTGCGGCACGCTCGCGCTGGCGATGATCTTCGTCGCCATGACCGTGCGCGCGTGGCGCAAGACCGGGGGCGCGCGCGTGCTGATCCCGCTGATCGTCGTCGCGCTCTGGTACAACTGGTCGTCCGACCTCGCGCTCGGCCGCAACCTCGGGGCCGCGCTCGCCGCGGCCGCGCTGCTGTGCGTGCTCGCGATCGCCTATGTCGGCGACTACGTGGCCCGACTGCGCGCCGGCCATCCGGCCGCGGCCACCGAGCAGCAGATCGCGCAACGCAAGGCCGCCGACAAGCTCGTGGCCGGCATCGGCGCCTGCATCCGGATCGCGCTCGGCTTCGTGGCCGTCCTGCTCACGCTCGATTCGGCGCCGTTCGGCGTGAGCGGCCTGCTCAAGACCAAGAGCGGCGGCGCGATTCTCGGCGCCGCGGTGAACGCCGCGATCGCGATCCTGATCGGCTACGTCATCTGGGCGCTGATCAAGTTCTGGATCGACAAGCGCCTCGCCGTGAAGAGCACCGACACCGGCGCCAGCGGCGCCGCCCGCGAGGAAGGCGAAGGCGGCACGGCCAAGGTCGGGACGCGCGCGGAGACGCTGCTGCCGCTGTTCCGCGCTTTCGCGGCGATCATCATCCTCGCCGTGATCGCGATCTCCGTGCTGTCGGCGTTCGGCGTGGATATCGGCCCGCTGCTGGCCGGCGCCGGCATCGTCGGCATCGCGGTGGGCTTCGGCGCTCAGTCGCTGGTGAAGGACATCTTCTCCGGCGTCTTCTTCCTGATCGACGACGCGTTCCGCATCGGCGAATACATCTCGTTCGGCAGCCTGCGCGGCGAGGTCGAGGGCATCTCGATCCGCTCGCTGCGCCTGCGCCATCACCGCGGCGCCGTGCACACCGTGCCCTACGGCGAGATCCGCTCGATCACCAACTACAGCCGCGACTGGGTGATCATGAAGCTCAGGATCGGCGTCAAGTACGGCACCGACACCGACAAGGTGCGGAAGCT
>JAEULD010000013.1 GCA_016792765.1 Candidatus Odyssella sp.
CCAGCCTGCCGCCGCATATTGCTTGGCGAACTCCAGGCCGATGCCGCGATTGGCGCCGGTGACGAGGACCGTGGGCATGGGCCTATTCTTCCTCGCTCTTGCGCTTGAAGCGCGGATGGCTTGGCGTCGGCCCGCAGAACATGCTCACGTCGCGGTCGGGGGCGTTGAGGAACACGGCCAGCGCCGCCTGCATGCACGGCGCGTCGCTGGCGTCGTGCGAATAGGCGCGCGCGACGACGAGCTGCGCCTTCGCCAGCGAGCGCGCCGCGATGACGCCCCACTCGACCGGCGTCGCGATGTCGAACCAGCCGGCGACGACGAGGGTCGGGATGTCGCTCTTGACCGGCGACCGGTCGAGCGCCGGTTCCTTGCGCGGCGTCCAGAACGGGCACGGCTTTACCGCGATCGCGTAGTTGAGCCAGCCCCCGAGATGCGGCGCCCGGGCGGCCGTGCGGCGCTCCTCGCTGTCGTCGGGATCGGGCGTGTCGTTGCAGTCCACGAGATAGGACACGCCGGCCGTGACGAACGGGCCGTAGGCGACCTGATCCCAATCGGCGAGCGGCCCCGAGAGCGCTTCGGCGTTCCCGGCGGCCGCCCGGTCGACGAGCCAGGGCAGCTTCGCGATGCCGTCTGCGGTGTAGACGAGGCTGTCGATCAGCGAGAGGAAGATCACGTCGTTGACCTGAAACACCCTCGGCGGCAGTAGCGGCGACGGATCGCTCTTGACGGGGAGCGGCTGCGCACGCAGGCGCAGGACGACCTCTTCGAAACGCTTGCGGAGATCCGGATAGTCGGCGCGGCACTCTTCGTCCTTCTCGCAGGCCTCGAACACGCGCTCCATCGTCGCCGTGAACGCGGACGCCAGATGCAGCTTGCCGGCGACCTCGGGCGGATAGGCGCCGTCGAGGATCACGCTGCGAATGCCTTCGGGCTTGCGCCGCATCAGCGTGAGCGCCACGCGGGTGCCGTAGGACTGACCCCAGAGGTTGAGGCTCTTGAAGCCGAACGCGGCCTTGAGCGAGAGCACGTCGTCGGCATTCGCGTTCGTGTCGTAGGCGAGCAGATCGACGCCCTCGCGCTCGTAGCGCGCGCGGCAGGCGGCCATCGCCGCCTTCGCGCGGTCGAGATTCATCGGGTCCTCGCGCGTCGCGTCGATCTCGGGGCATTCGAGTGCCGGGCGCGCGCCGCCGACGCCGCGCTGGTCGTAGACGACGAGGTCGCGGCCGTCGAGCCAGGGCAGGTCCTTGAACTTGCCCTTCCACATGTCGGCGAAACGCCTCTCGGTGTAGGCGATGGCGCCCGGCCCGCCGGCGATCAGGAGCACCGGATCGTCCTTCTTCGGCGCTTCCGGCGCCTGGAACACGAGTACCGGAAGGCGCACGCGCCGGCTACCCGCACGGCCGCGCGATTCGGGCACATAGAGGTCGTAGCAGGCCATCTTGCGCCCGCTCTCGGTGGTGAAATCGCAGGGGCGCGGCACCAGCTCGGTCCGCGCCTCCGGCCCGTGCAGGCGGTCGATCAGCCACGGCCGTTCGAAGACGTAGGCATAGCCGCCGGCGCCGCCTACCGCGGCGAGGACAGCAAGTCCGGCAATCGTCCAGCGGCGCATCGACTCTCCGCGTGCAGGCGCGACGGTCTCGGGTGTTCGGGGCTCAGTCGATGCGTTCGATCGCCACCGCGGTGGCCTCGCCGCCGCCGATGCAGAGCGAGGCGACGCCGCGCCGGCCGCCGACCTTGTCGAGCGCGTTCATCAGCGTGACGACGATGCGCGCGCCCGAGGCGCCGACCGGATGGCCGAGCGCGCAGGCGCCGCCGTGGATGTTGACCTTCTCGTGCGGCAGCGCGTGCTCCTTCATCGCCGCCATCGTGACCACGGCGAAGGCCTCGTTGATCTCCCAGAGATCGACGTCCTTCGCGGCCCAGCCGGCCCGGTCGAGCGCCTTTTTGATCGCGCCCACCGGCGCCGTCGTGAACCACGCCGGTTCCTGCGCGTGCGTGCTGTGCGCGACGATGCGGTAGCGCGGCTTCCAGCCGCGCTTCGCCGCCTCCGAGAGGCGGGTCAGCACCAGCGCCGCGGCGCCGTCGGAGATCGACGACGAGTTGGCCGGCGTGACGGTGCCGCCTTCGCGGAACGCGGGCTTGAGCGTCGGGATCTTCTCGATCTTCGCGGTGAACGGCTGCTCGTCGCGCGCCACCTGTCGCTCGCCGCCGCGATCCTTGACCGCGACCGCGACGATCTCGCGCGCGAAAGAGCCGTCTTCGTTGGCCTTTTTCGCGCGGGTCAGCGACGTCACCGCGAAATCGTCCTGCTGCTTGCGCGTGAACTGGTAGTGCTGCGCCGTGTCCTCGGCGAAGGTGCCCATCAGGCGGCCCTTCTGATAGGCGTCCTCGAGTCCGTCGATGAACATGTGGTCCCAGACCCGGCCATGGCCGAGCCGCAGGCCGCTGCGCGCCTTGTCCATCAGGTAGGGCGCGTTGGTCATGCTCTCGAGGCCGCCGGCCACCGCGACGTCGTTGATGCCGGCCGCGATGCTGTCGTGGACGAACATCGCCGCCTTCATGCCCGAGCCGCACATCTTGTTCACCGTCGTGCAGCCGATGTCCCACGGGATGCCGGCGCCGTGCGCGGCCTGGCGCGCGGGCGCCTGGCCCATGCCGGCGGGCAGTACGCAGCCCATCACGACTTCCTGCACCTCGGCCGGCTGCACGCCCGACTTCGCGAGCGCGGCCTTGATCGCCACCGCGCCCAGCATCGGCGCGGTGACGTCTTTCAATTCGCCCTGGAACGAGCCCATCGGCGTGCGGGCACCATCGAGAATGACGACGGGATCGTGGGCGGCCATGCGGCTCTCCTCGCTGGAAAATGCGCCAACGGCGCGTTGTGCGTTGCACAATATCTAGTCCGATCCGCGCCAGGTTGCGAGTCCCGAGGCGGAATTCCCCTCCCTCTTTCCGCGCCTGCCTTCACCGGCATTGCCCTACATACTCTTGCGACCATCGCGCCTAGCGCGCCGCCCAGCCTTGCGCGGTTCATATAATGTTCCGAGCCCGCACAGCAACGCACGCCGTGACTTTCATGGAAGCCGTGCCGCAATGCCGGCCGAAGGCGCTCAATCGCGCGCGTTCCTCCAGCCCCACCGCCGCCTGGGCCACGCGATGCGCTGGCACGCCGAGACGGGCCGCCGCGTGAAGGACGAGCCGATCGTCGCCGCGTTCCGGGCGCACCGATAGACGTCGAAGAGCAATCGATGGCGGCGATGGAGTCGGCGTGCAGCCTCGACCGGCGGCGCGCCGCGTAGCCGCCGGTGCCGGCGCGCGTGCCTGCCGGTGAACGTGACTTGGCTCACTCTCGCCGCCCCCGCAGGCGGAGCATTCTCGGACCGCTGCAACCGCGCGCCGCCACGGGGATGGAACATGGTCCTGCAAGAAGCATTGATCGCATCGTCGGCCAACCGCTTCCGCGACTATCACATCAACCAGACGAAGCGCGCGCTCCAGAAATCCCGCCGCACGTACATCTCCAAGAGCGAGCTGCAACGCCGGCGCGAGCACATCGCCCTCGCCACGGGCAATCCGCGCTATGCCTCGAAGCTGCTCGAACGGATCATCGACGGCAACGACCTCGTCGGCGTCAATTACCTCGCCCAGGGCGTGCAGGCCGCGCGGGCCGTCGGGCGCATCTCGCTGCGCGACGACGCCGGCCGCACGATCGGCTACGGGACCGGCTTCCTCGTCGCGCCCGGCATCGCGATGACGAACAACCACGTGATCGGCTCCGACGTGGAGGGCGCCAACGCGGTCATCGAATTCGACTACGAGCAGGACGCGAGTTTCCGCGACCGCGAGGTGCACGCGTTCCGCCTCGCGCCGTCCCAGGGCTTCATCACCGACGAGAAGCTCGATTTCACGCTGATCGGCGTCGCGCCGCAATCGGAAGGCGGCTCGCGCGCGCTCGACGCGTATCCGTGGCTGCGCCTCAAGCCGACGCCTGGCAAGGCGTTCAAGGGCGAATACCTCACGATCATCCAACACCCCGGCGGCGAGCGAAAGCAAGTCTGCGTGCGGGAGAACAAGCTGCTCCGCTACGCCGAGCACACGGTGTGGTACGAGACCGACACGCTCGGCGGCTCGTCCGGCGCGCCGGTCTTCAACAACCTCTGGGAGGTGGTGGCGCTGCACCACAGCGGCATTCCCGCCACGGACGGCCGCGGCCGCTGGCTCACCGTCGACGGCAAGGTGTGGGACCAATCGATGGACGAGACCAAGATCAAGTGGATCGCCAACGAGGGCATCCGCATCAGCAGCATCCTCGCCTTTCTCGAGGCCCGTCACCGCGGCGACCGCGCCGCACGGGCGGCGATCGACGCCGGGCCCGCGCCGCACGCGCACGAGAGCGAGGGCGCCGCCGCCCGCAACGGAAGCGGCAACGGCATGCGTATGGTGCGCAACGGCAACGCGCTCGAACTCGAGCTGCCGCTGCGCTTCCGCGTCCAGTTCGGCGCCGACATCGAAGGCGAGCGGAGCCGGCCGGCGCCGAAGCCCGCGGCGCCCGCCCGCTCACCGGCTGCGGACGTCCCGCAGGTCGAGAAGGTCGAGGTGGACCATTCCGATCTCCTGGACCGGCCGGGCTATCGCGCCGATTTCATCGGCACCGGCAATCTCGAAGTGCCGCTGCCCGTTCCGGCCAGCCGCGCCGCCAAGGCGGCCGCCCTCACCTACGCCGATTGCCGCCAGGCCGACATGCCGCCGCGCATGAACGGGCACAAGGCCGACGATCCCTACGTGCTGAACTACTTCAACTACAGCGTCCTGCTGAACAAGGTGCGCCGCCTCGCCTTCTACGCCGCCGTCAACATCGACGGCGGAAAGCGGCGCGACACCGGCGGCCGCGAAGGCGACAAGTGGTTCGACGATCCCCGCGTGCCGCCGCGCTTCTATCTCGGCCAGAGCTTCTACAGCGGCATCGAGCAGGAGGAGGCGCGGCGCACGCCGTTCGACCGCGGCCACCTCGTGCGGCGCCTCGACGCGACCTGGGGCGCCACCGAAGCGATCGCGAAGCGCCATGGCGACGACACGTTCCATTTCCCGAACTGCGCGCCCCAGCACATGGTGTTCAACCAGGGCAGCCAGTCGAAGAACCGGATGTGGCAGGGCCTCGAGGACTATGTCTTACAGAAGATCGAAGCCGAGCGGCACGTGGCATGCGTCTTCAACGGCCCGGTGTTCGGCGAGAAGGACGGGAAGTTCCTGAACTTCCGCATCCCCTCCGCGTATTGGAAGCTGATGGTCGTCGCGAAGGGTCGGAAGCTGAGCGCCGCGGCGTTCCTGCTGGCGCAATCCGACCAGATACGCGGCGTCGTGACCGACGAGACGGTCACGTTCCGCCCGCTCGCCGAGGACCAGATCGAGGCCGCGCAGATTCCGATCGCGAAGCTCGAAAGCTTGACCGGGCTCTCGTTCGGCCCCCTCGCCAAGGCCGACGCGATCGGCGAAGTTCGCGGCCGGGAGGCTTTGCGGCGGCGCGGCCCGCTCGAAAGCTACGCGGACATCGCGATCTGACGGTTCGCGCGACGGCGATCAGATCGCCGCCGCCAAATGCCGCGCGCTTTCGGCCAAAGCCGCCGCGAGGTCGTACTGCGGGCGGTAGCCTAGTTCGGCTTCCGCGGCGCGGAGATCCGATGTCGCCGGGCGGATCTTGGGAAAGCCCGCGAAGCCGGCTTTGGCGGTCACGCGGACGTCTGTCTTGAAACCGGGATAGAGGCTGCGGGTCGCCGCGACGAAGTCGTCGAAGCTGTGCATGCGGCCGAACGTGACGTAGTAGATCCGCTGCGCCGGCGTCTTGGCTTCCAGCGCCAGCGCGTTGGCGCGCGCCACGTCGCGCGCGTCGACGAAATCGTCGCCGCCCTGCCAGACCAGCAGCGGGTCGTCGATGACGGCGGTTTCGCCCTTCATCGCCGGCACGAGCAGCGCGCGGGCGAGGCGGCCGGGTATGCTGCGGTTCGGGCCTGCCCACTCGCCGATGACCGCGCCATAGCGCAGCGCCACGACATCGACGCCGAAATCGGCGGCATAGATCAGCGCGAGATGCTCGCCCGCGAGCTTCGAGGCCGAATAGAACGTCGTCGGCCGCTCGGAGATCGTCCTCATCCGGAAGTCCACGGGGTAAGCCGCACCGGAATTCGAGTCGAAGGACGGATAGCTCACGGTCGAGGAGCTCGCGAGCACGACGCGCGCGAGGGCGAATTTGCGCGCGGCCTCCAGCACGTTGACCGTGCCGATCACGTTGACGCCGATTCCGCGCGGCGGATCGGCCTTGATCGCCGCCGTCAGCATCGCGGCGGTGTGGACGATGCGGCGCACGCCATGCGCCTCGATCGCCGCGGCCAGCGCCGAGAACGAGGCGATGTCGCCGGCGACTACCGGAACCTCGTAAGGCCGCAGCGTCGCCGCGATCGCCTCGCGCTGCGGGCCGACGTCGAACAGCGCGACCTTCTCGCCCTGCTCGGCGAGATGGCGCGCGGTGAGCGTGCCGATGAGGCCGGCCCCGGTGACGAGCGTGGTCATGCCGCGGCCCTGCCCCGCCGGCGCGGCGCCGCTTCCATTGCCTCCGCGGCCGCGAATTCGCGCGCGATGAAATTCGCGGTCTTCTCGAGATGGTCGGTCAGCAATTTGAGCGCGCGGCGCTTGTCGCGCGCCAGCACCGCGTCCATCAGCGCGCGGTGCTCGGCCTCGACGTCGCGCACCAGCTTGCGCGGCATCGTGCGCTCGAAGCGGATGCGGCGATATCGCTCGGTGTGCCCGTAGAGGATGCCGATGAAGTGGAGCAGCCATTCCGACGAGCACGCCGAAATCAGCGCGGCGTGAAAATCGCGATGGCTGCGCTCCCACGAATCCGGATCGGCGCGGTCGTGGCCCGGCGGCGGCGCCTTCGCGAGCCGATGGAACGCGGCGAGAATCTCGCTCTCCCAGCGCGCGTCGCCGCCTTCGATCGACCCGGCCAGCGCCTCGCCCTCGAGCTTCTGCCGCAGACGCATCACGTCCCACATCTCGGCGAGCGTCACCGGCGCGGCCTGGAAGCCGCGCTGGCCGATCGCGCGTACGAGGCGGTCGGCGGCGAGCCGGTTGAGCGCCTCTCGCAGCGGGCTGATGCCGCAGCCATAGCGCGCCATCAGCGGCTCGAGCCGCAGCGCCTCGCCCGGCGAATAGCGGCCGCCCATGAGGTCGGCGCGCAGGCGCTGATGAACGGCATCGGCGACGGTGCGCGGCCCGCCCTCGGGCGAGCCGATATCGACGGCGACGGCGCGTTTCACGCTTGAGACCTCCCTCGGAACGGCCCGGCGTTTATCCCGCAAAGCGCCGCCGCTGCCAATATCCAATATCGAATTATTTTGGAAATTTTCTTGACGGCCGCCCGGCGGCCCCGCTACGGTCGCCGCGATTCCGAGGGGAGCGTGACGTGACGTTTGCACTGGCGACGGCCGAGATCGACGGCCGACCCGAGGCCTGCCTCCAGACCGGCGGGAAGCTCTACCCCGTCGCGGCCGCCGCGGCCCGCCTCGGGCTGCACGGCCTCGGCGGCAATCTCGTCGCCCTGTTCGACGAGTGGGACAAGAGCTTCGCCGCGCTCTCGGCGCTCGCCGCGAAGGCACCCGGCGCCTGCGCCGATCTCGCGCGCGGCTCCGCGCCGCTGCTGGCACCGTTGCGCTATCCCGGCAAGGTGCTGTGCGCTGGCGCCAACTATTACGACCACATCGCCGAAATGGGCGTGCAGGACACGCGCAAGGAAGCGCAGCGCCTGTTCTTCTTCTTCAAGCCGCCCAGGAACGCCGTCGTCGGCCCCGGCAGGACCGTGCGCATGCCGCTCGACACCAAGGCGATGGACTGGGAGATCGAACTCGCCGCGATCATCGGCAGGCCGGCTCGCGCCGTCTCCGAGAAGGACGCGATGGCCGCCGTCGCCGCCTACACGGTCGCGATCGATTTCTCGGCGCGCGACCTCAACCGCGTGCCCGAATCCTTCTTCAAGCTCGACTGGGTGGCCGGCAAGGCGAACGACACGTGCTGCCCGATGGGCCCCGCGGTCGTGCCCGCCGCGTTCCTCGAGGACCCGCAAGACCTGCCGCTGCTCTTGAAGGTGAACGGCGAGACCAAGCAGAACGCGCGCACCTCGGGCATGATCTTCTCGATCGCCGAGCAGATCGCGAAGCTCTCGCGCATCATGACGCTCGACCCGGGCGACGTGGTGCTCACCGGCACGCCGGCCGGAGTCGGCGCGCCCAAGAGCACGTTCCTGAAGGTCGGCGACAAGGTGGATGCCACGATCGACGGCATCGGCACCCTGTCCGTCGAAATCATGCCCCCAGCATGAGCGCGGAGCGCCAGGTCGCGGTCGTGACGGGCGGTGCCTCCGGCATCGGCCTCGCGACCGTCGAGCGACTGGCGGACGACGGATTCGCCGTGGCCGCGATCGACCGCGATGAAACTGCCCTCGCGAAGGCGAAAGCGCGCCTCGGAGGCCGCGGCCCTTCCGTCACCTGTCACGCGGCCGACGTGACGAACCGGGCCGCGATCAAGGCAGTGATCGATGCGCAGCCGCGCATCGACGTCGCGGTCTGCGCCGCCGGCGTTCATTGGCTCGTACCGTTGCGCGACGTGACGGAAGAGCAGTTCCGCAGGATGCTCGACGTCAACCTCGTCGGCCTCTTCGTCGTCGCACAGGAATGCATCCGCCGCATGAGCGCGGGCGGGCGCGTGATCCTGATCTCGTCGCGCGCCGCGCTCGGCAGCGGCGCGGGCTCGACCGCCTATGCCGCGTCCAAGGCGGGCGTCGTCGGCCTTACCCGTGCGATGGCGATGGAATTGCGGAAAGAGCGCATCGCCGTGAATTCCGTGGCACCCGGCTTCACCGATACCGCAATGACGCGCGCCGTCTCGCCCGAGCAGTTCGCCGCCTACGAGGCGCTCGAGCCCTCGGGCAAAGCCGCACAGCCGGCCGAGATCGCCAACGCCATCGCCTTCTTCGCCTCGCCCCGCACCAGCTTCGTCACCGGACAGACGCTGTTCGTCGACGGCGGCAAGTCGCTGGGCGGACTCGGACTTTGATCAACAGGGAGAGAACCATGACCCGCACGCATCGCTTCGGCCGGCGCACCGCGCTGGCTCTGCTGCTCGCCTCGTCGGCAGCCATGATCGGCCTCGCCGCGCCAGCGAGCGCGCAGAACAAGATCGTGATCCGCTTCACCTCGTCGGCGCCGCCGCCCGACTTCCTCTCGCGGTCGATGGAGCGGTTCAAGGACGACGTCGAGAAGGCGGCGCCGGGCCAGTTCGACATCCAGCTCTATCCGGGCAACAAGCTCGTGCGGCAGGGCGCGGAACTGCCGGCGCTGCAGCGCGGCAACATCGAGATGTTCACGATGCAGGCCTTCGAGGTCGCGCAGCAGGTGCCGGAACTCGGCTTCTTCGCGCGCGCCTATCTGTTCCGCGACTACGCGCACATGTACACGACCTTCACCGGCCCGATCGGCGAGGAATACGCCAAGCGCGTCGCCGACAAGATGGGCATCGTGATCCTGTCGGCGACCTATCTCGGGACGCGGCAGGTGAACTTGCGCGTGGCGAAGGATGTCAAATCGCCGACCGATCTCGCCGGCGTGAAGCTGCGCATGCCGGCCGGCGGGCCGGATTGGCTGCTCGTCGGCCAAACGCTCGGCGTGAATTCCACCGTGCTCGGCATGCCGGAAGTGTATCTCTCGCTCCAGACCGGCTCGATCGACGGGCAGGAGAATCCGCTCACCATCATGAACGCCGCGAAGCTGCACGAGGTTACGAAGCAGGTGATCCTCACCTCGCACATGGTCCAGCCGGTGTTCTACGCTCTGGCCAAGCCGGTGTGGGACAAGCTGAGCGCCGCGCAGAAGAAGATCGTGAAGGATTCGGCCGTCGCCGCCTCGAAGTGGAACGACGACGCTCGCCTCGACGACGAGAAGAAGGTCGTCGAGCGCATCAAGGGCCTGGGCCTGCGCGTCGACACGATCGACCTCAAGCCGTTCCGCGACAACGCCGACAAGGTGTACGGCGCCGCCGAGCACGCGAAGGCGTGGGACAAGGCGCTGATGCAGCGCGTCGTCGATACGAAGTAGGCGGCGTGACCGGCCGGCTGCCAGCGCTGGCGAAGGGCGCCGCCACGGCTGCGGAAGCGGTCGGCGTCGCGCTCTTCGCCGCCATGTTCGCGACCTTCATCGCGGGCGTGGCGATGCGCTACGGCGCCGGCCGGCCGCTCACCTGGTCCGACGAGATCTGCGTCGTGCTCCTGCTGTGGAGCACGTTCTGGGCGGCGTCGTTCGTCGTGAAGCTCGGCGAGCACGTGACGTTCGACATCCTCTACGAAGCTGCGCCGCGGCCGGCACGCCGCGCGATGGTCGCCGTCACGGCGCTCGGCTTCGCGGCGCTGCTGCTGATCGCCCTGCCCGCTACAATTGGCTACGTCGCGTTCCTGTGGCGCGAGACGACACCGACGCTGCGCCTGCGCCTCGACTACGTCTATGCCTGCTTCCCGCTGTTCATGGCCGTGATCGCGCTGCGGCATCTCTGGCGCGGCGGCGGCCTCGCGCGGCGCGACTGGGAGCGCTGGGTTTGACGGGGCGCCCGTGAGCACGGCATTCCTCATACTCATCGCCGTCTTCGTCGGCATGGCGCTGCTGCGCCTGCCGGTCGCGTTCGCGATGCTCGCGGCCGGCCTCGCCTATCTTCTCGCCGGCGGCAAGGACATGGCGCTCGCGGCCGAGCAGATCATGACGTCGCTGCAGCAGAGCTACGTTCTGCTCGCGGTGCCGATGTTCATCCTCGCCGCCAACGTGATGAACGCCGGCACGATCAGCGAGCGGCTCTGGGGCGCGGCCAACGCGATGGTCGGGCGCTTCAAGGGCGGGCTCGGCCACGTCACAGTCATCGTCAGCGTCATCTTCTCGAGCATGAGCGGCAGCGCTCTGGCCGACGCCGCCGGCCCCGGCATGGTGGCCGTACGCATGATGCGCGACGTGGCGAAATATCCGGCCGGCTTCGCCGTCGCTCTCACCGCCGCCGCCGCCACGATCGCGCCGATCATTCCGCCGTCGATTCCGATGGTGCTCTACGCGCTGTTCGCGAACACCTCGGTGGCGGCGCTGTTCCTGGGCGGCGTGATTCCGGGCCTCATCATGGCCGCGGCGCTGATGCTGGCCGTGGCCTGGCTCGCGCGCAAGCGCGGGCTGCCGACCGGCGAGAAGATTTCCGCGCGCGAGGCGCTCTGCCATCTGGCGCGCGCGTTCCTGCCGATGACGCTGCCGGTGCTGCTCCTGGGCGGCATCTGGACCGGCGCGTTCACGCCGACCGAGGCCGCTGCGGTCGCCGCCCTCTACGCGATGCTGCTCGCGGGGTTCGTCTATCGCGCGCTGAACTGGAAGGGCCTCTACGCGGTGTTCGCCGAATCGTTGCGCTCGTCCACCGTCGTGATGCTGCTGATCGCCTCGGCATTCATCATCAACTACGCGGTCACCGCCGAGCAGATCGATCAGCAGCTCGCGGCCTGGATCAAGTCGATGGACTTGTCGCCGCTCGCCTTCATGCTGACGATCAACGTGCTGTTCATCATCCTCGGCTGCCTGATCGACACCGGCACCTTGCTGCTCGTGCTGGTGCCGGTGCTGCTGCCGACGGTGAAAGCGCTCGGCATCGACCCGGTCTATTTCGGCGTCGTCGTGATCGTGAACCTGATGATCGGCCTCGTCACGCCGCCGTTCGGCATGGTGCTGTTCGTGCTCTCGGGCCTGACCAAGACCCCGCTGGCCGCGGTCTCGCGCGAAGTCGTCGTCTTCTGCGCCGCGCTCGTCGCCGCGCTGTTCCTGATGGTGCTGGTGCCCGGAACCGTGCTGTGGCTGCCGCGGATGTTCGGGTATGCAGGCTGAGCGGATCAGCGAATCTGGCGGATCTCGATCCCGATATTCAGTTCCGACCACCTACGATCCGAAGTAAGGACGGGCAAGTTCCGCTGCCGCGCGAGCGCAAGACACGCGCGGTCCGCGAGCGAGAGCTGCAAGTGACGCGCGCGGCGCCGCAGGGCGCCGGCTTCGAATGCCTGGTCGTCGTCGAACGGCACGGTTGGGACGCCCAAGCTCGCGAACTCGGCTTTCGCCACACCGGCGGGCATGCCGTGCACCACCAACTTGCCGACGACTTCCGCGAAGCTGACAGACGAGGCAATCGCGCTTTTCAAGGATTGGATGACGCGATCTCGGCCCTGCTCCCGGCGGATGACCGCCATGATTGCTGACGCGTCGAGTACGACGGTCATTGCCCGTCGCGCTCCGCCTCGAGCGCCGCTTCGGCGCGGCGTTCCTCGATCAACTGATCCGACCAGTTTCCCTCGCCTTCTTTGATGTAGGGCGCCGCCAGTCGCTGCACGAAGCGCACGGCGGCATCGATGCTCATGAGCTTCAATTCGCCGTCCTCGAACCGGGCCGTGACCAGCCGCCCGGGTACGGCATCGAGGCCGTTGAGCGCTTCCGGCGGCAACCGAATGCTCCCATCGCTGTCGACGTCGAAACGATAGATGCGCGGCTCTTCTGGGTCCGCGTCCGACGCAGGTGCGGCCTCGGGCGCGTAGCCAGCCGCCGATTTAACCGGCTCGGCAACGGCGCTTGGCGCCGACGCCGCGCCGCGCTCTATGTTCAGTGCGCCGCCGAGCGGATAGCTTAGCGTGTTGTAGACGTGCTGATAGGACTTGCCGAGAAACGTGGCGATCTCTTGCCGGTTGTACCCAGCCGCATCGAGAGCGCGAATCTTCGCCGCCGTGCTTGGCCATTGCTCGGCAATCCCTTCCATCTTACGGCGATCCTCGCCGCTCAACGGAGCCTTCGGACGATATCCACCCATAGATGCTCCTGCGCGAAGATTCGCATCTTGAGTGGGAACTTACATAATTAATTCGCTAATGTCAATAACCATTATGTACACTCGTATTGGGTGAAAAAGCCTGGGCCCTTCGCGCGACCGCCTACTTCGTCTCCTCGAACAGCTCCCGCCCGATCAGCATCCGGCGGATTTCGCTCGTCCCGGCGCCGATCTCGTAGAGCTTGGCGTCGCGCAGCAGGCGCCCGGTCGGGAACTCGTTGATGTAGCCGTTGCCGCCGAGGCACTGGATCGCCTCGAGCGCCATCCATGTCGCCTTCTCGGCTGCGTAGAGGATTGCGCCGGCGGCGTCTTTCCGCGTGGTCTGGCCGCGGTCGCAGGCCTTGGCCACGGCGTACACATAGGCGCGGCAGGCGTTCATCGTCGTGTACATGTCGGCCAGCTTGCCCTGC
>JAEULD010000050.1 GCA_016792765.1 Candidatus Odyssella sp.
CTCAGTTGAACAGCCGCGAGACCGACTTCTCGGTGCTGATCGAGAGGATCGCCTCGGACAGCAGCGGGGCCACGGTGAGCTGGCGCAGGCGCTTCGAGACCTTCTGCGTCTCGGTCGCCTGGATCGAATCGGTGATCACCATCTCGTCGAGGCGCGAGCCCTCGATGCGCGCCACGGCGCCGCCCGAGAGGACGCCGTGCGTGCAATAGGCGGTGACCGACCGCGCGCCCTTGCCGATGAGGGCCTCGGCCGCGTTGCAGAGCGTGCCGCCCGAATCGACGATGTCGTCGATGAGGATGCACGACCGCCCCTCGACCTCGCCGATGACGTTCATCACCTCGGAGACGCCGGCGCGCGGGCGGCGCTTGTCGATGATCGCGAGGTCGCAGCCGATGCGGCTGGCGATGGCGCGGGCGCGGACGACGCCGCCCACGTCCGGGCTGACCACCACGAGATCGCCGTTGCGCCGGCCGAACTTGCTCTCGATGTCGCGCACGATCACCGGTGACGCGTAGAGATTGTCGGTCGGGATGTCGAAGAAGCCCTGGATCTGCCCGGCGTGGAGATCGATCGTGCACATCCGGTTGGCGCCGGCGACCGTGATGAGATTGGCGACGAGCTTGGCCGAGATCGGCGTGCGCGGGCCGGTCTTCCGGTCCTGGCGCGAATAGCCGTAATAGGGCACCACCGCGGTGACGCGCCGCGCCGAGGCGCGCTTCAGCGCGTCGAGCAGGACGAGCAGCTCCATCAGATTGTCGTTGGCCGGGAACGACGTGGATTGGATGACGAACACGTCCTCGCCGCGGATGTTCTCCTCGATCTCGACGAACACCTCCATGTCGGCGAAGCGGCGGATGCTCGCCTTGGTGAGCGGCGTGCCGAGATAGGACGAAATGGCGTCGGCCAGCGGCCGGTTGCTGTTGCCCGCGATGAGCTTCATGCGTTCCCCGAGATGGTCGCTCGGCCAAGGGGGCCGAGCTTCTGGCGCCCGAGACGGGCGCCACCAGCCTCGGCGAGCCGGCGCGGCTTATCTAACAAGGCGTCACGGGACTGTAAACGTCGCTCGGCCGAGAGGCCGAGCCGGCGGCGAAAAAGGGCTTCGGCAGAAGCCCGGCTCCCTGGACGAGCGTCCGGTCGCGGCCAAGGCGCGCCGCCGGGGCCATGCCTAGCGCGGCAGAAGATCGCGGGCCACGGCGGCGAGCCAGTCGCGGACGACCCGCTCCCCGGCCGCCCCGAGATCGGCGACGAGCCGGGCCTCGAGCGCGTTGACGCGGCGCTTGGCGGCGGCGAGCCGGGCGCGGCCGGCCGGCGCGAGCGACGCGTTCACGATGCGGCCATGGACCGGATCGGGCGTGCGGACGACGAGCCCGGCCCTGGCGAGGTTCTTCAGCACCGCATCGACCGTCTGCGGCGTCTGCAGCGAGAGCCGGGCGAGCGCCGCGCCGGAGACGGGGCCGTAGGCGCCGGCGAGCGCGAGCAGCGCGAATTGCGGCAGCGTGAGGCCGAGATCGGCGAGCGCCGCGTCGCCGGCCTGGCGGAACGCGGCCTGCGCCTGGCGCAGCAGGTAGCCGAGATGGCCCTCTGCGCCGCGCGGGCCCTCGCCGGGCGGCGGCGTGTCCGCCGGGAGGGAACCCGGCGCGGGCGGCTTTCGCTTGCGTTTCATATCAGGCTCCTTATATCTTATCAGAGGACTGATATCCAGCAGGAACGGAGACCGCGATGCTGAGCCCCGCCAACCGCGAGATCGTGCTGCGGCACGTCAAGGCCGAGACCGAGCACCGCATGGACGAGACGCTCGCGACGCTGACGCCCGACTGCGTGTTCGACGACCGCGCGTTCGGCCGCGTCTGGCGCGGCCGCGAGGGCGCGCGCGACTATTACCGGATGTGGTGGGACGCGTTCGGCATCGCGCCGCACACTTCGGCGCGCTATGCGCCGCAGGACGATCTGCTGATCGTCGAGACGCGCTTCAAGGGCCGCCATGTCGGCCCGTTCCTGGGCGTGGCGCCCACCGGCCGCGAGGTCGACGTGCCGATGACGATCTTCGTGAGCTTCAAGGACGGGTTGCTTTCCGGCGAGAAGTTCTATTGGAACCTCGGCACGCTGCTCGGCCAGATCGGCGTCGCGATGCCGGTCGCGATGGCCGGCACGGCCTGAGCGGCGCGATCCCGGCCGCCATCCACGAACGAGCCGACCATGCGCATCGCCGTCATCGGAGCCACCGGCGTTCTCGGCCGCCATCTCGTGCCGCGCCTCGTCGAGCGCGGGCACGCCGTCTGCGCCACGGCGCGCAGGGACGCCGATCTCGACCGGCTGAAGCGGATCGGCGCCGAGGCGGTGGCGGCCGACATCTTCGACCCCGCGAGCCTGCGCGCCGCGGTGGTGAACTGCGACGCCGCGGTTCACGCCGCCACGTCGATCCCGACCGCCGCCGGGCGCGGCGACTGGGCGGTCAACGACCGCATCCGGCGCGAAGGCACCGCCAATCTGCTGGCGGCGTGCCGCGCCGAGCGCGTCCGCCGCTACGTCCAGCAGAGCGTGGCGATGCTGCACCTGACCGACGATTCGCGCCCGCAGACCGAGGACGACCCGCTCGGGCATACCGACCGCATCCGCTCGGCGCTGGAGATGGAGCAGATGGTGAGCCAGGCGCCGCTGGATTGGTGCATCGTGCGCGGCGGCGCGTTCTACGGACCCGGCACGGGGCGGCCCGAGGCGTGGCGCAGCCAGGCGCGCGGCGGCGTTCTCACCCTGCCCGGCGACGGCAACGGCTTTCTATCCCTGATCCACGTCGCCGACATGGCCGCCGCGATGGTCGCCGTGGTCGAGCGCGGCCGGCCGAAACAGGCCTACATCGCCGCCGACGACCAGCCGGCGACCTATCGCGACCTGTTCGGCTACGTCGCCGCGATGGAGGGCGCGCCGCCGCCGGCCGCGGGCGGGCCCGTCCCGCTGCCGTCGTTCCGGGTGTCGAACGCGAAGCTGAAAGCGCTGGGCTGGGCACCCGGCTATCCGAGTTTCCGCGCCGGCCTCGCCGCCTGAAGCCGGGGCCTCGCGACAAATCGGCCCTGTTGCGTTGCGGCCGCGGCGGAATAATCTCCGCGCCGTCGGGTTCACCCGGGTGGGAGGAACGCGCGCCGATGGACTACGAAGCTTTCTTCGCCGAGCGCATCGGGGCGCTCAAGGCCGAGGGCCGCTACCGCGTGTTCGCCGATCTCGAGCGAATCGCGGGGCAGTTCCCGCGCGCGCACTGGCACGGCCCCGGCGGCGTGCGCGAAGTGACCGTGTGGTGCTCGAACGACTATCTCGGCATGGGCCAGCACCCGGCCGTGATCGCCGCGATGCACGAGGCGATCGACAAGTGCGGCGCCGGCGCCGGCGGCACGCGCAACATTTCGGGCACCAATCACTACCACGTTCTGCTCGAGCGGGAACTGGCCGATCTCCACGGCAAGGAAGCCGGGCTCCTGTTCACCTCGGGCTACAATTCGAACGAGGCCGCGCTCTCGGTGCTGCTGACGCTGCTGCCCGACTGCGTCGTGATCTCGGACGAGCTGAACCACGCCTCGATGATCCACGGCATGCGCTCCGCCAAATGCGAGAAGCGCATTTTCCGCCACAACGACGCGGGCCATCTCGAGGAGATCCTGAGATCGCTCGACCCCAAGCGCGCGAAGATCGTGGCGTTCGAATCGGTCTATTCGATGGACGGCGACATCGCCCCCATCGCGCGGCTCTGCGACGTCGCCGAGAAATACGGCGCGATGACCTATCTCGACGAGGTGCACGCGGTCGGCCTCTACGGCCGGCGCGGCGGCGGCGTCTCCGAGCGCGACGGCGTCGCCCACCGCCTGACGATCGTCGAAGGCACGCTGGCCAAGGCGATCGGCGTGATGGGCGGCTACATCACCGGCTCCGCCGCCGTCGTCGACGCGGTGCGGAGCTTCGGCTCGGCCTTCATCTTCACGACCGCGCTGCCGCCGGCCGTCGCCGCCGGCGCGCTCGCCAGCGTGCGGCACTTGAAGGCCGACCATTCGGTGCGCGAGCGCCATCAGGAGCGCGCGGCGCGCCTCAAGCACCTGCTGCGCGCGGCCGGGCTGCCGGTCATGCCGAGCGAGAGCCACATCGTGCCGGTGTTGGTCGGCGATGCGCGCCTCTGCAAGGCGGCGAGCGACCGCCTGCTCGACGAGCACGCGATCTACGTGCAGCCGATCAATTACCCGACGGTGCCGCGCGGCCAGGAACGCCTGCGCTTCACGCCGACGCCGTTCCATTCCGATCAGGACATGGACCGGCTCGTGGCCGCGCTCTACCGCGTCTGGCGCGATCTCGGCCTGGCGCTGCAGCAGGCGGCCTGAGGCGGCGCGGCATGTTCCGCGACAAGACCCTCATCCCCACCGAAGCGATCCGCGTTCTGGCGCTCGGCCTGCTCGCCGAACGCCCGCGCCGCTACGCCGAGCTGGCGCAGGAGCTGCGCCGCTTCATCGGCCTCGTGCTCGGCCCCTCGCTCGACATGCTGGCGCCGTCGCTCGAGCTGCTGCGCTTCGAGGGCCTCGCCGCGGCCGAGGGCGAAGGCGCCGATGCCGCGCTCTCGCTCAGCGAGAAGGGCCTGGGCGAGCTGACGACGCTGCTGCGCGCCAACGTCCGGGCGCCGGTGAACGACACCAACCGGCTCGTCATCGCGTTGAAGTTCCGCTTCCTGCACCTGCTACCCGCCGAAGGGCAGAAGACGCAGCTCGCGCTCCTCGCCGATCTCTACGAAACCGAGCGCGGCCGCCTGGAAGCGCTCCGCGCGCAGGACGGCGGCGCCGCCTTCGCCGCCTGGCTCGACCACGAGATCGCGCTCATCGGCGAGCGGATCGCGTGGCTCGAGCGGGCCAAGCCTGCGTAGAGGCGGATTTCAAGCCAGCCCCTACGGTTTTTCCGGCACCTCGGCTATAGAGCCGCCATGCCCTCCGCTCTCGACCGCGCCCCCCGTGCCCTGCTCCGCTCGCTGTTCGACGCCGCCGTCGCGGCGGCGCATCCGCAGCTATGCGTGCCGCCGCATCTGCCGGCGCCGCCGGCGAACGGGCGCACGATCGTCGTCGGCGCGGGCAAGGCGGCGGCGGCGATGGCGCGCGCGGTGGAGGATCACTGGCACGGGCCGCTTTCGGGCCTCGTCGTCACGCGCGACGGCTATGGCGTGCCGTGCCTCAAGATCGAGACGATCGAGGCTGCGCATCCGGTGCCCGACGAGCGCGGGCGCGCCGCGGCGGGCCGCATGCTGGACATCGTCCGTGCGGCCGCGGCCGACGATCTCGTGCTGTGCCTGATGTCGGGCGGCGCCTCGGCACTGCTCGTGCTGCCGGCGCCCGGTATCGCGCTGGCCGACAAGCAGGCGACGACGCGCGCGCTGCTGAAGAGCGGCGCCACGATCCACGAGATCAACTGCGTCCGGAAGCACCTTTCCGCGATCAAGGGCGGGCGCCTCGCCGCCGCGACGCCGGCGCGCGTGCTGACGCTGGCGATCTCCGACGTCGTCGGCGACGACCCGTCGGTGATCGGCTCGGGCCCGACGGTGCCCGACCCCAGCACCTTCGCCGAGGCACGCGCGATCCTGGCCAAGTACGAGATCGAGCCGGCGCCGGCGGTGAAGGCGCATCTCGAGGCGGCCGCCGCGGAATCGCCGAAGCCCGGCGATCCGCGCCTCGCGCGCGCCGAATACCGCCTCGTCGCCACGCCAAAAGGCGCGCTCGCGGCCGCCGCCGACAAGGCGCGCGAACTGGGCTTGGAGCCGATCGTGCTCGGCGAGAGCCTCGAGGGCGAGGCACGCCTGGTCGGCGCCGAGCACGCGGCGCTGGCGCGGAAGCTCGCGGCCGATCCGAACCAGAAGAAGCCGGCCGTGGTCCTCTCGGGCGGCGAACTGACCGTGACGATCGCCGGCCGCGGCAGCGGCGGGCCGAGCACCGAATATCTGCTCGGCATGGCGCTGGCCCTCAAAGGCGCGCGCGGCATCCACGCGCTCGCCGCCGATACCGACGGCATCGACGGCAGCGAAGACAACGCCGGCGCCTTCATCGGCCCCGACACGCTGGCGCGCGCGCGCGACTTCACGCTCGACGCGGCCGGCTGCCTCGCCGCCAACGACGCCTATTCCTTCTTCCGCGCGCTCGGCAGCCTCCTCGTCACCGGCCCCACCTTCACCAACGTCAACGACTTCCGCGCGATTCTGATCCAGTGAGACCGAGGCGGAGAGCCGCGGCGAATCCCGGTCGCCTCGTCTTGCCCCGCGCCGACGCGGCGTTAGAGTGACGACATGACCCCCCGCCGTGCCGCCAAGATCATCGCGACGCTCGGGCCCGCCTCGTCGACGCCGGACCGGATCCGCGCGCTGCACGCGGCCGGCGCCGACCTGTTCCGCCTCAATTTCAGCCACGGCGAGCGGGCCGAGCATCGCGCGCGCTACGAGGCCGTGCGCCGGCTCGAGCGCGAGATCGGGCGGCCGATCGGCATTCTCGTCGACCTGCAGGGGCCGAAGATCCGCGTCGGCAAGTTCGCCGGCGGCAAGGTGACGCTCGGCGAAGGCAAGCCGCTGCGCCTCGACCTCGACCCGGCGCCCGGCGACGCGGCGCGCGCGCCGCTGCCGCACCCCGAAGTGTTCCAGGTCCTGTCGCCCGGGCAGATGGTCCTGCTCGACGACGGTCGCCTGCGCCTCAGGGTCGAGTCGGTGAGCGCGGACCGCGCCGAGACCGTCGTCGTGACCGGCGGCGTGCTCGGCGAGCGCAAGGGCGTCAACCTGCCGGGCGCGATCCTCCCGCTCTCGGCGCTGACCGAGAAGGATCTGCGCGACCTCGATTTCGCGCTCTCGCTCGGCGCCGACTGGATCGCGCTCTCGTTCGTGCAGCGGCCGGACGACGTGGCCGAGCTCCGCAAGATCGTTGGCAACCGCGCGGCGATCATGTCGAAGATCGAGAAGCCGCAGGCGCTGGCGCGGCTCGACCAGATCGTCGATCTCTCCGATGCGGTGATGGTGGCACGCGGCGATCTCGGCGTGGAATTGCCGCCCGAGGACGTGCCGACCCTCCAGAAGCGGATCGTGCGCACGGGCCGCCGGGCCGGCAAGCCGGTCGTCGTCGCGACGCAGATGCTCGATTCGATGGTGCGCGACCCGGCGCCGACGCGGGCCGAAGCCTCCGATGTCGCCAACGCCGTCTACGACGGCGCCGACGCCGTGATGCTGTCGGCCGAAACCGCGAGCGGCGCCTATCCGGCGGAAGCGGTGGCGATGATGGCCCGCATCATCGGCCGCGTCGAGCACGACCCGGCCTATCGCGTGATCATGGACGCGAACCATCCGCCGCCGCAGGCGACGGCCGCCGACGCGATCACGCTGGCCGCGCGCGAAGTGGCGACGACGATCGCCGCCGCCTGCATCGTGACCTACACGAGTTCGGGCTCGACCGCGCTGCGCGCCTCGCGCGAGCGCCCGGCGGTTCCGATCCTCTGCCTCACCGGCCGGACCCAGACCGCGCGCCGCATGACGCTGGCCTGGGGCGTCCACTGCTTCTTCAGCCACGACGTCTCGACGATCGACGAGATGGTGGCCTACGCGCAGGAATCGGCGAAATCCAACGGCATCGCCAAGAGCGGCGAGCGCATCGTGATCACCGCCGGCATGCCGTTCGGCACGCCGGGCGCCACGAACATGCTGCGCGTGGCCTGGGTGGAGTGATCACGCGGCGGGCCGCGCGGCGTAGGGGCGGCAGAAGGTTTCGCGCACGCGCGATGCCGCGACGAAGCCGAGCGCGTAGAGCACCGGCAACACGATGAACGCCTTGCGGTAGGCCTCGGCCGCGTAGACGCGCGCGCCGTCGGCCAGCCGGCCGTCCCACTGCAGATCGAGCAGCCAGCCGAGCAGCGGCTGGAACACGGCGCCGCCCAGCACCGACACCATGTTGACGAAGCCGAGCGCGGCGCCGGTGCCGCCGCCGGCCGTATGCTCGCGCGCGGCCGCGTAGCTCACCGACATGGCGCCGGCGCCGAACCCCACGAAGAACAGCAGCACGCTGTAGATCGAGAGCGCCAGGCCCGGGATGTAGAGCGCGGCGGCGGTGGAGGCGACCCCGGTGAACGCGCCTGCCAGCATCGGCAGCTTGCGCCGCCCGATGCGATCGGAGAGCCAGCCCCAGGACGGCGCGCCCGCGGTGAAGCCGAACAGGATCGGCGCCATCGCCGCCGACGCTTCGACCTTGCCGAGGCCGTAGGTCTGCATCGTGTAGGGCACGCCCCACAGCGCCCCGAAGGAAAGCATCGTCGACGACATCAGGCCGGCGAAGGCGGCGATGTAGAGCGTCTGCGAATGGCGCACGACGTTCCACAATCCGCGCAGCACGCTTTCGCCGCCCGCCTGGGGCGCCCGCGGCGCGCGCGGCGCCGGCGCGTCGCGGATCACGAGCCACATCGCCGCCGCCAGCACGAGCGCGGCCGCGGCGAGCGCCCACATGGTTTCGCGCCAGCCCGCCGACCCGACCGCGATCGCGAGCGGGGCCTGCCCGGCGATGCCGCCGAGCAGGCCGATGCCCATGCCGAGGCCGGAGAACATCGCGAAGCGGCGCGGCGGGAACCAGGCCGAGGCGAGCACGAGGCTGCCGAGGAACGCGAACGCGACGCCGCCGCCGATCAGCAGGCGCCCGAGATAGGCGACCTCGATGCTGGGGGCGGCCGCGAACGACGCGCAGCCCAAAGCCGTGACGAACGCCGCCGCCGCCAGCGCGCGGCGCGGCCCCCAGCGGTCCATCGCCAGGCCCGCCGGCGCCTGGAGGAGCGCGTAGGTGTAGAAATAAAGGCCCGAGAGCGTTCCGAGCAGGGCGCCGCCGACCTTGAACTCGGCCATCAGCGGCTCGATCATCACGCTCGGCGAGACGCGCAGGACCCACGCGAAGAAGAAGCCGAACGCCGCCAGCGCCCACACGAGCAGGCCCAGCGGCGGAACGGCGCGCGGCGCCGGATCGCTCATCGCGCCGCCCCCGGCGCCGCGGGCGCCCGCGCGGCCGCCTCCGCCGCCGCGTCGCGCCGCGAGCCCTTGTGCGCGAGCCAGATGCCGAGGAGGATCACCGCGCTGCCGGCGATGTCGGCGAGGCCGATGCGCTCGCCGAGCAGCAGCCACGCGAACACGGCGGCGGCGACCGGCTGGAGAAACGTGCCGAGCGCCGTGAACTGCGGCGAGAGATGCGCGAACGCGAAGGCGATGGCGCCCTGCCCGCCGACATGGACGAGCAAGCCGATGCCGATCAGCGGCGCCCAGCCGGCCAGCGTCGCCGGCAGCAGCGCTTCGCCGCGCAGGGCGGCGAGCGGCAGCAGCAGCGCGGCGCAGACCAGCGACGTCCAGGTGACGATCGTGAACGTCGGCAGTCGCGGGCGGAGGTGGGCCACGATCAGGAAGTAGCCGCCGTAGAACACCGCCGCCACGAGCGAGAGCGCATCGCCGAGCAGGCGCGATGCGGCGAGCGTGAAGCTCACGCCCATCAGCAGCGCGGCCCCGGCGAGCGTGACCGCCATGCCGAGGACGAACAGCCAGCCGATGCGCCGCTTGAAGATCAGCCAGGCGCCGAGCGCGACGAAGATCGTGGAGACGTTGCCGATGAAGGTGGCGTTCGAGATCGTCGTCAGCATCAGCGCCGGATGCCAGGCGGCGATGTCGGCCGCGAAGAAGACGCCGCCCGCGACCAGCCACAGCCGGTCGCGCCGCGTCGCGGGTGCCGCGGCCCGCGGCCGCGCCGCCGGCACCAGGAACGGCAGCAGCGCGAGGAAGACGCCCGCGATGCCCATGCGATAGAAGCCGGTCGCGATCGGCCCGGTCTCCGACCACCGCACGAAGATTCCCGAGAAGCCGATCGTCACCGCGCCGGCGAACAGCGCGAGCAGCGCCCAGCGCGCCGGCCCGGCGCTGCGCGCGCCGTCGTCGCGGCGCGTTGCGGCCGCCTCGGCGCGCGGCACGGTCGGCGAGGCGGCGGCCGGGGCGCTGGCGTGTTGCATGTCCGGGAAAGGCTCGCGGTGGCCCCGTTATCTACGCTGCGCCGCCGCGGCGGACCACGCGGGCATTGTCGCGGCCCGACATACCCGGCGCGCATGGCTTCGTTTGGCGCGATTGTCTCGATACGCAAGCCCGCGGCGTCGCCGAACGCCGCTGCGAAGGACAAGGCGCGCGCGATCGCGGATCATGCGAGGGCGGTGAAAGCCGGGGCTCTCGCCGGGCCCGAGCATGAACGCCAGCGCGATAGGCCGCCCGGCCCCGCGGCGCCTGCAGCCGGTCTTTGCATCTTCTCCGTCGTCTGTGGTTAACCTTCCTTCGTTCCGCCACTCCCGCTCCACACCGCCCGACGCGACGTGACCCCGCACCCCGCCCTTCCGCCGCTGCTCGCCGGCGACGAGCCGCCGCCGTTCGAGATCGCGAACGCCGCCGGCGCGGCGCCGATCGTGTTCGTCTGCGACCATGCCAGCAACCGCGTGCCGCGCGCGCTGCGCCGGCTGGGCCTGGCGGCGGCGCCGCTGCGCGAGCACATCGCCTGGGACATCGGCGCCGCCGACGTGGCGCGGCGGCTGGCGCGCCGCTTCGATGCGCCGCTGGCGTTGACCAACTATTCGCGCCTCGTCATCGACTGCAACCGGTCGCCGTCCGATCCCACCTCGATCCCCGCCGAGAGCGACGGCATCGCCGTGCCCGGCAATCGCGGGCTTTCGCCGGGCCTGCGCCTGCAGCGCGCCGACGCGCTGTTCGAGCCCTATCAGGACGCGGTCGCACGCCTCATCGCGCAGAAGGCCGAACACGGCCCGCCGCCCGCGGTGATCTCCCTCCATTCGTTCACGCCGGTGTTCCAGCGCACGCGCCGGCCCTGGCATGTCGGCGTTCTCTGGAACGAGGACCGGCGCCTCGCGATCCCGCTGATGGACGCGCTCGCCCGCCATCCCGGCCTCGCGGTCGGCGACAACGAGCCCTATTCGGCGCGCGACGGCGTCGGCTACACGATCGCGACCCACGCGGAGCGCGCCGCGCTGCCGCACGTGGCGCTGGAAATCCGGCAAGACCTGATCGCGACCGCCTCGGGCGCCGATACCTGGGCCGGAATCGTCGGAGAGGCGCTCGCCGCGGCCTTCGCGGCGGCGGGCATCGCGGCCGCGCGCGGCGCGCGCGCCGGCACGGGGAGCGCCGCATGACCTCCGGCTTCCCGAGCTTCCGTCTCGGCATCGAGGAGGAATACCTCCTCGTCGACCGCGCGACGCGCGATCTCGCCCACGACCGCCCCGACGCGTTCATGGCGGCACTCGAGGCGCGGCTCGGCGAGCAGGTGAAGCCCGAGTTCCTGACGAGCCAGATCGAGCTGGTCACCAAGGCCTGCGACGGGATCGCCGAAGCGCGCGCGGAGCTGCGCCGCCTGCGCCGCACCGCCGCCGATGTGGCCGCCGAGTTCGGCCTCGCGATCGTCGCCGCCGCCACGCATCCCTTCGCCGGCTACGAGGCGACGACGCCGACCGACAAGGAGCGCTACAAGATATTGGCGCGCGACCTGCAGGGCGTCGGCCGGCGGCTGCTGATCTGCGGCATGCACGTGCATTGCGCGCTCGACGACGACGAGCTGCGCATCGACCTCATGTCGCAGGTGGCCTATTTCCTGCCGCACATCCTCGCGCTCAGCACGTCCTCGCCGTTCTGGCGCGGCGAGGACACGGGCCTCAAATCGTACCGCATCGCCGTCTTCGACGGGCTGCCGCGCACCGGCATTCCCGAGCAGTTCGACAGCTGGGGCGAATATCAGCGCCACGTCGACATGCTGGTGAAGACCGGCCTGATCGAGGACGCCTCGAAGCTGTGGTGGGACGTGCGGCCGGCGGTGCGTTTCCCGACGCTCGAGATGCGCATCACCGACGTGCCGACCCTGATGGAAGACACGCTCACGATCGCGGCGCTCTACACCTGCATCCTGCGCATGCTGTGGCGCCTCAAGCGCGCGAACCAGCGCTGGCGGCGCTACGCGGCGATGCTGATCGGCGAGAACCGCTGGCGCGCGCAGCGCTACGGCATCGACGAGGGCCTGGTCGATTTCGGCAGGGGCGAGATCGTGCCCTACGCGCACCTGCTCGGCGAGCTGATCGAACTCGTGCGCGAGGACGCGGCCGTGCTCGGCTGCGCGGCCGAGGTCGCGCGCGCGCCGGAGATTCTCGCGCGCGGCACCAGCGCCCATCGCCAGCGCAAGATCTACGCCGATGCCCGCGCCGCCGGGGCCGGCAAGCGCGAGGCGCTCACGACGGTGGTGGATGCGCTTATCGCGGAGACGGTGAAGGGCGTGTAGTTCCCCCTCTCCCCGCCGGCGCTTCGCGTCGGCCGGCGAGGGGATCTGCTACTTCCCCTTCGGCGATGCTCGGCGCGGGCCGCGCAGCGTCTTGACGTCGCCGCGCTTCTTTTTCGTCTTGTCCTGGAGCTGGCGGCGCGCCGCGTCGAACGCGTTGCGGATCGCGACCAGCGGGTCCTGGTTCCACTGGTGCCCGGCGGTGCTGGGACGCACCGCCACCTCGGCGCGCCCCGGCACGGCGAGGTGGATGCGCACCTGGTAGAGCTTGCCCTTGTGCTTGTGCTTCTCGGGCGCGCTCACCACCACCCGGCAGGCGGTGAGCCGGCCGTGGAACTGCTCGAGATGCGCGATCTCGTCGAGGATGCGCCGGCGCACCGCGTCGGAGGGATCGATGTGCTCGAAGACGATCTGCGGTTCGGTTTCCATGCGCTGCCTTCCCTGCCCCGCTGTGCGGTTGGCCATGACGTGTATCGCGCGCGGCGCGGCGGCAAGCCTTGATCAGGATCAACGGCGGCTTCACCCCAAACCGCATCTGGACAAGGCGGCGCGGCCGGCACAGTTTACGGGAGACGCGCCAAGACCGAGGATCGCCATGGACGACAAGACCCGCACCGAGCTCGAAGCCGCCGCCTTCCGCCGTCTCGTGCAGCACCTGCGCGAGCGCACCGACGTGCAGAACATCGACCTGATGAACCTCGCCGGCTTCTGCCGCAACTGCCTTTCGAAGTGGTATCTCGCGGCCGCGCAAGAGAAGGGCGTGGCGCTCTCCGATCCGGAGGCGCGCGAGACCGTCTACGGCATGCCCTACGACGAGTGGAAGAAGAAGTATCAGACCGAAGCGAACGCCGAGCAGAAGGCGAAGTTCGCGATCTCGCACAAGCATTGATCCGCCGGCGCACACACCGGTTTCGGCACCCGACATGAAACGAAGCAAGCGCGCGCTCGTCATCGGCGGCTCGCTCGGCGGCCTGTTCGCCGCGAGCCTGCTGCGCGGCATCGGCTGGACCGTGACCGTGTTCGAGCGGTCGACGGGCGCCCTCGCCTCGCGCGGGGCCGGCCTCGGCACGACGCGCGAGCTCGTCGAGACGATGCGCCGCGCCGGCGCGCGGTTCGACGTCTCCATCGCCGTGCCGATGACCGGCTATGTCTGGCTCGACGCCGATGGCCGCGTCGTGCATGCGCAGGAAAGGCTCAACGCCTCGAGCACCTGGTCGCGCGTCTACCTGCCGCTCCGCGAGGCCGTTCCCGACAGCGACTATCGGGCCGGCATGACGCTCGAGCGCGTGGAACAGAAGGGCGAGCGCGTCGTCGCGCATTTCGCCGACGGCACGACCGCCGAGGGCGATCTGCTGATCGCCGCCGACGGCAATTTTTCGACCGTCCGCCGCCAGTTCATGCCCGACGTCGGGCCGCGCTACGCCGGCTACGTCGCCTGGCGCGGCATCATGGAGGAACGCGACGTTCCGGCCGCGATCCGCAGCGCGCATTTCGACAAGATCGCGTTCTCGTTTCCGGCCGGCGAGATGTCGCTCGCCATGCCGGTGCCGGGCCACGACGACGACACGCGCCCGGGCCACCGGCGCTACTACTTCATCTGGTACCGGCCGACGACGCCCGAGGCGCTGCGCGACCTCTGCACCGACGCGAACGGCCTGCACCACGGCATCTCGATTCCGCCGCCGCTGATCCGCCCCGAGGTGATCCGCGCGGTCAAGGACGACGCCGCGGAGCGCTTCGCGCCCGACCTCGCCGAGGTCATCGCGCGCACCGAATTGCCGCTGCTCCAGGCGATCTCGGATTTCGAGTCGCCGAAGCTCGCGCTCGGGCGCGTCGTGCTGCTCGGCGACGCGGCGTTCGTGGCGCGGCCGCACGTCGCCGCCGGCGTGAGCAAGGCGGCACTCGACGCCGCCGCGCTCGCCGACGCGCTGGCCGGCGAGGCGGACGTCGACGCGGCGCTCGCCCGCTACGAGCGCGAGCGGCTCGACTTCGGCCGCCGCATCGTCGCGCACAGCCGGCGCCTCGGCACCCTGCTCGACGGCCGCGAGGTGCCGCCCGCGCAATGGACCGGCGACGACGCCTATCGCGATCCGCGCCGCGTGCTGCGCGATTACGGCGCGCCGCATCTCGTTCACGATCTCACCGCGCAGGACCTCGTCGCGTAGCCGCCGGCGGCATCGTCCCCGCTGTTCACAGGCGGTGGATAGCGCGCGAGCGAATCCGCATTGCCGCCGCCGCGCGTTCCGCTAGCTTCGCGCCGATCGCATCGCATCGAAGGGCGCGCACCATGGCGGACGGAACGGGGCCGATCGAGCACAAGACCAAGGCGAAGGCCGGCCCGGTGGCGGCCGACGTGCTCAGGAAATACATCGAGCGCATCGAGCGCCTCGAGGAAGAGAAGAAGGCGCTGGCCGGCGACATCCGCGAGATCTACGCCGAGGCCAAGGGCAACGGCTACGAGCCGCGCGTGATGCGCAAGGTCGTCTCGCTGCGACGCATGAAGGACGCCGACCGCCAGGAAGAAGAGGCGCTGCTCGAGGTGTATCGGGCCGCCGTCGGAGTCTGATCGCGCCGCCGGCCCTCACTTCCCATCCGCCGCAAGGGCGGCGGCTGGGCCCCTTCTCTCCCACTTCGTGGGAGAGAGAAGAAATCGGCGCGCGCGCGAACTTCACTTCTCTCTCCCGCTTGCGGGAGAGAAGGGGCCCATTGCGGCACCTTCTGCGCCGCAATGGGAAGTGAGGGCCTTCGCTCAGTTCAGTGGACGCGCCGGCCGGCGGCCTGATCGGGCACCTTCAATCCGAGCGCCGCGATCTGCTTGTCGAGATCGCCCTTCCACATCTGGCGCAGTTCTTCGTTGCCCCAGCGGCGGATGCCGTAGGCCACCGCGAGATCGCTGAATTTCGACTTGGCCGCGCCGAACGTGTCGAGCGCGTGCGGATACCACTTGTCGACCGATTTCTGCGCCTCGGCCGGGCCGGCCTTGGCGAGATCCTGATAGCGCCGGTTCTGCACGATGTCCTTGGTGCGGCGCGCGCCGAACGAGGCGTGGAAGCGCTCCTCGTTGACCATCGTCGTCATCTCGCGCGCCAGCGGCGCGAAACTCGAATCCTCGAACGCGCGCAGGTGATAATAGGCGACGTTGTCGAGCAGGAAGCAGAACACGCAGAGATCGGCCCAGCTGTCGAACGGCACGTTGAAGACGTGCAGCGGATGCTCGCCGCGCCTGAGCGTCAGCAGCCGGTCCGCCATCGCCTCGCCGTCGGGGCCGAAGCCCTTCAGCATCTTGCAGTCGATGAAGCCCTGATGGGCCTCGTCGGCGCAAACCTGCGCCTGCGCGAAGCGGTCCTCGGCGGTCGGCCCCTTGTTGATCCACTCCTGGTGCTGCTCGACCGAGGCGAATTCGGTCGACGCCAGCGCGTAGACGATCTTGACCAGCGTCTCGCGGTATTCGGGCGGCATCTGCTCGGCCGCCTCGATCTTCCGCATGCCCTTGAGCTCGCCCCACATCACGCTGCGCGAAACGGCCATCGTTCTTCTCCCTCGAAGCGGACGGAATTTATCAGGAGGCGGGGAGACGGCGAGAGGAAAGTTTGAACCACTGAGCGCACGGAACCGAAGTTCTGCGCGCCAGGGGCGCGCACGAGAGTCCTTACTCCGTGTCCTTCGCGACCTCCGTGGTTCGGATTTCTTTGCTTCTCCTCGCCGCCTGTTCCCTTGCTTACCTGTTCGCCAGCGCGACGCCGAGCGCCGTGAGAGCCATGCCGGCGAGGCCGACGAGGCCGAAGGTTTCGCCGAACAGCGGCCACGCCATCAGCGCGGCCACGGCCGGCGTCAGATAGAACAGGCTCGCGACCTTGGCCGCCGCGCCGCGCCGGATCAGCCACATCAGCAGCGCCACCGTCATCACCGAAAGGACGAGCGCGAGCCACGTCACGGCGATCGCGAAATCCCGCGTCCAGGCGACTTGCGCGGTCTCGAAGACCAGCGCCAGCACGCCGGTGACGGCCAGCGCCGCCGTGAACTGCACGACGCCGCCGGCGACGAGATCGACGCGCGCGCAGTAGCGCTTCTGGTAGATCGTGCCGATCGTGATGCCGGCCAGCGCCGCCACGCAGAGGCCATACCCGAACGCGCTGCCCTGCCCCAGCGCAAGCTTCTCGCGCAGCACGAGAACGAGGCCGGCGAGGCCGAGCAGGAGGCCCGCCCACTGGACCGGCTTCACGCGCTCGCCGAGCAGCGGCCCCACCAGCGTGGCGGTGAGCAGCGGCTGCATGCCGACGATGAGCGCCGAGACGCCGGCCGGCACGCCCTTCTCGATCGCCGCGAACACGCCGCCCAGATAGACGACGTGCATCAGCACGCCGACCACCGCCGAATGCCCGGCGCCGCGCACGCCCGGCCACGTCGAGCGCAACGCGAGCGCCAGCGCGAGCAGCAGCGGGATCACGATCAGGAAGCGGACCGCGAGGAACGTCGCCGGCTCCGCCGACGGCAGGCCGAGCTTGGCGAAGACGAAGCCGGTCGACCACAGGACGACGAAAAGCCCCGGAACGCCGACCGCGAGCGCGGTGCCGCGCCAGCCGGCGCCCGCTGCGCCGTTCGCGCTCACGCCTGCTTGGCTTGGATGATGCTGCGGCGGACCGCGCGCGTGCGCGTGAACTTGTCGAACAGGGTCGGGCCGTCGCCCTTCCTGATCGCGCGCTGCATCACCGAGAGGTCTTCGTTGAAGCGGCCGAGCATTTCGAGCACGGCTTCCTTGTTGGTCAGGAAGACGTCGCGCCACATCGTGGGATCGGAGGCGGCGATGCGCGTGAAATCGCGGAAGCCGCCGGCCGCGAACTTGATCACGTCGCCCTTGATGTCGGCCTCGAGATCCACCGCCGTATCGACGATCGTGTAGGCGATGAGATGCGGCAGATGCGAGGTGATCGCGAGCACGAGATCGTGCCGCTCCGCCTCCATGATCTCGACGTTCATGCCGGCCTGGCGCCAGAGCGCCCGCACCGCGCGCACGGCCTTGGCGTCGGTGCCCTCGGGCGGCGTCAGGATGCACCAGCGCTGATGGAACAGCTCGGGAAAGCCGGCCTCGGGCCCCGAATGCTCGGTGCCGGCGACCGGATGGCCGGGCACGCAGTGCACGCGCTTCGGCAGCGCCTTGGCCATCGCGTCGCGCGCCATCGTCTTGCACGAGCCGACGTCGGTGACGATCGCGCCGTCTTTGAGGTGCGGCGCCATCGCCTCGCACACCGGGCCGATCGCGAGCATCGGCACGCACACCACGACGAGATCGGCGCCGTCCACGGCCTTGGCGATCTCGGCCTCGGCACGGTCGATGAAGCCGATCTCGAGCGACTTCGCCCGCACGGCGGGCTTCGCGTCGTGGCCCACGATCTCGCCGGCCATGGCCTGCCGCTTCAGCGCGCGGCCGAGCGAGGAGCCGATGAGGCCGAGGCCGATCAGCGCCACGCGCTCGAAGCGGACCGGCGCGCCGGTGCTGCGCGGCATGGCTTCAGCGTTTCATGAAATCGGCGAGCGCCGCGACCGTCGCGCGCATCTCGGCCTCGTTGCCGATCGTCACGCGCAGGCAATCCGGAAGCCCGTAGCCCGCCACCTTGCGCAGGATGATGCCGCGCTTCAGCAGGAACTCGTTGGCCGCGTTCGCGTCCTTGCCGTTCGCCTTGGGGAAGCGCACGAGCACGAAATTGCCCACCGACGGCGGCACCTCCAGGCCGAGCGCCCGCGCCTGATCGGAAAACCAGGGCAGCCAGTGGTCGTTCATCGTGCGCGCCTGGTCGATGTGCGCGACGTCGGCCAGCGCCGCCACGCCCGCGGCCTGGGCCGGCAGCGTGACGTTGAACGGGCCGCGCGTGCGGTTGATCGCGTCGACGATCGCCGCCGGGCCGTACATCCAGCCGAGCCTCAGCCCCGCGAGGCCGTAGATCTTGGAGAAGGTGCGCGTCATCACGACGTTGGGCGCCTTCTCGGCCAGCTCCGTGCCCGCGGTGTAGTCGTTGCGCGTGACGTATTCTGCGTAGGCGGCGTCGATCACCAGCAGCACGCGCGCGGGCAGCGCCCGGTGCAGCCGCTCGATCTCGTCCTTGGTGAGATAGGAGCCGGTGGGGTTGTTCGGGTTCGCCTGGAAGACGATGCGGGTGCGGTCGGTGACCTTGGCGACCAGCGCGTCGATGTCGGCGCGCAGGTTCTTTTCCTTGGCCACGACCGGCTTGGCGCCGGCCGCGAGCGTCGCGATCGGATACATCGCGAAAGCGTGCTCGGTGAACAGCACCTCGTCGCCGGGCCCGGCATAGGCCTTGGTCAGCAGGGCGATCAGCTCGTCGGAGCCGTTGCCGCACACGACGCGCTCGCGATCGAGCCCGTGATGCTTGGCGATGGCGCCGCGCAGGTCCGCCGAGGCGCCGTCCGGATAGCGGTGCAGCTTCTCGGCCATCGCGCGATAGGCGGCGATCGCGCGCGGGCTCGGGCCCAGCGAGCTTTCGTTGGAGGCGAGCTTCATCGGCTCCGCGATGCCCTCGGCCTTGGAATCGCCGGGAACGTAGGGAGCGATGTCGAGAATTCCGGGACGGGGCTGTGGTCCGCTCATGGGCGCAGGGCGAATTCGACGGCGCGCGGGCCGCTCGGTTCGAGGGGACGGGGATAGGCGCCGAGCCAGACCGCGCCGGCCGCGCCAAGACGGGGATCGTCGGGCCTCACATACTCCGCATGGGCGAAAAGCGAAAGGGTTTTGGCCCCGATCTCGAAGCAGGCCATGACCGCGCCGGCCGGCGCGGCGACCCCGGCGCTGAGCGTCACGTCGTCGCCGCTCGGATCGACGATGCCGCGGCCGATCGCGAGCGCCTCGGCGAACGGCGCGTCCGGCAGCGCGAAGAACGGCAGCCGGCTCAGCACGAACACCGGCGCGCCCTGCCGCCGCGCTTCGACGAGCGCCGGCAGCCAGGCGGCGCCGCCGAACGGCGTCGGCGCCGGCACCACGGCGAGATCGGCGCCGCCGGCGAGCACGCGCTCGAGCGCCTCGGCCGCGCCGGCCAGGGCGGGACGGCTGCGCGGGCAGAAATGCGCGACGGCCTCCCACTCCACCGCCGGGTCGGCGACGATGCGCAGGCCGCCCTGGCGCTCGTAGGATGCGGCCATGATCGCGCGCCAGATGCGGAGCACGCGGTCTTTCTCGCCGGAATCGGCGAGCCGCGCGAACAGCCGGCGCATGATCTGCGCCTCGCGCGCGGGCCGGTAGACCGGCGCGTCGCCCGCAGCCTTGCCGCGCCCCACCTGGGCCACCAGCGCGCTGCGGCGCACCACGAGGTCGAGCAGGCCGTCGTCGACGGCGTCGATCGCGCGGCGGAGGTCCTGGAGCGGCGGCGTGTCGGACATGGCGGCAATCTATCCCAACCGCTGCGCGCCGTCACAGTGCGGCTGCCGCAGCATCGCGCCTTGCCGCTCGTGCGGGCCCCGCCATAAGATCGCCGCCTCGCTGGCGCCGCGTGCCGGCACAAACTCAAGGAGGGCTCGCACTCATGAAACTCGCGCGTTGGCTCGGTATTGCCGCCCTGGTGGCGGGCACGGCGCTCGGCGGCACGGCCGCGGCGCAGCAGCAATTCTTCCGCATCGGCACCGGCGGCACCGCCGGCACCTACTACCCGGTGGGCGGCATCCTCGCGAACGCGATCTCGCAGCCGCCCAAGCTGGTGCTGACGGCCGTGGCCTCGAACGGCTCGGTGGCCAACGTGAATTCGATCATGGGCGGCAGCCTCGAATCCGGCTTCAGCCAGGCCGACGTCGCCTTTTGGGCGTTCACCGGCACCGGCATCTGGGAGGGCAAGCCGAAGGCCGCCGATCTCCGCGCGATCGCCAATCTCTATCCCGAGAGCATCCACCTCGTCGCGCGCAAGGGCGCGGGCATCAAGTCGGTCGCGGACTTGAAGGGCAAGCGCGTCTCGCTCGACGAGCCCGGCTCGGGCACGCTCGTGGACGCGCGCATCATCCTCGGCGCGTGGGGCCTGAAGGACAGCGACGTGAAGGCCGAGTACCTCAAGCCCAACCAGGCCGGCGACAAGATGAAGGACGGCGCGATGGACGCGTTCTTCTTCGTCGGCGGGTTCCCGGCCGGCGCGATCTCGGAGCTGGCCTCGACCGGCGCGGGCATCGAGCTGGTGGCGATCGACGGCCCGAACGCCGCGAAGATCCTCGCGCAGTACAAGTTCTTCGCCGTCGACGCGATTCCCGCGAACACCTACAAGGGCGTCGAGGCGGTGAAGACCATCAGCGTCGGCGCGCAGTGGGTGACGTCGGCGAAGGTTCCCGCCGAGATCGTCTACGAGGTCGTCAAGGGCATGTGGGGCGACAAGGCGCGCGGCGCGCTCGACGCCGGCCATGCCAAAGGCAAGATGATCCGCAAGGAAACGGCGCTCTCCGGCATCGGCATCCCGCTGCACCCGGGCGCGGAGAAGTTCTACAAGGAGGCGGGGCTGCTGAAGTAGCGGCGGCCGCACGCGAACCAAGAGGGGCCGGCACCGTCCGGCCCCTTTTTTCTGGGGGCAAGCGCCGATGGTCCTGAAGGCCGCCGACCCGGGCGAGATCCAGAAGCTCGAGGAGCAGTTCGATCCCGAGGTCCGCTTCCGGCCGCAGGGCCATGCGGCCGAATGGATCGTCGGCGCGCTGCTGCTGGCGCTTTCCGTCTTCCACTACTACACGGCCGGCTTCGGATTGCTGCGCGAGCAGACGCATCGCGGCATCCACATGGCGTTCGTGCTCGGGCTGATCTTCCTCGTCTTCTCGGTGACGAAGCGCCACCCGCAGGAGCCGCCGCGCGCCTCGCTGTTGCGCCCCGCCGGCATCGCCTGGCCCGACTGGATTCTCGCCGCCGGCGCCGTCGCGGCCAGCCTCTACGTGCCGTGGATTTTCGACGATCTCGCGTTCCGCGTCGGCAATCCGCTCGCCGTCGACGTGGCGATGGGCACGATTCTCGTCGTGGTTCTGCTCGAGGCGACGCGGCGCAGCGTGGGCTGGCCGCTGCCGATCATCGCCGTCGTGTTCATGGCCTACGCGCATTTCGGGCCGCACATGCCGGGCGTGCTCGCCCATGCCGGCTCCAGCTGGACGCAGATCGTCAACCACCTCTACCTCACGAGCCAGGGCATCTACGGCATCGCGCTCGGCGTCGTCGCCACCTACGTGTTCCACTTCGTGCTGTTCGGCGTGCTGGCGACGCGGATCGGGCTCGGGCGGCTGTTCATCGACCTCGCCTCCTGCGTGGCCGGGCGCTATGCGGGCGGGCCGGCGAAGGTCTCGATCTTCGGCTCGGGCCTGTTCGGCATGATCTCGGGCTCGTCGATCGCCAACACGGTGACGGTGGGTTCGCTGACGATCCCGGCGATGATCCGGCTCGGCTATCCGCGCCACTTCGCGGCGGCGGTGGAATCGACGGCGTCCACCGGCGGCCAGATCACGCCGCCGATCATGGGCGCCGCCGCGTTCCTGATGATCGAATATCTGAACAAGCCCTATCAGCAGATCGTCCTCGCCGCGATCGTGCCGGCCGCGATGCACTTCTTCGGCGTGTTCATGCAGGTGCACTTCGAGGCCAAGCGCAGCGGGCTGCGCGGCCTCTCCGCGGCCGAGCTGCCGAAGGCGCGCGAGGTGATCCGCCGCGACTGGATCACGCTGTTTCCGCTGGCGCTGCTGCTCGTCGTGCTGTTTTCGGGCGCCAGCCCCTATCTCGCCGCGTTCTACGGCATCACCGGCTGCGTCGTGGTCGGCATGGCGCGCCCGGTTCTCGCCGCGCTGTGGACCGTCGCCGCGGCCGCGGTCGTCGAGCTCGGCAATCCCGAGATCCCGTTCTATGCGCTGCTGGCCGGGGCGGCGGCGGTGGCGGCCGTGCCCCATTCCCGCCGGCGGCTGCAGGCGGCGCAGCTCGTCGAAGGTTTCGTCACGGGCGCCAAATACGCGATCGCGGTCGGCGCCGCGGCCGCCACGGTCGGCATCATCGTCGGCGTGGTCACGCTGACCGGCGTCGGCTTCCGCATCACCGACCTCATCACCTCCTACGCCGGCGACATCGCCGCCTTCGTGCAGCCGCTGCTGCCGGGCGATGTCTTCGGCGTGCCGGCGATCACGCTGTTCTTCACGCTGATCCTGACCGGCATCGTCTGCATCCTGTTGGGATGCGGCATTCCGACCACGGCCAATTACATCATCATGGTGACGGTGGCGGCGCCGGTGCTGGGCAAGCTCGGCGTCGAGCCCATCGTCGCGCACTTCTTCGTGTTCTATTACGGCGTGCTGGCCGACATCACGCCGCCGGTGGCGCTCGCGGCCTATGCCGGGGCCTCGATGGCCGGCGCCGACCCGTTCCGCACCGGCAACACCGCGTTCCGCCTGGGCCTCGGCAAGGTGCTGGTGCCGTTCGTGTTCGTCTACTCGCCGGCGATGCTGATCGTGACCAAGGGCTTCACCTGGTACGATTTCGTCGTGACCACGGCGAGCTGCGCCGCCGGCATCGTGCTGCTCTCGGCCGCGTTCTCGCGCTAT
>JAEULD010000059.1 GCA_016792765.1 Candidatus Odyssella sp.
TGCGGGCACGCATCTCCCTTTCGTGGTGCGCGCAGTACTGCCGTTCGGCGCTTTGTACCTGACAATTGACACAAAGACGCTCAAGACGATTGATCGCGGCATGCACTACAGAGATCAGATTTTTAAGAAACCGGATAGCCAAGGCCCAGTTCGGACTGATGTCTTCTTGAAAAACGAGTGGTGCGACATTGCTGCGGTTGTCGCAACTCACCGCATGTTTGAGAGTGACATTCGCCACGGCTTGGCTGCGGTGCATAACCCGAAGGCGTGCTCCCCCCTAAGTGTTGGCTTGCTCGGGGCTCGATCTGAATTCATAGCCGAGATTGCAGAGGCGGACGGCGAAACGACAATCACTACTAGAGACGTTTTGGCGGCTTAGTCAGGCAATATGGGACAAAATCTGCAAACTAGAGCGATTCGTACCGACCACATCGGCAGCCTGCTCCGCCCGCCGTCGCTGATCGACGCGTTCCGGCAGTTCGCGCGCAACGAGCTGCGGCCGGATTTCTTCGAGGCGGCGCAGGACGACGCGATCCGCGCGGTGGTGGCACGGCAGGAGGCGCACGGGATTCCGTTCGTCACCGACGGCGAATACCGCCGGCTGAACTGGCAGGTGAGCTTCTCCGAGGTCTCGGGCTGGGACCTCTGGGAGATCTCGTGGAAGGGCTTCGTCAAGAACCCCGGCAACATCTCGCCGAACGAGAAGCCCAACACGAAGGGCGAGGACGCCGTCGTCTCGTTCCGCACGCCGGCCACCGCGCGGCTCAAGCTCAAGAGCAGCTTCCCGCTCAAGGAGCTGAAGTTCCTGAAGTCGGTCGCCAAGGCGCCGGCCAAGATCACGCTGATGGGGCCGGACCGCGTCTGCCAGATGTGCGACATCGAAGGCTCGCGCGCGGTCTATGCCGGCGCCGACGCGTTCCTCGCCGACGTCGTGTCCATCCAGCGGCAGATGGTCGACGAGCTGGTCGTGCATGGCTGCGACTACGTCCAGATCGACGAGCCCAGCTACACCGGCTACGTCGATGCGCCGACGCTGGAGCGCATGAAGGCGAAGGGCGAGGACCCGTTGAAGAGCCTCCGCCGCGCGATCGAAGCGGACAACGCGGTGATCGCCGGCGTGCGGGATAGGGCGATCACCGGCCTCCACATCTGCCGCGGCAACCGCGCGAGCATGTGGCACCGCGAGGGGAAATACGACGCGATCGCCGAGGCGCTGTTCGGCGGCCTGAAATACGACCGGCTGCTGCTCGAATACGACACCGCGCGCGCCGGCGGCTTCGAGCCGCTGCGCTTCGTGCCGAAGGGCGTGATCGCCGTGCTCGGCCTCATCACGACCAAGACCGGCGAGATCGAGACGGTGGACGCATTGAAGCGCCGCATCGACGACGCCGCGAAATACATTCCGCTCGACCAGATCGCGCTCTCGCCGCAATGCGGCTTCGCCTCGGGCATCGCCGGGAACATGCTCAGCGAGGACGCGCAGTGGCGGAAGCTCGACGTGATGCGCGAGACCGCGCGGCAGGTGTGGGGGTAGGGGCCGGCGCCGCTTGAAGGCGCCGCCATGCGCCGGTAGCATTGCCCCAACTCGAACCGCGGCCGGGCAGGGCCCTACCGCGGCTTCGGCAGCGGCGCCGGCGATTCCCGCGGGCGCCCGATAAACGCGGCTTTCAGGGACAAGGAGGAGAACTATGCGGATCGGCTATGGCATCGCGGCTGCGCTGCTGGCGGGCGTCTGCGCCACGGGCGCTCAGGCGCAGGACATGAAGGTGGGCATCGGCATCAGCGGCTGGACCGGCTTCGCGCCGCTGATCCTCGCGCGCGACGCCGGCATCTTCAAGGCGAACGGCGTCGACGCCACGATCAAGATGATCCCGCAGAAAGACCGCCACCTCGCGATCGCGTCGGGCGACATCCAGTGCGCGGCGACGACGGTCGAGACCTGGATCGTGTGGAACGCGGCCGGCGTGGCCACGACCCAGATCTTCCAGATGGACAAGAGCTACGGCGCCGACGGCCTCGCGGTGCGCGGCGACATCAAGTCGATCAAGGACCTCAAGGGCAAGAAGGTCGCGGCCTGGGCGCCGGGCACCTCGCCCTATTTCCTGCTCTCGTGGTTCTTGAAGAAGAACGGCCTCTCGGTGAAGGACGTCTCGGTGGTGAGCCTCGATCCGCAGAATGCGGCCAAGGCGTTCGTCTCCGGCCAGGACCTCGCCGCCGCCGCGACCTACGAGCCCTATCTCTCGACGGTGCGCAACGATCCCAAGTCGGGCAAGATCATCGCGACGACGCTCGACTATCCGATGGTCATGGACACGTTCGGCTGCACGCCGAAATACCTCACCGAGAACCGCAAGGCGGCCGAAGCGATCACCAAGAGCTACTTCGAGGCGGTCGCGATGATCGCCAAGGAGCCGCAGAAATCCTTCGGCATCATGGGCGCGGCGGTGAAGCAGGACGCGGCGGCGTTCGAGAAGTCGCAGTCGTTCCTGCGCTGGCAGGACAAGGCCGCGAACCAGAAGTTCTTCGGCGGCGAGCTGCAGGCGTTCCTCGCCGAGGCGCAGGACCTGCTGCTCGAGACCGGCGTGATCAAGGCGAAGATCGATCTCGCCAAGATCGTCGACGCCAGCTTCGTGAAGTAGCGCCGGCGGCGAAAAGGCTCGCGGGGCGCGCGAACGGAAGGTTCGCCGCCCCGCGTTCCGTTTCGAGAGGGGGGACATGCTGAGGCCGCTGATCCCGGTCGGGCGCGGGACGAAGATCGCGCTCGGCGTCGCGTTCTTCGTGCTGTTCGTCGGCGTCTGGGCCGCCGCCACCTACGGCCAGTGGGTGACGCCGCTGTTCCTGCGCGACCCGTGGAAAACGCTGCTGACGGGATTCGACCTGTTCGCCTCGCACGGCTTCCACGTCGATATCGGGATCACCGTGTGGCGCGTCGTCGGCGGCTTCGTCGTCGCGGCCGCGATCGGCGTGCCGCTCGGCATCCTGATGGGCGCCTACAAGCCGATCGAGGCGTTCTTCGAGCCGTTCATCTCGTTCGCGCGCTACCTGCCGGCCTCGGCGTTCATCCCGCTGCTGATCCTCTGGGCCGGCCTCGGCGAGCGCTCGAAGATGGCCGTCATCTTCATCGGCGCGTTCTTCCCGCTGGTGCTGATGGTGGCCGTCATCGTCTCCTCGACGCGGCGCGATCTCGTCGAGGCGGCCTACACGCTCGGCGCCACGCCCGGCGGCGTCGTGCGCCGCGTGCTGCTGCCGGCGAGCGCGCCGCAGATCGCCGAATCGCTGCGCCTCGTGCTCGGCTGGGCGTGGACCTACGTCATCGTCGCCGAATACATCGCGGCCGAGCGCGGCATCGGCAAGATGATCATCGACAGCCAGGCGCTCGCCGCCACCGACCAGATCATCTTCGGCATCGTCGTGATCGGCATCATCGGCCTCGTGTCCGACTACCTGTTCAAGACCGTGAACCAGAAGCTGTTCCCGTGGAGCCTCGCGTGATGCGCGGCCTTGACCGCGTAGGGGCGCGCTGCGCGCGCCCTCTCGCCGCAAGCGAGGCAAGACGAAATCGCTGCAGCACGTGGCGGCGCCGCCGTGCGGATGCAGGGCGCGCGCAGCGCGCCCCTACGCGTTCGAATCCCGATGTCTAAGTTGGTCATCGAGGGCGTCAGCCGGACCTTCCCCGGCGTGCAGGGCGGCCAGCCCACGCGCGCGCTGGAGCCGGTGGATCTCCGCATC
>JAEULD010000066.1 GCA_016792765.1 Candidatus Odyssella sp.
TCGGGCTATTCCCACGCCCGCCAGCCGGCACCCTTGGAGGCCGGCATTTTCTTTTGAGAATCAGGAGTTTCTCATGAGCGAGCTGCTCGTCCTCAAGGCCGAGCGGCGCGACCGGGCCGGTAAGGGGGCCGCCCGGGCCACGCGTCGCACAGGCGTCGTTCCGGCCGTGATCTACGGCAACAAGGAAGCGCCCGAGATGATCACCCTCGACCCCAAGCCCCTTGAGGCCGCGATCAAGAAGCGCGGCTTCTACAGCACCGTCATGGCGGTCGAGGTCGGCGGCAAGCAGCAGAAGGTGCTGCCGCGCGACGTGCAGCTCCATCCGGTCACCGACCGCCCGCTGCACGCCGATTTCCAGCGCGTCGACGAGAAGTCGCGCGTGCGCGTGTGGGTGCCGGTCCGCTTCGTCAACCACGATCAGAGCCCCGGCATCAAGCGCGGCGGCGTGCTGAACATCGTGCGCCGCGAGATCGAGTTCGCGTGCCCGGTGAGCGGCATTCCGCGCGAAATCGTCGTCGATCTCTCCGGCCTCGAGATCAACGACAGCTCGCACATCAGCATGGTCAAGCTGCCCGAGGGCGTGAAGCCCACGATCACGGGCCGCGACTTCACGATCTGCTCGATCGCGCCGCCGACGGCGCGCGTCGAGGAAGCGCGCGCCGCCGCCGCCGCTGCCGCCGCTGCTGCCGCGGCCGCCGCCGCCGGCGAGCTGCCTGCGGCAGCCGAGGGCGCGGTGCCCGCGGCCGGTGCAACGCCTGCGGCTGGTGCCGCCCCGGCGGCGGGAGCCGCTCCGGCGGCCGGTGCGAAAGCGCCGGTCGGCGGCGGGCCCACCAAGCCCGCGGCGGGCGCCGAGAAGAAGCCGGCCGGCAAGGGCTGAGGCCCGGCCGGCGGCTTCGCGGCGTAGGCGCCCATGCTCGTCCTGGCCGGCCTCGGCAATCCCGGCGCCGGCCATGCCGGGCATCGCCACAACATGGGCTTCATGGCGGTGGATGCGATCGCGTCGCTCCACCGCTTCGCCCCGTGGCGCAAGAAGTTCCAGGGCGATGCCGCCGAGGGCGAGATCGCGGGCACGCGCATCCTGCTGCTGAAACCGATGACCTACATGAACCTTTCGGGGCAATCGGTTTCGGCGGCGCTCGGCTTCTACAAGCTCGGGCCCGAGGCGCTGATCGTGTTCCACGACGAGCTCGACGTGATGCTCGGGCGGGTCAAGGTGAAGACCGGCGGCGGACACGGCGGCCACAACGGCATCCGGGACATCATGGCCCATATCGGGCCCGAGTTCCGGCGCGTGCGGCTCGGCGTGGGCCATCCCGGCGACAAGGCGCTCGTGCACAATCACGTGCTGCAGGATTTCGCGAAGCAGGAGCGCGAGCTGGCCGGCAAGGTCGTCGAGGCCGTGGCGGCCGAAGTGCCGCGCCTCGTCGCCGGCGACGAGGGCGGCTTCATGAGCCGCGTCGCCTTCCTGCTGGCGCCGCCGAAACCGAAAAAAGAGAAGCCGCCGGAGAAGGCGGCCAGCCGCGAGGAAAAGCCCGACCAACCATCCAAGCGAGACGAGTGACATGGGCTTTCAATGCGGCATCGTCGGTTTGCCCAATGTCGGCAAATCGACCCTCTTCAACGCGCTGACCGCGACGCAGGCGGCCGAGGCGTCGAACTATCCGTTCTGCACGATCGAGCCGAACGTGGGCCGCGTTTCGGTGCCCGACGAGCGGCTCGGCCGCATCGCGGCGCTGGCGAAATCGGCCAAGACGATCCCGACCCAGCTCGAATTCGTCGACATCGCGGGCCTCGTGCGCGGGGCGTCGAAGGGCGAGGGGCTCGGCAACCAGTTCCTCGCCAACATCCGCGAGGTGGACGCGGTCGCGCATGTCGTGCGCTGCTTCGAAAGCGGCGACATCACGCATGTCGAGGGCACGGTCGATCCGATCCGCGACATCGAGACGATCGAGACCGAGCTGATGCTCGCCGATCTCGACAGCCTCGAGAAGCGCGCCGACAAGGCCGAGAAGCAGGCCAAGACCGGCGACAAGGACGCGCAGGCCCTGATGAAAGTGATCGCGCCGGCGCTCGCCGCGCTGCGCGAAGGCAAGCCCGCGCGCACCGCGGCGATCCCCGCCGAGCTGAAGCGCGAGTTCCGCCAGCTCCAGCTGATCACGTCGAAGCCGCTGATGTACGTGTGCAACGTCGAGGAGGGCGCCGCCGCCGCCGGCAACGCCCATTCGGCGAAGGTGCTGGAGCGCGCCAGGGCCGAGGGCGCCGAAGCGGTCGTGATCTCCGCCGCGATCGAGGCCGAGATCGCGCAGCTCGCCGATCCCGAGGAGAAGCGCGCGTTCCTGGAATCGCTCGACCTCGCCGAGCCGGGCCTCAACAAGATCATCCGCGCCGGCTATCGGCTGCTCGGGCTGATCACGTTCTTCACCGCCGGCCCCAAGGAGTCGCGCGCCTGGACGGTGCCGGCCGGCGCGCGCGCGCCGCAGGCCGCCGGCGCGATCCATACCGATTTCGAGCGCGGCTTCATCCGCGCCGAGACGATCGGCTACGACGACTTCCTCGCCTGCGGCGGCGAGCAGGGCGCCAAAGACGCCGGCCGCATGCGCGCCGAAGGCAAGGACTACGTCGTCCGGGACGGCGACGTGATGCTGTTCCGGTTCAATACGTAGGCGGTGACGTCGCTTGTTTCCGGACCTATATTGAATGTGACTACGCGTTGCGAGAGTCCTGATGGATACCAAGCTAAAACGTCCTTTGCGTGCCGTGCGCCTCACGCCAGTTCGCACGCCGGAGGAGCAGCGTCGGCTGGGCGAAGCCGCGATCAAAGCCATGAATGAGCTGGCGCGCGAGGCGCGCCGCAATGGCATGACGCCGCGCAAGGCCAGGGCAATCCTGAGCGAGCTTCGGGAGGAGCGGAAGGCGAAGCGCCACGGGCGCTGATGGCCTTCGTCGTTGCCGACACGAACGTCCTGATCAGCGCCGCCACTCACGAGGGCAGCGTACCCAACCGCGCGATCGCCCGGGTGCTGCGCGATCACATTCTCGCGCAATCGGACGAAACATTCGGCGAGCTGCGGCGTGTGCTACTGACGCCGAAATTCGAATCGGCGGCGCCGCGGCCGGCTCGCTTGCGATTCCTCGAGCGCATCAGGCATCTGTCTGCCTTCTTTTCGATCGAGGCCGGGCTGCCAATCGCGCGCGACCCCGACGACGATGTCTTCCTGCATCTGGCGCTCGCCGCGCGTGCCAGCGTCATAATTTCCGGTGATAGGGACCTGCTGGTCTTGGGCGAGATTTCGGGCATACCAATAGTGACGCCGAGTTACTTCCTCAAATCCGAAAGATTCGTTAGACGCGGGCGTAGGATCGGTTGTCGTTGAGGGACGGTCGAGGTAGAAGCAGCAGCGGAGGCCAGACCATGGGCGAGACGATCAGGCTCACCGCCGACGACGGATTCACGTTCGGCGCCTATCAGGCGAAGCCCGCGGGCAAGCCCAAGGGCTGCATCGTCGTGATCCAGGAGATCTTCGGCGTGAACGGCCACATGCGCCGCGACACCGACAAGTTCGCGAAGCTCGGCTACATGGCCGTGTCGCCGGCCGTGTTCGACCGCATCGAGACCGGCGTCGAGCTCGGCTACGATCAGGCGGGCATGGAGAAGGGCATCGCGCTCGTCACGAAGCTCGGCCTCGACAACGCGCTGCGCGACATCCGCGCGACCGCCAACTACCTGCTCACCTTCGGGCCGGTCGGCGCGGTCGGCTATTGCTGGGGCGGATCGGTCGCCTGGGCCTGCGCCACGCGGCTCGGCCTCCCCGCGGTGGGCTATTACGGCGGCCGCACGATCCAGCTCATGCACGAGAAGCCGCAGGCGCCGTGCATGCTGCATTTCGGCGCGCGCGATCACTACATCCCGCTCGGCGACGTGACCAAGCTCCGCTACGCGCATCAGAGCGTGCCGATGCACGTCTACGAGGCCGACCACGGCTTCAACTGCGACGACCGCGCCTCCTACGACAAGGCGGCGGCCGATCTCGCGCTCCAGCGCACGATGGAATTCTTCCAGGCCCATCTCGCCTAGCCGATGGTCGACGCAGTCCGAATCGAGGCGGCGGCCGAGTTCCTCGCCGCCGCGCGCCGCGAGGGCCGCCTCGTCGAGGGGTTGCCCGCCGGCGCCGCGCCGCGCGACCTCGCCGAGGCGATCGCGATCCAGGACGCGCTCGCGCGCCGCACCGGCCCCGCCGCGGGCTGGAAGATCGGCGCCACCGCGCCCGAAGTGCGCGCCAAGGTCGGCCTCGCGCATCCGTTCTTCGGCCGCGTGTTCGCCGGAACCATCCACGCGAGCGGCGCCGTGCTGCCGGCCGGCGGCGGCCACAACATCCTCGAGGCCGAGCTCGCCGCGAGCCTGGCCCGCGACGCCACCGGCACGGCCTACGACGCCGAGAGCATCGCCGCCGCCGTCGACGGCGTCCGGCTGTGCATCGAGATCAACCGGCCGAGCTTCCGCGCGCCGTTCGCGATGCGCGGCTTCGACGTCATCGCCGACAATGGCTCGAACGGCGGCCTGGTACTCGGGGCCGAACTCGCCGATTGGCGCGAGCGCGATCTCGCCGCCGTCGCCGTCGTGTTCCGGATCAACGGGCAGGAGCTCGCGCGCGGCGCGGGCGCCGCCGCGATGGGGCATCCGCTCGCGGCGCTTGCCTGGCTCGCGAACGAGCGCGCGCGGCTCGGGTCGCCGCTGCGGGCCGGCGACGTCGTGGCGACCGGCTCGCTGATGGGCTTCGTCGGCGCCCGGGCCGGCGATCTGGCCGAGGCGGATTTTCCCGGCATCGGCACGGTCTCGGTCCGCCTCGCCTGACGGCGCGGGCCGGGCCTTTATTTGCGCGCCGAGACGCGCTACACGCGCTTCCTTCGCATCGGGAGAGAAGCATGGGCGAAATGATCACCCTCAAGGCCGCCGACGGCTTTTCGCTGCCGGCCTACAAGGCGATGCCGTCGGGCACGCCGCGCGGCGCCATCGTCGTCAACATGGAGATCTTCGGCGTCAACGCGCACATCCGGCGCGACGCCGACAAGTTCGCCAAGCACGGCTACGTCGCCATCGCCCCGCAGCTCTTCGAACGGCTCTCGCCCGGCCTCGACGCCGGCTACACGGCCGACGACATCGCGAAGTGCCGCGCGCTGATTCCGAACGTGAACTGGGACAACACGGTGAAGGATCTCGAGGCCGCGATCGCCGAGGGGAAGAAATACGGCAAGGTCGGCGATGTCGGATATTGCTGGGGCGGGGCGGCGGCGTGGGTGTGCGCATCGCGCATCGGCATCCCGTCGGTCGGCTATTACGGCGGCGGCACCACGTCGGCGCTCGCGAACCTCAAGCCCAAGGCGCCGGTGGAGCTGCATTATGGCGCCAAGGACCAGATGATCCCGCTCGACGGCGTGCGGAAGCTCCAGGCGGCGAATCCCGACGTGCCGATCTTCGTCTACGACGCCGACCACGGCTTCAATTGCGACGAGCGGCCGAGCTACAACGCGAAGGCGTCGGAGATCGCGCTGCAGCGCACGCTCGCCTTCTTCGCCCAGCACGTCGGGTAGGCGCCGTGAACCGCGCGGCGGCGATCGCGGCGGCTCTCGTCCTCGCGGCCGGCGGCGCCTCGGGCGCCGCCGCGCAGGGGTGCCTGAAGGCCGACGATACGGCCGAGGTGCAGATCACCGGCACGCTCGCGCTCGTGCGCTTCAAGCATCCCGGCAACGGCTCGAACCTCCAGGCCTATGTCGTACGCCTGGCGAAGCCGGCCTGCGCCGACGTGACCGACATGGACCGGAAGGTGCACCGCGTCGAGAAGATCGGCCGCGTGCAGCTCGCCGGCGAGTTGCCGGAGCCGAGGCTGAAGCGGCTGCTGAACAAGCGCGTCACGGTCGGCGGCACGCTGTTCGGCCAGCACACCGCCTACCACATCGCGCCGATCCTCGTTCAGATGAAGTCGATCGACCAGGCGAAGTAGCGTCAGCTCAGGCCGCGGCGCTTTCACGGCGCGCGATCTCGATCCATTCGGCGTTCGCGCGGCGCACGTGGCGCGGGGCGAGCTCGGCGGCGTCGAGAATTTCCTTGAACGCGCGGCGCGCGCCGTCGCGGTCGCCGAGGCGCAGCAGCACCAGCCCGTGGCGGGCGCGGGCTTCCGCGCCGGGATAGTAATCGGCGGCGGCGCCGTATTCGCGCGCGGACTCCTCGAGCCGGCCGGCGGCTTCGAGCGCGCGCGCATAGAGCAGGTGGCCTTCGGCCGAGCGGAAATCCGCGTTGTGTTCGGCGAGCGCCTCGAGCGTCGTTGCGGCGGCGGCGGCATCGCCCTTCTCGAACTCCACACTCGCCAGGGCGAGCATGATCTTCGGCTCGTGCGCGAAGATGCCGGCGAGGCAGGCGCGATAGGCCGCGATCGCTTCGTCGTAGCGC
>JAEULD010000079.1 GCA_016792765.1 Candidatus Odyssella sp.
TATGTCGATCCCGAGATCCGGCGCACGGTCTCGCTGGTCAGCGTGTCGGGCCGCCGCCACAGCCCGGCGCTCGCCGCTTTCGTCAAGGCCGTCAAGTCTTTCGACTGGCCGCATGCGTGACGGAAACGGGCGCCATGCCCATCGGCTTATGGTAGAAAGGGCGCGACTTGCGCTATTGAGGATTGAGTTTGGGGCCTGCGATCGGGGCAGGGGGCCGGGATGGAACAGATCGACGATCCGCGCGCGAGCGAGCGCCGCCGCCACCGCCGCCACGCGATTCGCGCCGTGGGCACGGTCAATTACGGCCGCATGCTGATCCCGTGCATCGTGACGAACGTATCGCGCGGCGGGGCGCAGATCCGGCTCATCGACAACGACGATCCGCTGCCGCGCGAGCCGGTCACGCTCGAGGTGCGCAGCATGGGGCTGCTGCGCGCCAGCATCGTGTGGCAGAAGGGCGCGTTCGCGGGTCTGAAATTCGCGGCCGAAATGGCGCAAGAGCCGCCGGTGCAGGCGGCGGCATAGCCGCGGCCCCTGGCCGCCGTCGGCAAGCCGCCGGGGGCGTGCCGACGCTCGCGCCGTGCCTATCTCCGCTTGGCCAGCAATCGCTCCGAGAGCCAGCCCGCGCGTCCCCCGTCCGCCCACGGACAGACTTCGAGGCAGTAGCCGCAGCCGTAGGTCTTGACGAAGTACGGGACGCACTTGTCGAAATCGACGTACCACTTTTCGGTGCCGCGAACCGTCTGCTTCGCGTTGGCGATGGCGCCCGCCGGGCAATCGGTCGAGCAGCGGAGGCATGTCGCGCAGAGGTCCTCGACGCCGATGTCGACCTTGCCGTCGTAGGCGAGCGGCAGGTCGGTGAACACGGCTGCGAGCCGGAAGCTGGTGCCGATCTCCTTCGAGATGAGCGAGCCATGCTTGCCGAGCTGGCCGATGCCCGCATTGATGGCCAGCGGAATGTGCAGCACTTCCGCGCTCTGGCCGTAGGCGGCCGCGTGCCAGCCCATCCCGCGGATGTAGCGGGCGAGATCGACTGCCGCGCGCCCGGTCTTCTTGTAGGTGCGCATCGTGCCGATGCCGCTGGCCCGGTCGGGCGATCCCCGCATGTCGCGCGGGTCGTGCGCGACGGCGACGACGATCGCGTGCGGCAGCGTGATCGTGAACGTGTCGTAGACGCAGTCCTCGGTCACCGGCCCGATGCCGGCCTGTTCGGCGCCGAACATCCGCGCGACGTCCTTGACGTGCGCCGCGGCCTCCGCCGGCGAGGCGAATTCGCGCCGGCGCTTCGCGACCGGGCCGTTCGAATTGCGCGCCGTCCAGCGGATCGACATCCACAGCAGCAGCAGCCGCAGCGGCACCATCATGCCGAAATAGCTCTGCAGGGCCTCCCATTCGAGCGGGCGTGCGCCCGAGCCATGAAACACCTCGCGCGCGCGGCGCCGGCGCGTCTCGCCGAGGCCGTTGATCGCGTTGCCGGAGACCGGCGGATGCTCGAAGGCAAAGGCGTATTCGGCCGGCGGCGGCGCGCCCGCGGCCTTGCGCCGGGCGCTCATACGCGGCCCCGCTTCAGGCGGTCGATCGGCATGGGGCGGCCGGTACGCGCCGCCTCGTCGGCCGCGCGGCGCAACTTGCGGCCGACCGTGGCCCACATCCAGAGCACGCGCAGCATGTGGGCCGCGAGCCGCCGGTCGCGCGCGAAGCGTTGCCGCCGGCTCGCCTCGCCGAGCACGAATTCCCGTTCGAAGCCCGCCATCCCGATCCCCGCCTCGGCGGCCCTGCGCCATGCGCGAGGCTATCGCCGCGCTTCCGATGCCGCAAGTTCCGCGCGGCGTGCGTTGCGCGCGCTTCAGCCGCGCGCAGCGGAAACATGACGTGCGCCGGTATGGCGCGTGCCCGGCGCCGGCGGCGCTTCGGGCGGGCCGGCGAAGCACTGCGCGATCTCCATCCATGCCGCGGCCGCAGCTCCGCGCACGGTCAGCCGCGTATCGGCGACGTTCCGCACCTGCGTCACCACCTGGCAGAATTCCTCGGCGGCGCCCTCGACGAGATCGGCTTCGCTCGGGTCGTTCCAGGTCCAGAGCGCGCCCGACGGCGCCGTGAGGCGCAGATGCGGCTTCGGCTGCGGCGGCTTTCGCTCGCGGATGCGGAACGACCAGTCGTAGGTGTTCGCGCCGAGAACGGCGATGTTGCGGATTCGATCCGTATTGCGGCGGACGACGCCGAGCAGGTCGTAGGCCGCCTGGCCGTGCGCCCAGGTCTCCATCAGCCGGGCGGTGATCGCCGAGCGCACGCTCATGTCCGGCCCCGCCCAGGCGACGCGAGCGGAGGGAGGGGCGGCGGCGAAACGCGCCGCCATCGTCTGTGCGAACTGGTGCCAGGCCTCCAGCAGCGCGCGCCCCGACAGGCCGGCCAGTTCGGCCCGCTCGAAGTCGCGCAGCGTGCCGCCGCCGCCGAGGTGGGCGAGAACTCTATCCGCCAGCGCGCGGAACGCCTCCGGCTCGGCGAGCGAGAGCAGCGCGCCGCGATTCCAGTAATGCAGGTGGCCGACGATGTCGGACAGCGCCCAGCCCTTGAACGCCGTGCGCTCGGCCAGCGCGGCCTCGTCGAGCGGCGCCAGCAGCGCGTGCAGCGCCGCGCTCTCGTCGGCGAAATCCTGCGGCTGTTCGAACATCGCGACCTGCCCGCGGCTCAACGCGGCCGCAGCGCGGCATAGCCGAGCGCCGCCCATCCGGCAAGGAACGCGACGCCGCCGAACGGCGTCGCGTAGGCGAGCGGGCGCAGGCCGGTGAGCGCGAGCGCGTAGAGCGAGCCCGAGAACAGCGCGATCCCGGCCAGGAACAGCGCCGCCGCGAGCCGCGCGCCGCGCCGCTCGCGCAGCGCGAGCGCGGCGAGCCCCATCGCCAGCGCATGATACATGTGATAGCGCGCGCCGGTTTCGAAGGTCTGCAGCGCGTGGGCGTCGAGGGCGCCGGCCAGCGCGTGCGCACCGAACGCGCCGGCCGCGACCGCGAGCAAGCCGTTCGCCGCGGCGATCATGAGCCAGGGGTTCATGTCCGGATAAGAAGCGTCCGGACCCGCCCGGTCAATTCCCGCGCGCGGCGCGAATCTAGTGCGGGGCGATGGTTTCCACGGCCGCGACCAGGGCCACGGCGAACAGGAGCGCGGTCAACGCGTATTCGACGATCGTGGCGCGGCCGGCGCCGTTGCGGCTTTTCATGCGGCTTCCCCGCGGGAGGATGTCTCGCCCGCGAAAAACTCTAGCCGGCCGCCGCGAAGCTTTTGTTACGCCGCGTCGTCAAGAAACCGTTGCACGCCCCGTCGGCGCGCGCGCTTAGCGTGCGCCGGACAGGCGGAACAGGCGCTCGACCTCGAACCGGTCCTGGCCGTCGAGCGGCGCGGCCGGCGCGGGGGCTGCGGCCGGCGCGAGCTCGGACAGCGCGGCGCCGTACTCGCCGACGCCGAGCGACGCGAACGCATCCGAATGGGCCAGCAGCATGTGGGCGCCCCGCGCGCTGTCTCCGCTCCAGCGCTGGTCGCCGGCGATGGCGAGCGTCGCCGCCGAGAGCACCAGCAGCGCCGCGGCCGCGAAACGCCGGGCGGGAAACGAGGGCGCCCGGGTCTTCGTGCAGATCACGCCCGAGGCGCCCATCATCGCGGCCGCGGTCTGAGTCAGCGCCGTCGGCGCCGCCTTGACGCGGCGGCTCTGCCCGCCGACGTGGGGAAAGGCGCGGACGAAATTCAGAGGAGCCGGCGATGCGATGGCCATGTCCTTACCCTGCTGCAAGAAGCGCCGCTGCGCGGTAACGCTTGCGTAAGCGCGTTTCGCAATCTTCTCTTCGCAACCGGCACGGGCAAGCCGCTTTCGCTGCCTCCTATGGTTAAATCAAGGTGTCCGCAACAAGCGCTGGTCCGTTAACCCACTTGTCGGTGGATGGGCGTCAGCGCGCCGTCTCGGCCGACTGGACGACGAACATGGCCGCCGACGCGGTCAGCTCGGGCCAGCGCTGTCGCAACGCGTCGATGCGGGCCGCCCGCCGTTCCGCGAGCGTGGCCCCCGGCGCGGCCGGCAGCGCGGCGAGGAAGCGCCGGCACTCGTCGAGCGGCGGCAGGCCGGAGGGGCGCCGGCGCTCCGGCGCGTCTCGGGATTCCTTGTGTCGGCCTCGCACCGGCCACGCCTCGACGCGATCCCATCCGCACACCGAGCAGCGCAGCCGCCGCACCACGTTGCGATAGGCGGCATCGGCCCCGGCGCGCGCGGCGAGATCGGCGACCGCGAGGCGCGCGGCGTGGCGGCACCATTCGCACTCGACCTCGATCTCGGACGCGCCGCTCGTGGCGAGGTCGCCGAGCGTCAGCGGCTTGACGCGCCGCGCCGCCGCCGGCGTGCGGCGGGCCACCTGCTCGCGGATCGGTGTCTTGTCGCGCATCGCGTATCACCAGCGCCTGTGCAGGAAAGATGGGCGGCGCGGGCCGCGCGATCAAGCCGCCGCCGCGGTGGCGGAACGTGCTATCGTCGCCGCCGCAACCGAGGAGGAGCCGCCCGTGGCGAAAGAAGTCGTCGAGATTCCCGTATTTTCCGAGGCGATGCGGCAGATGAAGGTGCCGATTTCCGCCGTCGTGCGCGCGAACGGCTTCCTGTTCGTTTCGGGCCTGCCGCCGCTCGATCCCAAGACCGGCAAGCTGATCCAGGGCGATATCGAGACGCAGACCGAGGCCTCGATCCGCGCGGTGAAGCACGCGCTCGAAAGCGCCGGCTCGTCGCTCGACAAGGTGGTCAAGGCCACGATCTACGCCGCCAACGCCGGCTATTTCGCGGCGATCAATCGCGTCTACGCGAAGCACTTCGCGCACAACCCGCCGACGCGCACCTTCGTCGCCGTGGGCTCGTGGCCGATGGAATTCGACATCGAGATCGAATGCATCGCGGTGGCCTGACTCCGGGCGGGGGCGCGCGGCGCGAGCGCCGCGCCCTTGCGACGGGCATTCCATCCTGTTGATATGCCGGGGCGGGCGCGGCAGCGGCGCCGTGCCGCCGTCGTTGCCGCACACGCGCTTTCTCGTGCGAGCAGGCGGCACCAGGCGCGCGCGTCGCGGAGCGGAGGAGCGGGATCCATCCCATGAGCTGGAAGAAGAACGACAGCGGCGATGCCGGGGCCTCGCCCCCGGACACGCATGATCGCCCGCAGCGCCCGGCCGCGTCCGCGGACATGGATGGCGAGCAGATGCGCGACCACATGGAGGAAACCGAGCGCCGCGCAACCGAGGCCGAGCGTCTCGCCAATCAGCAGCGCGCGCTCGTCGCCGCGCTGGATCGCAACGGCCACGATGCCGCGGAAGCGCGGCGCCTCCTGCGCATCCTCGAGGAGCGCGTGGCGCTCGAAGAAGCCGACCGCGACCGCATGCGCCGCGACCTCGCCGCGCTGCGGCGACGGGAAGGGTGACGCGCGCCGGCCGAGCGCGGCGGATGCCCGCGCACCAATAGGCCGCGGCGGTCAGCGGCCGCTGCCGAGGTCCGTGCCGGAGAGCGGCTTGCCGGTGCGCGGGAACGCTTCGGCCGGGCTCGCGCCGGCCAGCGCGGCGCTGCCGAGCACGAGGCCGACGATCGCGGCGGCGAACAGTTTTCCGAAGGTCTTCATGGCCGTGTTCTCCTCTCGAAGGGCAGGGGTGTGACGTCGGTCACCAACGAGAACACAGCCTATCCGAACCCGCGCCGGCGCGCGGTGAAGGGGTTCACACGGAGGCGCTGGAATAGAGACTGGAGGCGGAGTTGCTTTGCTCCCCGCTGCGCTTGGGCATGCGAGAAAACTCGACCCTGACGCTGGTTTCCCGACCATGGCTGCCCTGGAGCGCGTGGCGCTCCAAGAAGCCGACCGCGAACGGGTGCGCCGCAACCTCGCCGCGCTGCGGCGACGGAAGGAATAGAGGCGTTCCAGCTCCAGGCGGCGACGGCGCCGACAGAGACCTGGTGCCGCAGGACGGGATCGAACCGCCGACCCCCTGATTACAAATCAGGTGCTCTACCGACTGAGCTACTGCGGCGCCGGGCGACCCGGCCTTGCTCGTACAAGCGGACGGGGTGCCGTGCGGTGACGCGGGCAGGCGTTAGATAGGGCGCTTCGGCGGGCGGGTTCAAGCGCGGTGCGCCGGGCCGTTCGGGCGTTTGGGGCCGCCCTCGCTAAGAAAGAGCGCGCCGGGCGGCGCGCGGCCCAGTGGGCGCTTGAGGGTTCGGCGATCAGGACGGCCGCAGCCCGCAAATGCCAAGGCCGCGCCCGTCACGGCTGCGAGGAAGGAAAATAAAAAGCAATAAAAACAATAAATTATGCTAAGAGTCTGCGAGAAACTATCAGAATGCTGCGCCAGCTCCAGACAGGAACTCCGCAATCGCCGCGCTAACGTCGGCGCCGGTCGTGCGGTCGATCGCCGGAATCGGGAACGGCACCCAGTGGAAGCGCTCGTAGAACAGCCGGCCGGGATGCGGCGGGCGCGTGTAGTCGTGGCGCGGCAGCGGACGGAAGCTCTCGCGGAACGGCGCGTTTCCGCCGCCCACATTCCGCAGATTGAACGCCTCGGAGCGATAGAGCGCGAGCAGGTGCGACTTCCATCGGCCCTCGTCTTCGTCGGCGAGTTCGATCGCGATCTCGCCGCCGCTTGGGGCGAAGAATTGATTGGCGCGGCGCACGCCGCCGGCGTTGCTGTATTCGGCGAATTCCCAGGCGGCGAGGCCGGGCCGCTCGCGCGCCAAGGCGAAGGCCAGCGCATTGGCGCAATCGTGATCGGGATGCGCGCCCTCGTAGGCCGGCGCCCAGAGCGTGTCGATCGCGTGTTCGTCGGCGGCGGCGCGGAGGCGGGCGAGGGCGGCGGGCAGGGCGTGGCGCAGGCGGCGCGCGGCCGTGCCGTCGTCGGCGATGCGCGCGATGCCGAGCTCGCGCGCCGCGGCCGCGGCCTCGCGGCGGCGGGCTTCGACGCGCGCGCCGTCGGCGCCGCGCGCCCACGGCCACAGCGCCTCGCGCTGCGGGCAGCCATGCGTGAGATCGAGGCCGTACACCAACGAGCCGTTCTTCACCGCTCGCCGGATCGCGAGCGCGGCGCCCACGACCTCGTCGTCGGGATGCGGGATCAGGATCAGGATGCGCCGTCCGAACATCTCAGTGCCTCCGCGCCGAAGCGCGTGCGGCGCGAAGGAAGGAAATTTCACAGGAGCAGGGGAGCCGCGGAGAAGGAATATTCGCGCGCGCGCGCATACCTGACTCTTCCCGGCGCCCCGGCTCCCGTTCACTTTCATCTTCTGCTGCGGTCCGCATTCCGGCGCCTGGAGCGTTCATCGCGCCCGCGCGGCGGCGGTCCAGACGGGGAGCAGCTTTTCGGCGACGACGGCGCGCCAGTCGGTGAAAACCCGCTCGGTCTCGGCGCGCGCGGCGCGGCCCAGCGCGGCGCGTCGCGCCGGGTCGCGCAGCAACGCCGCGATCGCCGCGGCCCAGGCGGAAGCGCCGCCTTCGACGACGACGCCGGCGGCGGCGCCGGATTGTCCGCCGCTTACGCGCTCGCGCGCGGTGCCGCGCGCGCTGACCAGCGCGGGCAGGCCCGCCGCCATGCCCTCGGTTACGACGTTGGCATAGGTCTCGATCTCGGAGGGATGCGCCAGCAGGTCGGCGCTCGCATAGAGCCGCGCCATGTCGTCGCCGGTGACGACTCCGGGGCATCGCGCATGCGGGCCGAGCAGCGCCTCGACGCGCGCGCGGTCCTCGCCCTCGCCGGCGCAGACGAGGACCAGCGTCTCGCCGCCGTCCACGAGCTGGCGGACCGCCTCGGCCAGCGTCATCACGTTCTTGCCGACGTTGACGCGGCCGACGCAGAGCACGACCGGCGTCTCGGGCGAAATCGAGAGCTTGGCGGCAAGCCAGGCCCGGTCGCGCCAGCGCGGGTGGAAGCGATCAAGCTCGAGGCCGCGCGGCAGCCGCAGCACGCGCTCGGCGGGCAGGACGCGCCGCGCCCGCTCGAGGTCGTCGTCGCGCGGGCCGAGCACGAAGCGGCACATCGCCTGGTGCCGCGCGAGGCGCCGCAGCTTGCCGCGCTCGGCGCGCGCGTCGACGTGCAGCCGGTCGAGCAGCAGCCGCGCGAGCCAGCCCGTGCCGAGGCGACGGCGGACGGTCTCGGCGGTGTAGAGCCGCGTGTAGCCGGGGGTGTCGGTGTGCACGGAATTGACCAGCGGCAGGCGGCGCCGGCGCGCGACGCGCTCGGCGGTGCGGGCATAGGCGAAATAGGCGTCGGTCGTATGGATCACGTCGTGGCCCGCGAGCGCGCGCGCGAGGCGCGGATGATAGGGCGCGAGATCGGTGTGATCGGGCACGTGCGACAGGAAGGGCAGGCGCTGGGTGCCGAACACCGGCCGCAACAGGCGGTAGCGCACGTTCGGCGCCAGCACGTGCTCGCCGTCGGCGGCGGCGGCGAAGAACACCGTGAGGTCGAGACCGGCGAGGCCGGCGGCGCCGCCCGCCGCGCGTTCCCAGAACTTCACGTGCCCGCCCGCGGCCTCCGACCAGATCAGATCGACGAGCACCGCCACGCGCAACGGGCGCGCCGCGTCCGACGCCTCGTCGGCGGCCAGTGGTTGGTTCCTGTCCAGGCCGGCTCTCCCAGCGAATGCCGCCTCTTAGCCCAAGCCCTCGGGCCGCTCAATGCGGCGCGCGGCCGGGCCGCGGCCAAGCTCAAGGAAAATCTCGATTTCCGCGCCGGATTCGGTCATAAACGAAACATCGACGTTCTGCGTAATGGTCAGGAAGAGCGCCCCGCCAAGTCCTGCTTTCGCGAATTCCGACTGCAACCAGCCATGGCGTCCGACGACGACGAGGTCGACGATTACCGCAATACGCTGCCGGAAAACTCGATTCTCGAGGATTACCGGATCAAGCGCGTGCTCGGCGCCGGCGGCTTCGGGCTGACCTATCTCGCGCGCGACCTGCGCGAGGATCCCGAATCGCCGAGCCGCAACGTCGCGATCAAGGAATACCTGCCGTTCGAGATCGCGACCCGGATGCCCGACGGCGTCCAGGTCGGCATCCTGTCGGAAGCCGATCGCGACGACTTCATGTTCGGCCTCGAGAAGTTCGAGCGCGAGGCGCGGACGCTCGCGCGCTTCAAGCATCCGAACATCGTCGAGGTGCGCCGCTTCTTCCGCGCCAACGGCACGGCCTACATCGTGATGAAGTACGAGCGCGGCGTCGATTTCGAGAGCGTGATCGAATCGCCCGACATGATGTTCGAGGAGGATCTGCGCGCGATCCTGAAGCCGCTGCTGGAGGGCTTGGGCGCCGTGCACAGCCAGGGTTTCCTGCACCGCGACATCAAGCCGTCGAACATCTACATCCGGAAGGACGATCTCACGCCGGTGCTGCTCGATTTCGGTGCGGCGCGCGCGGCGCTCAAGACCAAGAGCCAGAAGATGACGGCGCTGGTGACGCCGGGCTACGCGCCGTTCGAGCAGTACTCGTCGGACGGCAACAACGGCCCGTGGTCCGATCTCTACGGGCTCGGCGCGGTGCTCTACGCCGCCGTCACCAAGGACCGGCCGCGCGAGGCCACCGAGCGCATGGCGGCGCTGGTCAAGGGCAAGAAAGACCCGCAGATCCCGGCCGCCGAGCGCGGCAAGGGTCATTTCTCGGAAGACCTGCTCGTCGCCATCGACTGGGCGCTCAAGGTGCCCGAGCAGGACCGCCCGCAGACGGTGGACGAATTCAAGGACGCGCTCGGGTTCTGATTTGCCGCGATGCTGAGCGCAGCGAAGCATCTCTCGCCGGAGAGGCGAGCCGCCGCCATGGAGCACGCATGCGCCGAATTTCCCTCGCTTTCGCTTTCCTGATCGCCATGCCAGTGCAGGCGCAGACGCTCCGTATCGGCCACGACGCCGCGTTCGAGCCGTTCGCGATGGTCGAGAACGGGCGCGCCTCCGGCCTCATCCTCGACGTCGTCTCCGAGGCGATGAAGCGCATGAAGCGCGACTTCGCGTTCGCGGTGCTGAC
>JAEULD010000081.1 GCA_016792765.1 Candidatus Odyssella sp.
CGCGGCCGCTCGACCAGCCCAAGCGCGCGATGACGCCGGAACTGCGCGACGCCGTGATCGCCGGCGGCTACTGGGCGGTGCCGCCGGGGCCCGAGTGCAGCGTCGCCATCGCCTATGCGGGGCCGGTCGCCGCCGAAGCCAGGGAAGCGCATGCGGCGCTGCTCGAAGACGTTCCCGGCGCGGGGCTGCTGGCGATCACCTCGGCCGACCGGCTGCACGAGGGCTGGCAGGCGGCCAAGCGCGCGCGCCGCGGCGGCGACGCGTCGGCGATCGCGCCGGTCGAGACGCTGCTGTCCGCGCTGCCGCGCGACGGGGCGATCGTCAGCGTCGTCGACGGGCATCCGGCCACGCTCTCCTGGCTCGGCGCCGTGCGCGGCCACCGCACGCACGCGCTCGGCGTCGAGAAATTCGGCCAATCCGCCGACATCCCCGACCTCTACCGCGTCCACGGCATCGACACCGACGCGATCCTCGACGCCGCCGCCCGCGCGATGCTGGCAAGGGTCGGGCGGTAGATCGAAGGCGCCCTGCGCGGCCGCGCCGTCGTTGAACCGCACGGTCGATCTGTTAGGGTGCCGGCAACGACAGAAATCCTGGGAGAGCGCGCCATGAGTGTGATCCGCAAGACGTTCGGCATGGCCGGAGCGGTCGCCCTCGCAGTGGCCTTGGCCGCGCCGGCCGCCGCGCAGCTCGAGCTGCGCATCATGGCGCCGGCCGGGCCGGGCGGCGGGTGGGACCAGACCGCGCGCGCGATGCAGGCGGCGATGGTGGCGAGCGGCGCGGCCAAGAGCGTGCAGGTGTTCAACGTGCCCGGCGCCGGCGGCACGGTCGGGCTCGCGCAGCTCATCAACGCCAAGGGCGACGGCAATCAGCTGATGGTCAACGGCCTCGTCATGGTCGGCGCGATCATCACCAACAAGGCGCCGGTGACGCTCGACAAGGTGACGCCGATCGCGCGGCTCACCGGCGAGTATCTCGCCATCGTCGTGCCCGCCAGCTCGCCGATCAAGGACGCGAAGGCGCTGGCGGCGGCGGTCAAGGAGAATCCCGGCAAGGTCACCTGGGCCGGCGGCTCGGCCGGCGGCGTCGATCACATCGCCGCGGCGCTGTTCGCGCGCGCGGCCGGCGCCGATGCGGCGAAGATCAACTACATCGCGTTCTCGGGCGGCGGCGAGGCGCTCGCCGCGCTGCTCGGCGCCAAGGTGACGGCCGGCATCTCCGGCTACGGCGAATTCGAGGGGCAGATCAAGGCCGGCAAGCTGCGCCTCGTCGGCGTCACCTCGCCGAACCGTCTCGCCGGCGTCGATGCGCCGACGCTCAAGGAGCAGGGCCTCGATCTCGTGATCGCGAACTGGCGCTCGGTCATGGCCGGGCCGGATCTTCCGGCCGACAAGAAGGCGGCGCTGCTCGCCGCGGTCGAGAAGATGGCGAAATCGCCGGCCTGGGCCGAACTGTTGAAGCAGAAGGGCTGGGACGACGCCTATCTCTCCGGCGACGCGTTCGCCGCGTTCCTCAAGGAGGAGCAGGCGCGGGTGGCCGACATCCTCAAATCCGTCGGCCTCGCCAAGTAGCCCGCGGCGCCGCCGCGTGGCCCGGCCGCACGACACGATCCGGCGGAGCGGCGGCTGGATCGACGTCTCCGATCTCGCCATCGGCGTCGCGCTGCTCGCGCTCGCGGCCGTGATCTTCTACGACGCGCAGCGCCTCGCGCCGGGCTCGATCTACGGCGTCGGCCCGAGCGTCGCGCCGCTGATGATCGCCGGCGGCCTCGTGCTGCTCGGCCTTGCCACCGTGCTCGCCGCCTGGCGCCCGCGCGCCGATGCGGCGGCCGAGGCGGGCGGCATCGACCGGGCCGCGGTCGTCGTCATCGTGGCCGCGCTCGCGGCGATGATCGCGCTGATGACGCTCGGCGGCGGCTTCGTCCTCGCCTGCACGGTGCTGTTCGCGGGCACGGCGTGGGCGTTCGGGCGGCGCGCGCCGGCGGCCGACGTCGCGATCGGGCTCGCGCTCGCGCTGGTCGTCTACGCGGTGTTCACGCGCGCCTTGACGCTCGCCCTGCCGGAAGGGCCGCTCGAGAAATACGTGCAGCAGGCGCTCGATCCGCTGGTGCGGGCGTTGCGCGCGCTGCCGTGGCCGTGGTGACGCGATGTGGGATTCGCTCGCAGCGCTCGCGCAGGGCTTCGCCGTCGCCGTGCAGCCGCTCAACCTCGTCTTCGCGATGGTCGGCGTTCTCCTCGGCACGATCGTCGGCGTGCTGCCCGGCATCGGCCCGGCGCTCACGGTCGCGCTGCTGCTGCCGATCACCTACAAATTCGATCCGGCCGGCTCGATTATCATGTTCGCCGGCATCTATTACGGCGGCATGTATGGCGGCTCGACGACGGCGATCCTCCTGAACGCGCCGGGCGAGAGCGCGTCGCTGGCCACGGCGCTCGAAGGCAACAAGATGGCCAAGGCCGGGCGCGGCGGGCCGGCGCTCGCCACCGCCGCGATTGGCTCCTTCGTTGCCGGCCTGATCGCGACGCTCGGCATCGCGCTGCTGGCACCGTGGCTCGTCGAGATCGCGGTGAATTTCGGCCCCGAAGATTATTTCGCGCTGATGGTGCTCGCCTTCGTCACGGTCTCGGCGACGTTCGGCGACAGCCCGCGCAAGGGGCTCGTCAGCCTGTTCGTCGGGCTGGCGCTCGGCCTCGTCGGGCTCGACAAGCTCTCCGGCCAGGCGCGGCTCGCGTTCGGCGTGCCGGAGCTGCTCGACGGCATCGAGGTGACGACGCTCGCCGTGGGCCTGTTCGCGGTCGGCGAGGCGCTCTACGTCGCCTCGCGCCGCCGCCACGAGCCGGAGACGCTCGAGGCCGTGCGCGGCTCGCTGTGGATGACGCGCCAGGATTGGCGGCGCTCGTGGAAGCCGTGGCTGCGCGGCACCGCGTTCGGCTTCCCGATCGGCGCCTTGCCCGCGGGCGGCGCCGAGATCCCGACGTTTCTCTCCTATTCGACCGAGAAGCGGCTCTGCAAGCACAAGGACGAATTCGGCAAGGGCGCGATCGAGGGCGTGGCGGGCCCCGAGGCCGCCAACAACGCCTCGGCCGCCGGCACGCTGGTGCCGCTGCTGACGCTCGGCCTGCCGACCTCGGCGACGGCCGCGATGCTGCTGGCCGGCTTCCAGCAATACAATCTCAATCCCGGCCCGCTGCTGTTCGCCGAGAAGCCGATGCTCGTGTGGGGCCTGATCGCCAGCCTGTTCATCGCCAACGCGATGCTGCTGGTGCTCAACCTGCCGCTGGTCGGCCTCTGGGTGCGGCTGCTGGCGATCAAGCGGCCGTGGCTTTATGCGGGCATCCTGATCTTCGCGGTCACCGGCACCGTGGCCGCCAAGCCGTCGCCGGTGGAGCTCGCGATGCTCGCGCTGTTCGGCCTGATGGGCTTCGTCATGCGCCGGCAGGGCTATCCGATCGCGCCGGTCGTGGTCGGCCTCATCCTCGGGCCGATGGCGGAGACGCATTTCCGGCGCGCGATGCAGCTCAATCTCGGCGATGCGACGGTGTTCCTGCAAAGCCCCGTGTCGGCGACGCTGCTCGCGCTGGCGCTGATCGCGCTCGTGGCGCCGATCGCGTTGGACGGTTTGCGGCGGTTCAAGAGCGCCGAGGACTAGGCGGGCACCCGGCCGCTTTTGCGCGGCCGCCCATGCGGCAAAGGCGCCGCGCTTCCCACTGGACGTATGACCCCCTGTCCGTGTTTATACCGGCGTCCGGCGGCCCGGGGATCGGTGCGCCGGAAAGGCAATCCTGACCACAGAAGGGGACTGATTCCATGCGTAAATTCGCTTTCGCCGGACTCGCCGTGCTGGCGCTCGGCGTTTCGGCCTGCGCGTCGACGGACAAGCCGGCCGCGGCCCCGCCGCCGCCCGCCGGCCCGAAGGCCGAGCTGGCCGTGTCGGACCAGGCGGTCCGCCGCGGCTCCGTCACCATCGACAAGGTGATGATGGAGCAGGACGGCTTCGTCGTGATCCACGAGACGACGGCGGACGGCAAGCCCGTTGCGCCGGGCTCGATCGGCTACGCGGCGGTCAAGAAGGGCATGGCCGAGAAGGTCGTCGTCCGCCTGACCAAGCGCGTGAAGAAGGGCAGCAAGCTCGTCGCCATGCTGCACACCGACACCGGCCGCATGGGCCGCTACGAGTTCGGCGTGCGCAGCCAGGCGCAGGACAAGCCGCTGATGATCAACAACGCCCCGGTCGTCAAGGCGTTCACCGTGCAGTAAGCGCGTCGGCGGCGCCGCGATCGCGCGGCGCCGCCGTTGCGTTCAGGGCGTCTTGTTGAGGCGCTCCACCACCGCGGCCGGCACCTTCAGCGCATTGCGGCCGCCCGCGTCGACGATCGTGCACGTGCAATTCGGCGCCGCGCGGCCTCGGCAATTCGCGAGGGCGCGGGCCTGAGCGGCGGCGTCGCTCTCCGGCGTGACGTTGACGCCGAACGGCCCCTGCGGCACGGCCGTGGCCGTCACCTTGCTCCAGTCGATGCAGTAGGCGAGGGCCTTGTGCCCTGCCGCGTTGCGATAGACGGCAACCTGCTGCCCGACCTGGCCCATGATGCGGGCATAGAACGCCGCGCTCAATTTCGCCTCGTCGTAGCGCGCCGGTGCGCCGCGCTTGGCCGTTTCGAGGTCCGCGCGCACGGCCTTCACCGCCGCGGCGTCCTTGTCGAGCCTCTCGGCTTCGGCGACCGCGCGCTCGGCGGCGGCGAGGTCCTTGCGTTGCAGCGCCGCGCGCGCCTCGGCGACGAGCTTCTGCACGCGCTCGGCCCTGTCGCGGTCGCCGCCGGCGTCGCGCTTGGCCTTGTCGAGGTCGGCGCGCACGGCCTTCACCGCCGCC
>JAEULD010000119.1 GCA_016792765.1 Candidatus Odyssella sp.
CGAGGCCGATCGAGAGGGCGATCGCGGCGGCGAGCGTGGCGAGGGTCTTCATGGCGGCTTGTCCTGTCCGAAGGGGTTGATCCAATCGAGGCGTCCGTTCTCGTCGCCTCATCTGACGCGGATCATGCCCGAACCCGCCCCCGCCCGCAGTGAAGCCGTTCACCCGCCATTCATGAACCGGATCACACCCGCGAAGACCGCACGCGCACCTCGCGTCATACCGGCGAGCGAAAGTTCAGTCCCACGCGGAGGCGCGGAGACGCGGAGCGGACGATCGACTGCGCTCAGCGCCAATGGCACCGGACACACACTGCGCCGCGTCCTCCGCGGCTCCGCGTGGGTCAAATCCAGTGCTCGCTGGTATCACTTGAGGCACACGGCCTCGACGTTGTTTCCGTCGGGATCGATCAGGAACGCGGCGTAGTAATTCGGGCCGTAGTCATTGCGCAGTCCCGGCGCGCCGTTGTCGCGGCCGCCGGCCTCGAGGCCGGCCGCGTGGAAGCGATCGACGGCGGCGGGATCGGCCGCCGCGAACGCGACATGCACGCCGCCCCTGGCCGCGGCATCGCGATGGAGCCACAGCGCCGGCGCGCCCTTGGGGCCGAGGCCGGCGCCGTCCTTGTTCTCGGACGCCAGTTCGTGCCCGAGCGGCGCCAGCGCGGCCTCGTAGAACCGCGCGCTGGCGGCGACGTCTTTCACCTTCAAGCCGACATGGTCGTACATGCGCAACCTCCGTGGCGGCGGCCCCGATTGGCCGCCTTCGCGAGGCGACGCTTAGGCGCGCGCGGCGAGGCGTTCTTGGAGAATCTTGCGCTCGCCCTTGGCGGCCTTCCGGAACGCGCGCGGCGAGACGCCGGCCGCGCGCCGGAACGTGCGCACGAAATTGGAGAGGTCGCCGAAGCCGGAATCGTAGGCCACGTCGGTGATCGGGCGCTCCGCTTCGGCGAGCAGCCGCGCGGCGCGGCGCAGGCGCGCGCGCACGAGATACTGGTGCGGCGTGGCGCCGACGACCTTCGTGAACACGCGCAGGAAATGATAGGCGCTGAGGCCCGCCCGGCGCGCGGCGCCGGCGAGATCGTGCGGCGCGGCGGCCTCGGCATCGAGGCGCAAAGCGGCCTCGACCGCGCGGCGGCGGTCGGCGGCGCTCGGCGCCGCGCTCTTCGCCGGCACGCCCGCCACGAGCCGGAAATGACGCGCGGCCAACGCGACCCCGATCTCGTCGAGCCCCGCATCGCCGGCGCCGTCGGCCGCCGCCTGGGCGAGTTCGCCGAGCACCATGATTTCGGACAGCGGCGGCGCCGCGCCCGCGCGCCAGTTGTTCGCGCCGCCCGCGACTTCCTCCGCCAAGGCCGGCGCGAAATGGAACGAGAGGCATTCGTCGCCGTGATCGTGATCGTGCGTGCAGACGTATTCGGCGCCCGGTCGGCCGACGAGGACCGCGCCGGCCACGAGCTCGGCCTGCCGCCCGGCGCAGCGATAGCCGAAGCTGCCCTTGCGCACATAGGCGAGCGCGAAGCTCTCGTGCACCTCGGCGAACGGCGCGGTGCCGGGCGCCACGGCGCAGCGGTAGTCGACGACGCGCAGCGCCGCGCTGCGAAAGACGGTGCGCGCCGGCATCGGGCGAGTCTCGAAACGAGGCGCGCGGTCTACGCTTCGGCCGACTTCGCCGGCGCGACGGCCGGCAGCAGGAGCCGCGACGGCCGCGCCGCGTCGTGATGGATCGTGTCCACGCCCACCTTGTACCACTGATACTGGTGGACGAAGAGCGGCGTCTCGGTCAGCGCCGTGTCGCCGTTGACGATCTCGAGCCGGATGCGGTGCCCCTGCTTGAAGAGATAGGCGCAGGGCATCAGCTCGATCTCGTACCTGTAGATCTTGCCCGGCTCGATCGGCTGCGGATTGGCGTGCGTGTAGAACGGGCGATCGGGCTGCGACTTCGCCGCGTCCTTCTCGCGGTGCGAGGCGCGCAGCCAGCCTTTGGTGACCATGACCGAGGCCGGCTGGCGGCCCGCGGCGCGCTCCTCGGGCGCCTGCGGGAGCTGATCGGCGACGCGGACGAAGAAATCCGTGTCGGTGTTCGTCGACGAGACGTGCAGCTCGAGCACGACGCGGCCCACCACTTCGAGGTCTTCGGCCAGCGGCGGGCTGGTGAAGGTGAGCACGCGGCGCACCGGATCCGGGCCGTGCGGCCCCATCGCCGCCACGCCGAGCTTCCATTGCGGATCGGGATAGCGGAAGCGCGTCGACGCCGGCCCGCGCACGGATTTCGGCGCCAGCGCGCCGTCGTTGAGCGAGGCGACGCTCTTGCTCGGCCCGGCCGCGAGATGGAACGCGCGCATCTCGGAATCGGACGGCGGCCAATCCGGATAGTCGCGCGTGGCGCCGCGCCCGCGCACCTCGACGCGCACCTGCGGCTTGTCGTCGTAGCCGGTTTTCTTGTCCTTGAGATACCGGTCGTAGAACGGCAGCAGCTCGCGCTCGTGGAACTCGATGTCGTCGAACGCCGCGTGGACCTCGAACACGTCGCGAAAGGCGGTGACGAGCAGCTTCTTGGGCGCCGTCGCCTGCTCGTAGCCGAGGATGTTGCCGCGCAGGTGCAGGCCCTGCTTGCCCCAATGGCCGATCGAGAAGATCGGCACCTTGATCTCGCCGACGCGCTCGATGGCCGAGCGCTCCTTCCACCAATTGTCGTAGGTCTGGTGCGCGATCAGATCGGCGGTGATGTCGCGCGCCATCGCGCGCCCGGTCGGGCGCCCGGCGGCGCGGTGCAGCGTGTTCGCGCGCACCATGTTGTACCACCACACCATGAACTCGCTGTAGATGCCGCCGTGATAGGCCGCGTCGCGGTAGGGATCGGTGCAGCCGTCGTAGGGCGCGATGCATTTCAGCGACGGCGGATTGACGATGCCCATCCACCATTGCGACCAGGCGTAATACGACTGGCCGATGCCGCCGACATTGCCGTTGCTCCAGTCCTGGCGGCCGATCCACTCGACGATCTCGTAGAGATCCTGCTGCTCTTCCTTGCACAGCAGCGCGTATTCGCCGCCCGAATGGCCGCTGCCGCGCACGTCGGCATGGACGTAGGCGTAGCCCTGCTCGCGCACGTACCACTCGACCGGGCCCACCTCGTGCCACAGGAACAGCGAGCTGTGGGGCAGGTCGTCGGTGTCGTACTGGTAGGGCGAGGCCGCGAACAGCACCGGATAGCGGCCGGGCGCGTCGGGCCGGTAGATGCGCAGCGCGATCTGCACGCCGTCGCGCATCGTCACGTAGACGTCGCGCTCCTGCTTCATCGCGTAGCGCGGGGCGCCGGCGGCTTTCTTCTTCTTGGCCATGATGTCTGCTCCGGTCTCTCGAAAGGGGTGGCCGCTACTCCGCTTGGCGGCGCGGGGGATGTCAATGCCGCAACGGCCGGCACTCGCGGATTTTGCGCATGGGCTCCCGCGCGCC
>JAEULD010000133.1 GCA_016792765.1 Candidatus Odyssella sp.
AGCCCTTGCCCGAGGCACGCTTGATCCAGTCGGCCTCGAGCTGCACGCCGATCTTGCGCAGTTCCTCGATCATCGCCGGCGTCGCGTCCGAGATCTCGTTGCCGGCGGCCTTGGCGGCGTCGTAGCCGGCCTTGTCGGCCAGCGCCCAGCGGCTGCCGGCATAGCCGGAGAGCTTCTCGCCGAACACCGCCTGCACCGCGGCCTGGTCCTCCTTCGACATGGCCTCGAACTTCTTCGGGTTCAGGATGAACGCGAAGCTGCCGTCGTAAAGATTGCCCGGCACGCGCAGGATGTGCTTCGTCACCTCCGCGAGGCGGAAGCTCTTGTGCGTCTCGGGCGGCATGAACACCGCTTCCGCGACCTTCGACGACAGCGTCTCGTAGACCTTCGGCGCCGGCACGGTGACGGCGACCGCGCCGAACGCCTCGCCGACGCGCGACGCGATGCCGCCCGGCAGGCGCACCTTCATGCCCTTCAAATCGGCCCAGCTCTTGATCGGGCGCTGCGAATGGATGACGCCGGTGCCGTGCGTCATCATGCCGATGACCATGACGCCCTTGTGCTCGTCGGCCTTCGCGAGGTGCTTCTGGTACACGCGCCAATAGGCGATCGAGCCCGCCTCGGCGCCGGCGCCGAGCAGCGGCAGCTCCATCACCTGCGTCGCGACGAACTTGCCCGGATTGTAGCCGTGGAAGATCCAGGCCACGTCCTGCACGCCGTCGCGCACGGCGTCGAACTGGCCCGGCGGCGGCGCGAGATCGTACTTGATCTCGAACGTGACGCGGCCCTTGGTGGCCTCCTGGATCCACTTGCCGAGCGTCGGCAGCACGTCGGCGTTGATGTGATGCGTCGGCGGCGCCCACGATCCGAAGATCAGCTTGGTCTGCGCGGCGGCCGGCGAAGCGGCGAGCGCGCAGGCGCCCGCCAGCAGCATGGTGCGAAGATGCTTCATGGTGTCCTCCCGATTCTTGGATCGCGGCACGGCCGCAACCCGGTTGCCGTGTCTCTAGCCCGCGCCGAACGAAGGGGTCAAGCGCGGGCGACTCAGTCGCGATACGACGTGTCGGTGCGGTCGATCATGCGCGTGAGCGCATCGAACACGTCTTGGCCCGCGCCGAAGCGCGGATCGAATTGCAGCGAATCCGCGGTGCATTTCTTCTGGATGTCCTCCGGAATCTCGATGACCGGGCCCATCGCGGTCGAGGCCAGCTGAATCTCGCAGGCGCGATTGAGCAGCCAGAGGATCGCGAACGCGCGCGGCAGCGAGTCGCCCCAGGCGAGCAGGCCGTGATTGCGCAGGATCACAGCCGGCCGGTCGCCGATGCTTTTCAGCAGGCGCGGGCCTTCGCCGGCATGCACCGTGATGCCCTCGAAGTCGTGATAGGCGACCTTGCCGTGGAGCTGCGCCGAATAGAAATTGCTCATCGAGAGTCCGGCACGGCCGCACGCCACCGCCATGCCCGCCGTCGTGTGCGTGTGCATCACGCAATGCGCGCCGGCGATGCCGGCGTGGATCGCGGAATGGATCGTGAAGCCCGCGGGATTCACCGGCCAGCGCGTCGGCAGCACCGGCCGGCCCTCGAGATCGATCTTCACGAGGTTCGACGCGGTCACCTCGGAATAGTGCAGGCCGAACGGGTTGATGAGGAAATGCCGCTCGGGCCCCGGCACGCGCAGGGTGATGTGGTTGTAGATCAGCTCGGTCCAGCCGAGCAGCGCGAAGATGCGGTAGGCGGCCGCGAGCTGCACGCGCAGCGCCCGCTCCTCGGCGGAAGTCTCGGCGCGCGGCGGCGCCGTTCCGCCGGCCGTCATAGGTGGAACTCCGCGTTGATCTGCCCGGTGCCCGAGCTGGCGAAGTAGTCGGTGATGATTTCGCATTCGCCGGCGTAGCGGTCCCAGCCGAGCAGGCCGAACAGCATCGCCGTGTCGTGCATGTGGCCCTCGCCGAGGCATTTCTCGTTGTACTCGGGAAGCATCGCGAGGAATTCCTTGTAGCGCCGCTCGCGCCACAGCTTGACCACGCGCAGATCGACCTCGCGGTAGAACTCGCGGCTGATCGTGTGCATCGACTCCTCGGGCGAGCCGTTGTCCTGGAAGCGGTGCGAGAGGGAGCCGCTCGCCAGGACCGCGACGGTGTTGCCGCTGGCCTCGATCGCCTCGCGGACGGCGAGGCCGAAGTTCCGGCTGTCCGCGTGGCTGTGCCAGTTGCACCATGCCGCCACCGACACGACCTTGAACGCGCGATCCGCGTTCATGTAGCGCATCGGCACCAGCGTCGCGTATTCGAGCGTGAGGCTCTCGACCTTGTGCGAGCGGGTGACGATGCCGCGCCGGTTCGCGGCCGCGGCGATCGCGTCGCCGAGCGCCGGATTGCCGTCGTAGTCGTAGGGCATGTCCTTGATGAAATGCGGCAGCTCGTGGCTCGTGTAGACGCCCTTGAAACGGTGATTGCTGTTCACGTGATAGCCGGCGTTGACCAGCCAATGCACGTCGAAGACGACGAACGTGTCGACTCCGCGCTCGCGCGCGCGGCGCGAGATTTCGCGGTGCCCGTCGATCGCAGCCTGCCGGCAGCCGTGATGCTTGCCGGGCATCTCCGAGAGATACATCGAGGGGACGTGCGTGACCTTGGCGGCGAGAGCGACGCGGCCCATGGCTGTCCTCAGGCCTTCGCGCCGCCGAGCACGGGAATCCTGTGCCGGTCGAGCGCCACGCAGACGTTCTTGGTCTCCATGTAGAAATCGAACGAATAGTCGCCGCCGTCGCGGCCGATGCCGCTCGACTTCATGCCGCCGAACGGCGTCGGCAGGTGGCGGACGTTCTCGGAGTTCACCCAGATCATGCCGGCGTCGAGGCCGAGCGCGAGGCGGTGCGCGCGGCCGACGTCGCGCGTCCACACGTAGCCGGCGAGGCCGTAGCGGATGTCGTTGGCGATCGCGAGCGCCTCGGCCTCGTCGGCGAACGGAATCGCGGTGAGGCAGGGGCCGAAGATCTCTTCCTGCGCGATCCGCATCGCGTTGCGGGCGCCGCCGAACAGCGTGGGCGCCACGAAGTTCCCCCGCTCGGCACCGGGCGCGCGCCCGCCGCCGGCGAGGATCGCGGCGCCGTCCCGCTCCGCCACGCCCATGTAGCCCATCACCTTCTCGTAGTGCTTGGGGTGGATGAGCGGGCCGATCTCGGTCGCCGGATCGAGCGGATGGCCGACCTTCAGGCGCCGCACGCGCTCGGCGACCTTGGCGACGAACGCGTCGTAGGCGCCGGCCTGCACCAGCAGGCGGCTCGACGAGGTGCAGCGCTCGCCGTTGAGGCTGTAGATCATGAACACGACAGCATCGAGCGCGCGGGCGAGGTCGGCGTCGTCGAACACGATCACCGGATTCTTGCCGCCGAGCTCAAAATGCACGCGTTTCAGCGTCGCGGCGCCCTGCGCCATGATGCGGCTGCCGGTGGCCGATTCGCCGACGAAGCCGATGGCCTTGATGTCCGGATGCTCGGTCAGCGCCTTGCCGGCCTCCTCGCCGAGCCCGTGCACGGTG
>JAEULD010000141.1 GCA_016792765.1 Candidatus Odyssella sp.
CACCCAAGTGCGCCCCGGATGATAGGTGTTCCAGCTGGTCGCGCGCGTGAAGCCGTATTGACGGCAGAGCTGATGCGCGCCGCCCCAGCCGCAATTCGTCGCCCAGCTCGAGCACCAGTCGACGACGGCGCCGTTCATCTGCGGATTGTGGAACCGCTGAACCGCTCCGGGACCGGGGCCCGGCCCTGGCCCTGGCCCAGGGCCGTATCCGGTGGCGCAGGTGACCTGGCTGAAGCCCTGGCAGACCGGGCCGTTGCAGTAGGTGCTGCTGCCCACCACCCAGGTGCGGCCCGGGTGATAGGTGTTCCAGCTCAGCGCGCGCGGGTGGCCGCGCATGCGGCAGAGCTGGTGGGCGCCGCCCCAGCCGCAATTCGTCGCCCAGCTCGAACACCAGTCGACGACGGCGCCGTTCATCGTCGGATTGTCGTAGCGCATCTGCGCGTTCGCCGCGCCGGCGCCCGCGGCCATCGCCGCTGCCGTGAGGGCTGCAACCGCCGCCATCCGTAATGCACGAAACATCTAGATTCTCCCTCTACGCGACGTTCGCGTCGAGCGAACGCGCCGTGTGATCCCGCCGCCGACCACATTAGAGCGAAATCGCGGCGAACGGTAGCATCGTTGGCGCGGCGTCCTCGAAACGCGGGCGCCGGCTCGTGTTCCTTCGCCGCGAAACCATTCTCGCGCCGCGACCGGCCGGGGCCGTCGCGCCGAAATACAAGGGCCGAAGGGTAACGCGGCACGGAACATGCATCGAAAAACGGCAGGGACAGGTGCCAATGGCGCGCTTCGATGCATGGGACGATCCGGCTGCCGGTATCGGTCATAACGGCGGGCCGCCGCTCGACGATCCGCGGATCGGCGACTGGAACCACTATTGCTGGCGTCGCGCCCACGCCAAGGCGTGGAAGACGCCGCCGCGCGAGATCGCGCTGCGGCGCCTCGCCCGCGCCGAGGCGCTCGGCATGACCTACCGCGAATACCAGGCGATCATTCTCGACACGGGGGTCTACGCCGATGCGCGGCCGTTGCGCCAGGACGAGGCCTGGGCGCGCACGATGCGCAAGCGGACGAAGCGCGGCACTAATCGACGATAAACAGCCTCGCCCCGCCGGCGGTCGAGGAGCGGTGCGGCTCGGCGCCGTCGGCGACCTGATAGCTCATGCCCGGCGTCATCGTCGAAACGCGGCCGTCCGCAAGCTCGGTGACGAGCTCGCCCTCGAGCACCAGCAGGAAATGCCCTTTCTGGCACCAGTGGTCGGCCTTGTAGCCGGCGCTGTATTCGACCATGCGCAGCCGCACGGGGCCGAACTGCCGCGTGCGCCAGATCGCCTCGCCGGTCTCGCCCTTGTGCCGCGTCTCGGGAACTTTCGCCCAGTCGGTCGTGCCGAACGGTAGATCGGAAATCACCATGCCGCGCCCCGGTGGAGCGGCGCGCCGCCGCGCCGTCCGCCGAGACTAGTCGAGGTCAGGGTTTCCAGAAAGGCTTGTCGGCCTCGCGCGCCGCTTCGACCGCGCTGATGCCGATGTCCTTCAGCAGGCGCTCGTCCATGCCCGCGAGGTGCGCGCGCTGCTCGGCGCGCTCGCGCCATTCGGCGAGGCGGGTGAAGGCGGCGGCCACGAAGGCGCGGAAGCCGCGCCCCCGCGCGAGCGTGGCGGCGGGCGGTCGGTCGAGGCATTCGGCGCGCATTGTCATGGCACAATCTCCAATTCCGATCATCCGTGAGGATGGAGAACATCCGGGGATCGTTCTATCCGCTTGTTGCGGCAGTGATCGAATTAATGGGCTCGCAAGCGCGCGACAAACGACGCTTTCGCACCTGACAGATGAGAATAACTCAGCTAATCTTCCGCCATGCCCCAACGGCTTCCGCCGCTGACCGCGCTGCGCGCCTTCGCGTCCGCCGGCCGGCACCTCAGCTTCCAGCGCGCCGCGGCCGAGCTCGCGGTGACGCCGACCGCGATCAGCCACCAGATCAAGCGGCTCGAGGCGGAACTCGGCACGCCGCTGTTCCGGCGCCTGACGCGGAAGCTCGACCTGACCGAGGCGGGGCGCGCGCTGCTGCCCGAAGTCGCCGCCGCCTTCGACCGGCTGGCCGGCGCCGTCGAGCGCCTCAAGGCGAGCGGCGACAGCGGGCCGCTCACGGTCAGCGCGATCGTCACCTTCGCCTATCGCTGGCTCGCGCCGCGGCTCGCGAGCTTCTCGGCGCTGCACCCGAGGATCGACGTCCGCCTGGAGGCCTCGCACCGGCTCGCCGATTTCGCGCGCGACGAGGTGGACGTCGCGATCCGCCACGGCAGCGGCACGTGGCCGGGCCTCGATGCGATCAAGCTGCTCGACGACCGCTTCACGCCGCTGCTGTCGCCGAAGCTGCTGGACAAAGGCCCGCCGCTGCGCCGGCCCGCGGACCTGCTCGGCTACACGCTGCTGCGCGACATTCCCTATTTCGAGTGGGACAACTGGTTCAAGACCGCCGGCGTGAAGCCGCCCGACAGCACGCGCGGGCCGCGCTTCGATTCGAGCCATCTCGCCGTGCAGGCCGCGGAGGCCGGGCTCGGCGTGGCCCTCGTCAATCCCGAGTTCTTCGCCGACGAGATCGAGGCGGGGCGCCTCGTGCAGCCGTTTCCCATCGTCGGCGGCAACGGCAAGAGCTATTACCTGGTCTATCCGTCGGCGGCGGCGGACCGGCCGAAGATCGCGGCGTTCCGCGACTGGCTGCTCGCCGAAGTGGCGGCGTTCCGGGCGCGGCGCCGGCCGAAGCCAGCGCGCGCGTCCTACGCCAGGCGGCGCAGCGCGGCGCGGTAATTCTCGGCGATGCGCTCCTCGGCCGGATGGCGGCCTTCGCGCACGACCCAGCGGCCGCCGACCATCACGTGGCGGATCGCGGCCGTGCCGCCGGCGAACACGAGCGCGTCGAGCAGGCCGTCGCCCATGTGCCCGGCGAGGCAGGGATGAGCGCGGTCGAGCGCGAGGAAATCGGCGCGGCGCCCGACGGCGACGGCGCCGACCGGCTGCCCGAGCGCCTGCGCGCCGCCGGCGAGCGACGCCCGCCAGAGGGTCCCGCCGATCGAGGCGCCTTCCGGGGCCGGGGCAAGATTGCGCCGGCGATGCAGGAGGCGCTGCCCCCATTCGAGCCAACGCAGCTCCTCGGCCGGCGAGACCCCGACATTGCTGTCGCTGCCGACGCCGAAACGGCCTTTTCCCGCGAGATAATCGACGAGCGGGAACAGCCCGTCGCCGAGATCGGCCTCGGTGGTGGGGCAGAGCCCCGCCGTGGCGCCGCTCGCGGCGAGCCGGCGCGCTTCGTCCGCCGTCATGTGCGTGCAATGGACGAGCGTCCAGCGCGCGTCGCACTTCGCCTCGTCGAGCAGCCACTCGACCGGGCGCTTGCCGCTCCAGGCCAGGCAGTCCTCCACCTCTTTCGTCTGCTCGGCGGCGTGGATGTGGATCGGCGCGGTCGGGTCGATCTTGTCGAGCGCCGCCTTCGCCTCGCGCAGCGCCGCGGGCGGCACGGCGCGCAGGCTGTGCGGCGCGATCCCGACGCGCACGTGGCGGCTGCCGCGCAGCGCCTTGAACAGCGATTCGACCAGCGCGTTGAACGCATCGGTCTTGAGCAGGAAGCGGCGCTGCGCCTCGCTCGGCGCCGCGCCGCCGAAATTGCCGGTCTGATAGAGCACGGGCAGCAGCGTCAGCCGGATGCCGGTGGCGCCGGCCGCGAGCGCGATCTGGTTCGCGAGTTCGGCCCGGTCCGCGTAAGGCTTCCCCTCGGGATCGTTGTGCAGATAATGGAACTCGGCGACCGACGTGTATCCGGCCTTCAGCATCTCGACATAGAGCTGCGCGGCGATGGCCGCGATCTGCTCGGGCTCGAGCGCGGCCACGAATTTGTACATCACCGCGCGCCAGCTCCAGAAATCGTCGCCGGCCGGGCCGGCGCGTTCGGTCAGCCCGGCCATCGCGCGCTGGAACGCGTGGCAGTGGAGGTTGGGCATGCCGGGCACGACGGCGTCGGCACGCTCGGCGCTGCCCTGGGCGGGTGCACCGGGCGTCACGGCCGTGATCGTGCCCGCCGCATCCCAGTCGATGCGCACGCGGTCGGCCCAGCCTTGGGGCAGAAGGGCGGTTTCGGCGAACAGTGCGGGCATGGGCGGCTTTCGTCGGCCTGCGATCTCGCTAGATTATGATCGGCAGAAGTTAGCGGAAAGCAACATGACGAAGCCGTCGGGGGCCAAGTGGGACAAGGTGTGGGTCAACGCGCGTCTCGCGACGATGCGCCCCGGATTCTGGCCCTATGGCTCGATCGCCAAGGACGCTCTGGCGGAGGGCGCGCCCGCCAACGGCGCCATCGGCGTCGAGGGCGACCGCATCGTGTTCGCGGGAATTGCTGCCGAGATCGCCGACAAGCCGGAGCAGTTCGCGCACGAGGTTTTCGACGCCGGCGGCCGCTGGATCACGCCCGGCCTCGTCGATTGCCACACGCATCTCGTCTTCGGCGGCGACCGCGCCGACGAATTCGAACGGCGGCTCGGCGGCGCCACCTACGAGGAGATCGCGCGCGCCGGCGGCGGCATCCGCTCCACCGTGCGCGCGACGCGCGCGGCGAGCGAGGACGCGCTGGTGGCGGCGGCGCTGCCGCGCCTCGACCGGCTGCTCGCCGAAGGCGCGACGACGATCGAGATCAAGTCCGGCTACGGGCTCACGGTCGAGGACGAGCTGAAGCAGCTCCGCGCCGCGCGCCGACTCGCGCAACTGCGCCGCGTCGACGTGAAGACGACGCTGCTCGGCGCGCACGCGCTGCCGCCCGAATTCGAAGGCCGCCAGGCCGACTACGTGCAGCTGGTGGCCGGGGAGCTGGTGCCGCGCGCCGCGTCGGAAGGGCTGGCCGATGCGGTCGACGCGTTCTGCGAGAAGATCGCGTTCACGCCCGCCGAAGCTGCGGCGGTCTTCGACAGCGCGAAGCGGCACGGCCTGCCGGTGAAGCTGCACGCCGATCAGCTCTCCGATCTCGGCGGCGCGGCGCTCGCGGCGAAATTCGGCGCGCTCTCGGCCGATCATCTCGAGTTCACGTCGGAGGAGGGCGTGGCGGCGATGGCGAAGGCGGGAACCGTCGCCGTCTTGCTGCCGGGCGCGTTCTATTTCCTGCGCGAGACGAAGCAGCCGCCGATCGCGGCGCTGCGCCGGCACAAGGTTCCGATCGCGCTCGCCAGCGATGTCAATCCCGGCTCTTCGCCGGCGCTGTCGCTGCTGCTGATGCTCAACATGGCCTGCACGCTGTTCCGCCTGACGCCCGAGGAGGCGCTGGCGGGCGTGACGCGCGCGGGCGCGCAGGCGCTGGGGCTCGGCAAGGACCGCGGCATGCTGGCGCCGGGCTATCGCGCCGATTTCGTGCTCTGGAACATCGCGCGGCCGGCGGATCTCGCCTATTGGATCGGGGCGAATCCGTGCCATCACGTCGTCAAGGACGGACGGATCCGGGCCTGACCGCATGGAACTCTGGAAGCGCCATCCCGGCACGACGCCGGTGCTGATCGACGTGCCGCATTGCGGGACGCACGTGCCGCCGGATATCGCGCGCGATCTCGCTCCGGCAGGCATGCGGCTGCTGGATACCGACTGGCACGTGGAGACGCTGTACGCGTTCGCGCCGAAGCTCGGCGCCGGGCTGTTCCACGCGACGCATTCGCGCTACGTCGCCGATCTCAACCGCGATCCCGACGGCGTGCCGCTCTATCCCGGCGCGGACAATACGGAGGTCTGCCCGCTGCGCAGCTTCCACGACGCCGAGCTCTGGCTGCCCGGCCGCGCGCCCGATGCGGCGGAAGTGAAACGCCGCGTCGATGCGTACTGGCGGCCCTATCATGCGGCGCTCGCCGCCGAGATCGCCGCGGTGACGGCGCGGCACGGCTACTGCGTGCTGCTCGACGGGCACTCGATCTTCTCCGAAGTGCCGCGCTTCTTCGCCGGGCGGCTGCCCGATCTCAACCTCGGGACCGCCGACGGGCGGAGCTGCGCGCCGTCGCTGCAAGCGCGCGCCGCGGCGGCGCTCGGCGCGGCCGCCGGCTTCACGCATGTGGTCAACGGCCGCTTCAAGGGCGGCTACATCACGCGCCACTACGGCAGGCCGGAGCAGGGCGTTCACGCGCTCCAGCTCGAAATGGCGATGTCGGCCTATCTCGACGAGCGCGCGCCCGAGCGCTACGACGCCGCGCGTGCGGCCGGTCTGATCGCTGTGCTCGAAAATCTCGTCGCCGCCCTCGTCGAATGGTCGCCGGGGCGTTGAAGCGCCCCGCCGCAGCGATCGGCGGCTTGTCAATACTTATCCTTTTCAATCGGGTACTTGGACGAATCTGCCCGTCGCATTAATAATGACTTCGTGGGGATAGAGGCGGGCCCGAACGCAATGCCCAGGGACGAGGCCGCGACCGCCGTTGCGCCCGAAGCCGACGCCAAAGCGGCGCCGGCGGCGGAAGCGCGCCTGGCGATCGTCCCGGCGCGCAAGGAGTTCGCCGACGTGCTGCTGCGGCCGGCGTCGGTCGCCATCGTCGGCGCGGGCAACGAGTCGGGCGATGCGCGCGGCCGGCCGCTGCACCTGCTGCGCCAGTACGATTTCCGCGGCAGCGTCTATCCGGTCAATGCGAGCCGGCGGTTCGTGCAGGGCACGCACGCCTGGCCGGCGCTGTCGGCGCTGCCGGGCCCGGTCGACGTCGCGCTGATCCTCGTCGAGGGCGACGCGGCGATCGACGCCGTCGAGGCGTGCGGCCGCGCCCGCATTCCGCTCGCCGTCGTGAACGACGCCTTGGCCGGCGACGACGACGTCCGGCGCGCGCGCCGCGAGCGGCTGCTCGACGCCGCGCGGCGGCACGGGCTGCGCGTTCTCGGTCCGGGCTCGGCCGGGCTCGCGATGCCGGCGAGCGATCTCGCGCTCACCACCGATCCCGCCTTCGCCGTCCGCCGGCCGCGCGCCGGCCGGCTGATGGCGCTCGCCGCGGGCGGCAGCGCGATGGGGACGCTGTTCTCCAGCGCCGCCGCGCGCGACCTCGGTTTCGCGGGGCTGGTCTCGCTCGGCGAGGAACTCGATCTCTCGCTCGGCGAGATCGGCGAGATCGCCGCCGCCGATCCCGACATCGACGGGTTCCTGCTGTTCCTCGGCGGGCTGAAGCGCACGGCGACGCTGGCGCGCTTCGCGGCCGCCGCGCACGCCGCGAACAAGCCGATCGTCGCCTACAAGCTGCGCCGCAACGCGGCGTTCCCCGCCGTCCTGCAGGCCAAGGATGCCGCGGCCGACGCGTTCCTCGCGGCGAACGGGATCGCGCGCGTGGACCGGTTCGAGACGCTGCTCGAAATCGCGCCGCTGCTGCAGCGCCGCCGCCCGACGCGCGGCCGCACCGCCGCCATCGTCGCCGCCGACGCGAGCGCGGGCGCGATGCTCGCCGACCGCCTCGGCGCCGAAGATGTGGCCCTCGACGGACTCGACGATCTCGCGCGCGAGCGGCTGGCGCAGGCCGGCATCGCGCTGCCGGCCGGCCCGGTCGCGGAACTGTCGCCCGCGCCGAAGCCCGATGCGATGCGCGCGGTGCTCGACGAGGCGCTCGACGCGCCCAACAACGACGCCGTCCTCGCCGTGCTCGGCGCCGACGCCGCCCTCGACGCCGACGGCGCGACCTCGCCGCTGATCGCCGCGGCCCAGCGCGCCGACAAGCCGCTGGCGGCGCTGATGATGGCCGAAGCGCCGAAGGCGCTGCGCCTGCTGTCGGAGGCGGGGATCGCGGTGTTCCGCTCGCCCGAAACGGCGGCCGACGGCGCGCGCGCGTTCCTGCACTGGTCGCCGCCGGTCGCGGCGGCGCCGCTCGCGGACGAGGAATCGCTGCCCGTGGCGGCGCGCGCGCTGCACGCCGGGCAGGCGATGCAGATCTTCCGCATGATCGGCATCACGATCCCGACCATGTTCTGGCTGAAGCGCGATACCGAGCCGCCGCGATCGATGCCGTTTCCGCCGCCCTACGTCGTGAAGGTCCTGTCGCCGCACATCCGCCACCCCGCCGACGTCGGCGGCATCGCGCTCGGCATCGAGACCGTCTCGGCGCTGCGCTACGCGATCGAGACCGTGACCGTGAACGCCGCCGCCGCCGAGCCCGACGCCTACCTCGACGGCGTCGCCATCCAGCGGCTCGAGCGCGGACTCGCCGAGGTCGCGATCCGCTTCGAGCGCGATTCCGAGGCCGGACCCATCGTGACGCTGGCGATGGGCGAAGGCATGGAGGAATTGTACGACGACCGCGCGGTTCGCCCGGCGCCGATCGACCGCGCCGCCGCCTACGCGATGATCGACGAGGTGCGCGGCCTCGTGCGGCTGCGCGGGTACCGCAACCGCGCGGCCGGCGATCTCGAGGCGCTGGCGCAGGCCCTCGTCGCCATGTCGTCGTTCGCGCTGATCACCGCGCCGCGCGTGCTCGCCGCCGCCGTCGATCCGCTGCTCGTGCGCGGCGAGGGGCAGGGCATCGTCGCGCTCGACGGGTGGATGCGGACGGAGTAGGGGCGCCACGCTCGAACGCGCCTGGCGCCGAGAGCCGCGAGCACGATCGAGAAATCTTGGCATTGCCGTCCCGGCGGAAGCGGGGACCCGCGCGGCGTCGCCGGGACCGTGGGCCCCCGCTTCCGCGGGAACGACAATTGCGTTTTAGTGCCGGCCCGAGACGAAGAACCAGGACGAGACCGGGGCAAGATGATCGCAGCACTGCAACGCCGCAACGCGCCGTCGCCCGAGCGGCTGCTCGCGCACTACCGCACGATGGCGCGCATCCGCGCGTTCGAGAATGCGGCCGAGCGGCTCTACAACGAGAAGCGCATTCCGGGCTTCGTGCATCTCTCGACCGGGCAGGAGGCGATTCCGGCCGGCGTGTGCGCGAACCTGCTGGCCGGCGACCAGATCACCTCCACGCATCGGGGCCACGGCCACACGATCGCCAAGGGCGGCGATGTCGGGCGCATGATGCTGGAGCTGTTCGGGCGCGCCGGCGGCTATTGCCAGGGCAAGGGCGGCTCGATGCACATCGCCGATTTCGCGATCGGCATGCTCGGCGCCAACGGCGTCGTCACCGCAGGCCTGCCGATCGCCGTGGGCGCGGCGCATGCGGCGAAGTTGCTGGGACGCGATACGGTGGTGGCCTGCTTCTTCGGCGACGGCGCGGTCAATCGCGGCCCGTTCCTGGAATCGCTGAACTGGGCCGCGGTCTACCGGCTGCCGGTGCTGTTCGTATGCGAGGACAATCGCTGGGCCGCGACGACGCCGACCGCGACGATGACGGCCGGCCCCGGCATCGCGGCGCGTGCCGAGGCGCTCGGGCTTCGCACCGCGTCGTGCGACGGCAACGACGTGGCGGCGGTCGACGATCTCGCCGGCGAACTGGTGCGCGAGGTGCGCGCCGGCGGCGGGCCGCTGTTCATGATCGCGCGCACCTATCGCTGGTCCGGCCACACCTCGGCCGACGCCGGCGCCTACCGCAACGCGGACGAGGTGGCGCGGGCCAAGGCCGACGATCCGCTCGCCCGCACCCGCGCGCAGCTCGCCGGTCTCGGCGTCGCCGTGCACGATCTCGACGCGGCCCTGGCCGCGGCAGAAGCCGAGATCGCCGAAGCTATCGCCGCCGCCGAGGCCGCGCCGCCGCCGCGCCTCGCCGACGCGCTCGGCGAGGTGCAGGACATCGGCGCGCCGGTCTTCGCCGCGGCGGGAGCGCGCCCATGACCGCGATGACGATCGTCGAAGCGGCGCGCCGCGCGCTGGCCGAGGAGATGCGCCGCGATCCCACCGTCTGGGCGCTGGGCGAGGATCTCGGCCGCGGCGGCGTGTTCCAGCAATACAAGGGGCTCCAGGCGGAGTTCGGGCCGGCGCGCGTCTGCGACACGCCGATCTCGGAGGCCGCGATCATGGGCGCCGCGGTCGGCGCCGCGATGTGCGGCACGCGGCCGGTGGTCGAGACCCGCTATCTCGACTTCACGCTCTGCGCCGCCGACGAGCTCGTGAACCAGGCGGCGAAGGCGCGTTACATGTTCGGCGGGCAGGCGCGCGTGCCCATCGTCGTGCGCCAGCCGACCGGCCTCTGGATGAACTGCGCCGCGCAGCATTCGCAGTCGCTCGAGGCGTGGTGGGCGCACATGCCCGGCCTCGTGGTGCTGGCGCCGGCCACGCCGGCCGACAGCTACGCGATGATCAAGGCCGCGATTCGTGCCGACGATCCCGTGATCCTGCTCGAGCACAAGGAGTTGTGGGGCGTCGCCGGCGAGGTGGACGAGGGCGAGCCCGACGCGCGGCTCGGCAAGGCGCGCATCTGCCGCGCGGGCCGACACGTCACGATCGTCTCCTGGTCGCTGACGGTGCAAACCTGCCTCGACGCGGCGCAGGCGTTGGCGCGCGACGGCATCGACGCGGAGGTCGTCGACCTGCGCTGCATCTGGCCGTGGGACGAGGCGGCCGTCCTGGCCTCGG
>JAEULD010000145.1 GCA_016792765.1 Candidatus Odyssella sp.
CGCGCTTCGCGACGTGCCCGATCCCTACTATGGCGGGCCCGACGGCTTCGAGCGCGTGCTCGACATCGTCGAAGCCGGCATCGACGCGCTGCTCGACGAGGCGGCGGAGACGTTGGCACGGGTTGCTCCGCGGCGGGGAACTCCCTAGCCTTCGGCGCCCGTATCTAGAGCCGCCATGCGTGTCTTGTTCGCCCTTCTGCTCGTTCTCGCCGCCGCCGGGGCCGCCGCGCAACAGGGACCGGCACCGCCGGGGCCGCTGCAGGAGCGCGCGCCGCCGCGCGCCACGGTGCCGGGCGATCCGGCGCAGGCGGTGGTGCTGATCTTCAATCACGGCACCTCGCGCCCGCAGCGCCGGCACCAGTGCAACGAGGAGCGCGACGTGCCCGCCGTGGTTCGCGACGTCGCGGCGGCGAACGGCTGGACCGTGCACTATCTCTGCTCGGCCGCGACCGACGACGGCGTGGACGGCTCCTACACCTACAAGCGCGCCGACGAAATCCTGGCCGCGGCGGCCGATTTGCGCGCCAAGGGCGTGCCGGCGCGGCGCATCTTCCTGCTCGGACACTCCGCGGGCGGCTGGTCGTCGCTGATGGCCGCGCGCAAGGACGCGAGCGGCTTCAACGCGATCGTGGCCTTCGCGCCCGCCTTCGCCGGCCCGCGCTACGAGGAGGCGCAGTATCCGAAATGGCGCCGCCAGCTCGCGCCGCAGCAGACCGCCTATCTGCGCGAGGCCCGGCGCATCGAGGCGCTGATCATCGCCTACAGCGACGACGATTTCGACCGGCCGGTCGATCTCGCGCCGCTCGAAACGATCCCGGGCGTGCGCCTGCTCGCCTTCGACGCCTGCCAGAAGGGCCACGGCACGACCTATACCGACTGTTTCCGCCAGGGCGCGCGGATCGAGATCGAGGACTACATCAAGTCGCGACTCGGGGCGCGGTGAGGCGATGGCGGTTGCGGTCGAGATCGACGAGGAATGGATCGTCTGCCGCCACGGCACGACGCGGCAGCAGGGCGTGCGCTGGAGCGACTTGAAGGCCGTGCTGCTCGAGACGACCGATCAGGGGCCGTTCCGCAACGACGTGTTCTGGGTGCTGGTCGGCGAGAAGGGCCGCTGCGTGGTGCCGCAGGAGGCCGAGGGCTCGCAGCAATTGCTCGCGCGGCTGCAGGAGCTGGCCGGCTTCGACAGCGCCGCCGTCGTCGAAGCGATGGGCAGCGCCGAGAACCGCACCTACGTGTGCTGGCGAAGGCCTGAGGGCGATTGAGCGTCGCGCTTCAACATTCAACGTCATCCCGACCGAAGCGGGCGCGCCACTTGGCGCGGCCGCGAAGTGGAGGGATCGCGGCGCAGCTGCATCGCGATGCCTCCGCTTCGCGAGCCGGAGACGGCTCGCTTCGGTCGGCATGACGGATTGGGGAATGCGCTCGGATGGCTACGACAGCGCCGCCACGGCGCGTTCGTCCACCAATGGATAATCGGCCAGCGGCTCGTAGACCGAGCCGTCGCGCTTCGTGTGGCTCTGGAACAGCGTGAAGCGATCGACCGGGATCGGCCCGATCTTCAGGAGATTGTGCTCGGCGAGGAAATTCGCGAGGTGATGGCCGGTTTCGGTCTTGAAGCGCGCGAGCGTCACGTGCGGGACGAATTTGCGCCCTTCGGGCGGCTGGCCCGCGCGCACCACGGCCGATTCCACCTTGTCGCGCAGGTGCTGGAGCGCCGGATTGCGCGCGATGCCGGCCCACAGCGAGCGCGTCTGGCGCAGCGAGCCGAAATGGCCCACGCCCTCGATCGAAAGATCGAAGGCCTTGGCGCGCACCGCAAGCAGGTGATCGTCGATATCCGCCGCGTCGGCGTTGGAAACCTCGCCCAGGAACCGCAGCGTGATGTGCATGTTCTCGCCCGGAACCCAGTTCGCGCCGGGGATGCCGAAGCCGATCCGCTCCAGCCGTTCCTGAACCGCCTCGGGCAGGGGAACGGCAACGAACAGGCGCAGCATGGCGAGCCTCCGCTGAAAGCGGTCTTACCCCCGGAAAGATGCGAGCAAGCGGCCGCGCCGTCAACCGCTTGTATTGCCCAAATGCCGCCTCGCTAGAATTTGCTGGCTGCCTGTCACGGCACCGTCATGTATGGACCACCCCGCGTTGGCAAGTAGCTTCGATGGTGCCGCGCGCAGAGAGACGCACATGTATTCGGCGTGTATCGGGCTGAGCGAGTGTTGCCCGTCGCCAATAGGGGCAGCCGCGTTCGGAAGCGAAGCCA
>JAEULD010000146.1 GCA_016792765.1 Candidatus Odyssella sp.
CCGGCGCGGTTCATGATCTCGCCGGTCAGGATGAACAGCGGCATCGCCATCAGCGCGAACACGTCGATTTCGCTGAAGAACCGCTGCGGCAGGATCGCGAGGAAGCGCGCGTTGTCGGTCGCGATGAAGCTCAGGACCGAGGCGGCGCCGAGCGCGTAGGCGACCGCGACGCCGGCCACCAGCAGCCCCACGAACACCGCGAGGACGAGCCAGATCATCGGCCGCCGCCCCTCCGCTTCGCCGTCATCCGAGCCTCACCCGTCGTCGCCGGCCCCCCGCAGGCGTGGTACAGGCGAAATGCAGCGCGAATCAAGCGAGCGGGGCGCGTCATCGTGACGGGCCCCGCCGGCATCAGGAGAATCCGGGCGGGCGCAGCCCGGCCCAGGGCCGCGCGCGCTCGATCTGGCCCGACAGCGCGAAGACGAGCCCGTCGCGGCCGAGGTCGGCGCCGATCTGCACGCCCAGCGGCAACCCGGCCGAAGTCAGGCCGAACGGAATGCTCGCCGCCGGTCCGCCGCTGGCGTTGAAAACGGCGGTGAACGGGGAGACCTCGAACAGGCGGCGGTAAAAGCCGTCGAGATCGCGCGTGTCGCCGACGAGGCTGCCGAGCTTCGGCGGCGGGCCGGCCATCGTCGGCGTCAGCAGTATGTCGTAGCGCGCGAAGAACGCGCCGATGCGCCGGCCGACGCCCTGCTGCACCGTCTCGGCGCGGAAATACTCGGCGCCGGTGCGGCGCCCGCCTTCCTCCACCCAGGCGGCGTTGACCGGCTCCAGCAGCGCCAGCGGGTTCGCGATCCCGCGCGCCTCCGCGTAGCTTGTCACCTGGACGTAGAGGATCGCGCCGACGATGGCGCGCCAGCCGGCCAGCAGCGCCTCGAAATCGTAGTCGGGCGCGGCCTCCTCGACATGATGCCCGAGGTCGGCGAGCAGCCGCGCCGCCGCTTCCGCCGCCGCCGCCCATTCGGGATCGACCGGGCCGCCGCCCGGCGACTTGGTCGAAAGCGCGATGCGCAGCGGCGCGGGATCGCGGCCCGCCTCCTCGAGGAACGGCCGCTCGGCGGCGACGACGTGATAGGGGTCGCCCGGCTCCGGCCCGCTGGTCGCATCGAGCAGCGCCGCGCTGTCGCGAACGCTCCGGCTGATGCAGTGATTCGCGGAGAAGCCGTTCAGGCTCTCGCCCAGGTCGGGGCCGACCGGATTGCGGGCGCGCGAGGGTTTCATGCCGTAAAGGCCGCACCACGCCGCCGGGGCGCGGATCGAGCCGCCGCCGTCGCCGCCATGCGCCATCGGCACGATGCCGGCCGCCACCGCGGCGGCGGCGCCGCCCGAGGACCCGCCCGGCGTCCGCGTCGCGTCCCACGGGTTGCGGCAGGGCCCGAACGCCGCGGGCTCGGTCGTGATCGAGCAGCCGAGCTCCGGCGTGCTCGACTTGCCGGCGATGACGAGGCCCGCGGCCTCGAAGCGCTGCGCGAGTGTGCTGTCCTTGGCCGGCACGTAGTCAGCGAAGAGGCGGCTGCCGGTCGCGAGCCGCTCGCCCTTCAGCATCTGGCCGAGATCCTTGAGCAGGAACGGAACGCCCGCGAACGGCCCCTGCGGCAGGCCGCGGGCGATCGCCGCGCGCGCGCGTTCGTAGAGCTTCAGCGTCAGCGCGTTGATGCGCGGGTTGAGGCGCTCGATGCGGTTGATCGCGGCCTCGAGCAGCTCCGCGGCGGAGGCCTCGCGGCGGCGCACTAGCGCGGCGAGGCCGAGCGCGTCGTACTTGTCGTAGTCCGAGAGGGGTTCGGTCATGTTCCGCTCCGCAGCAAGGCGCCGCGGCTCGCCACGATGTCGTCAAGCGCCGCCGCGAGCCCCTCGACGTCCGGGTCGGTCAGTGGCAGCGAGAGCGCGATGAAGCCGCGCCGCGCGATGTAGTAGCCGCGCGCCACGAGATCGAAGAACACGAGGTCCTTGACCGCCGGATCGGCGGCGGCGAGGTCGCCGGGGGCGCGGACGGGCCCGGCGGTGCCGTGCAGGCCGACGATGGAGCCGAGGCCGGTGGCCGTGAGCCTGGCGCCACGGCGGCGGAACATCGCATTGAGGCCGTCGCGCAGCCGGTCGCCGCGCGCGTTCAGCGCCCGGATCGCCGCGGGCGTCAGCACCTCGGACATGCCGGCGATGCCTGCGGCCATCGAGATCACGTTGTTGTTGAACGTGCCGGCGTGGGTGAGGGCGCCGGGCTCGCGCGGATCGAACAGGCGCATGATGCCGGCGCGGCCGCCGAACGCGCCGAACGACGAGCCTCCGCCGATGTACTTGCCGAGCGTCGTCAGGTCGGGCGCGATGCCGAGTTCGCCCTGGCGCCCGCCCGGCGCGAGGCGCGACGTCATCACTTCGTCGAAAATCAGCACGATGCCATGCCGCGTCGCCGCCGCGCGCATGCCGGCGAGGAACGCGGGATCGGCCGGAATGCAGCCGCCGGCGCCGAGCATCGGCTCGACGAGGATCGCGGCGAGCGCGGGCGCGTGCTCCGCGATCAGCGCTTCGGTGCCGGCGAGATCGTTGTAGGGCGCCATCACCCAGTCGTGCGGCACGTTCACCGGCGCGGGACCGGCCCCGAACGAAAGCACGCCGCCGTGATAGGCGCCCTGGAAGACCATGACCTTCCGGCGCCCGGTGTGCACCGTGGCGGCGGCGAGCGCGAGCAGGTTCGCTTCGGTGCCCGAATTGGTGAAGCGCACCCGCTCGATCGAAGGAAAGCGCGCGCACACGATCGCGGCCAGCTCGGCCTCGAGCGTGTTGTGGCCGGAAAGGTTGATGCCGCCGTCGAGCGCGGCGTCGATCGCGGCGCGGATGCGCGGATCGGAATGCCCGAAGATGCCGGCCGTGAACTCGCCGAGGAAGTCCAGATACGCATGGCCGTCGACGTCCCAAATTCGCGCGCCCTCGCCGCGCGCGATGCAGAGCGGGAACGGCTCGTAGAACAGCACCGTGCGGGTATTGCCGCCGGGCATCACGCGGGCGGCCGCCTCGAAGCGCGCGCGGCTGTTCGGGTTGGCGGCGACGAAGGCAGCGCGCGCGTCGGCGAGCGCTGCAGCCATCGTCGCGTTCTGGAGGGAGGCCGTTGCGGAAGAGGGCACGTCGCGCCACCCGTTTCCTGTACACTGTACAATACGCCCGCATCCTAGGCCCGTTTCCGGTCTGGCGCAATGTCGGGGCCCGGCCTAAGGTGGGCCCGTCATGCCGGCCTTCCGCACGCAACGCGCCTCGCGAGATTCCGCGCTCAGCCGGGAGAGGATCGTCGCCGCCGCGCTGGCGCTGATCGACCGAAACGGCGCCGCCGAATTCTCGCTGCGCGACGTGGCGCGGCGGCTCGGCGTCTATCCGACCGCGATCTACTGGCACGTCCCGAGCCGCAACGCGCTGATCGGCGAGGTCTGCGCCCGAGTGATGCGCGACATCGTTCCGCCCGTCTCGCCCCGAAATTGGCGCGCCTGGCTCGAGGGCCTGTTCCGGCGCTACCGCGCGGCCGTGCGCCGCCACCCGAACGTCGCGCCGTTGCTCGGCGCGCAGCTGGTCTCGAACACCAGCCTCGACGCGCGGATGATCGAGGGCGTGCTCGCGGCGCTCAGCCACGCCGGCTATCGGGGGCGCGGGCTGGTGGATGCGTTCAATGCGGTCGTCGCCGCCATGTCCGGCTTCGTGACGATGGAGTTCGGGCCGGAGCCGGCCGAGGATCCGCGCGGCTGGGCGGCAGACTTCGAGCGTCGCATCCGCGCGCTCGGCTCGGCCGGGTATCCGGTCCTGACCCGCAACCTGCCGGCGCTGGCCAACCGCGCGTTCATCCTGCGCTGGCAGAACGGCACGAAGGTGCCGCTCGACGGCGGCTTCGAGGCGTTCATCGACAGCGTGATCCGGGGCCTGGCCGCGCGGGCGCGGGGCGGCCGCCGCAAGGGGCGGGGTCGCTGATTTCCCCGCTATCCGACCCTCCCGGCATCACGCGACGGATGGCCTCTGGTCCAGACTTGTATTAAGACTTGCGCCAGGCCGGCGACGCCGGCCAATTCTTGCGCGAGGGGAAACTGGGACCCTTCGCCCACTTCTCGGAGGAAGCAATGAACCGTTGGATTCTGACGACGGCGCTGGCGTTTGCCCTCGCGGCAGGCGCGCCGGCCGCCGAAGCGAAGAACACGCTGCGCTGGTCCAGCCAGGGCGATGCGTTGACCGCGGATCCGCACGCGCAGAACGAAGGGCCGACCAACAGCTTCAATCTCACGGTCCACGAGCCGCTTCTGTATCGCAATCGCGACATGAAGCTCGAGCCGGCGCTCGCGCTCACCTGGAAGGCGATCAATCCCACGACCTGGGAGTTCAAGCTGCGCCAGGGCGTCACGTTCCACGACGGATCGAAGTTCACGGCCGAAGACGTGGTGTTTTCGTTCAAGCGCGCGCAGATGCCGAGCTCGGACCACCGCAACTCGCTCGACACGATCGCCGACGTGAAGAAGGTCGACGACTACACGGTCCATTTCGTCACCAAGGCGCCGAATCCGATCCTGCCGAACCAGATCACGCAGATCGCGGTGATGTCGAAGGCCTGGGCCGAGAAGAACAAGGTCGAAAAGCCCCAGGACTACAAGAACAAGGAAGAAACCTACGCGGTCCGGAACGCGATGGGCACCGGGCCGTTCAAGATCGTGCGCCGCGACCCCGGCATCGAGACGGTGCTCGCGCGCAACGCGGCCTGGTGGGGCTGGAAGACGGCGCAGGGCGGCGGCAACGTCGACGAGATCGTCTACAAGCCGATCAAGAACAACGCCACGCGCATGGCCGCCCTCCTCTCGGGCGAGATCGACTTCGTGCTCGACCCGCCGGTGCAGGATCTCGACCGCATCAAGCGCGATCCCAAGCTCAAGGTGCTCGAAATCGCGCAGGACCGCTCGATCTTCCTCGGCATGGACCAGGGCCGCGCCGAGCTGCGCTACTCCGACATCAAGGGCAAGAACCCGTTCGCCGACAAGCGCGTGCGCCAGGCGATGAACCTCGCCATCGACCGCGACACGATCAAGCGGGTCGTGATGCGCGGGCTGTCGGCGCCGGCCGGGCTCGTCACCGCGCCGGCGATCAACGGCTATACGAAGGAGCTCGATACGCCGACCAAGGCCAACGTCGACGCGGCGAAGAAACTGCTGGCCGACGCGGGCTATCCCCAGGGCTTCTCGACGAAGCTCGACTGCCCCAACGACCGCTACAACAACGACGAGCAGATCTGCCAGGCGGTCGTCGGCATGCTCGGCAAGATCGGCGTGAAAGTGCAGCTCGATTCGCAGTCGAAGACGCTGCATTTCCCGAAGATCCAGAAGCGGGATACGGATTTCTACCTGCTCGGCTGGGGCGTCCCCACCTTCGACAGCCACTACGTCTTCAACTTCCTCTACCAGTCGAAGGGCTCGTGGAACGCGACCGGCTACAAGAGCGACAATCTCGACAAGCTGACGGCCGATATGGCCGGCGAGATCGACGCCGCCAAGCGCAACGCCCTGATCGCCGCGGCCTGGAAACAGGCCAAGGACGACGTCGTCTACCTTCCGCTGCATCACCAGGTCATCGCCTGGGCGATGGCGAAGAAGGTCGACATGCCGATCCTGATGAACGATCAGCCCCAGTTCCGCTACGCGAAGATCGCCGCGGCGCCGGCGAAGAAGAACAACTAACGGCACGGCGGCGCGGCCACCGGCCGCGCCGCCGCGTTCCTATCAGCGCAACGGACGTCAGGCGTCGATGCTCGCCTTCGTGGTCAACCGGCTGCTGCAGGCGGTCGGCGTCATGCTCGTCGTGGCGCTGGTCGCGTTCGTCATCTCGAACTACATCGGCGACCCGATCAACAACATGGTCGGGCAGGACGCGACGCACGAAGACCGCGCGCGCATGCGCACGGAGCTCGGCCTCGACGATCCGGCGCCGGTGCAGTTCGGGCGCTTCATCGCCGAGGGCCTCAGGGGCAATTTCGGCATCTCCTACCAGTTGAAGCGGCCGGTTTCGACGCTCATCGCCGAGCGGCTGCCGGCCACGCTGGAGCTCGTTCTCGTCGCGGCGGTCATCGCGCTGGCGGGCGGCGTCGTCGGCGGCGTCTACACGGGCCTCCGGCGCAACGCGATGAGCAGCCGCGCGATCATGACGGTCTCGCTCGTCGGCGTGTCGCTGCCCACGTTCGTCATCGGCATCCTGCTGATCTACGGCTTCGCCGTCCTTCCGAAGAGCTGCGTCGAGGGCATGCACCTGTTCGGCCGGATGCTGTTGACCTGCGCCGAGGTCGGCGCGATCGCGCTGCCGTCGTTCGGCCGCGGCGACACGGTCGAACTCGGCAGCTGGACGAGCGGGCTCCTCACCGCCGACGGCTGGCGCCATCTCGTCCTCCCGGGCATCACGCTCAGCCTGTTCAATCTCACGCTCATCCTGCGGCTGGTGCGCTCGGAGATGCTCGAGGTGCTGCGCACCGACTACATCAAGTTCGCGCGCGCGCGCGGCCTCTCGAATCGCGCTGTCAATTTCGGGCATGCGCTCAAGAACACGCTCGTGCCGGTCATCACGGTGGCCGGCATCCAGATCGGATCGCTGATCGCGTTCTCGACGATCACCGAAACCGTGTTCCAGTGGCCCGGAATGGGGCTGCTGTTCATCCAGTCGGTGCAGTTCGCCGACGTGCCGATCATGACCGCCTATCTCGTGATGGCGGCGCTGATCTTCGTGATCATCAACTTCACGGTCGACGTGCTCTATGCCGCGATCGACCCGCGGCTGCGCAGCGACCGCGCGGGGACGGCGCGGGCATGAGCGCGGGCGGCATCCAGAAGGGGCATCTGCGCGACCGTTGGGATCGGTTCCTCGCGAGCGACATCTTCTACAGCTATCGCCGCTCGCCGACGACGGTGATTGCCTCGATCGTCACTCTGGTGTTCGTGCTCGGCGCCGTCTTCGCGCCTGTGCTCGCGCCGCACACGCCGTTCGTGCCGTCGTCGATCGACATCAACGACGCGTTCAAGCCGCCGGCGTGGTCGGAGGGCGGCGCTTGGCGCTACCTGCTCGGTACCGACAATCAGGGCCGCGACATGCTCTCGACGATCATGTATGGCGGCCGGCTCTCGATCTTCGTCGGGTTCGCCGCCGTCGCGCTGGCGATGGTGCTCGGCATCCTGCTCGGCCTCTCGGCGGGCTATCTCGGCGGATGGTACGAAGCGGCGATCATGCGCGTCGCCGACGTGCAGCTGACGATCCCGCCGATCCTGCTGGCGCTGCTGATCGACGGCGTCGCGCGCGCCGTGCTCCCGCCGAGCCACAAGGAAGACTACGCGTCGCTGGTGCTCGTGGTCGCGATCGGGCTGGCGAGCTGGCCGCCCTATGCGCGCGTCGTCCGCGGTGCCACGCTGGTCGAGAAGTCGAAGGACTACGTCGCCGCCGCCCGCGTCATCGGCGTTCCGTCGCTCGCGATCATGCTGCGGCACATCCTGCCCAACGTGCTGGGGCCGGTGCTCGTGATCGCCACGATCGGCCTCGCGCTCGCCATCATCGCCGAGGCGACGCTGTCGTTCCTCGGGGTCGGGCTGCCGCCGACGTCGCCCTCGCTCGGCACCCTCATCCGGGTCGGCAACGATTTCCTGTTTTCGGGCGAATGGTGGATCACGCTGTTTCCGGCGCTGGCCCTCGTGATCCTGTCGCTGGCCGTGAATCTGCTGGGCGACTGGCTGCGCGACGCGCTCAATCCGAAGCTGCGGTAGCGGCGGGCTGGCCGTTGACGGCGGGAGGGCGGCGGGCTTGAATCGCCGCCAATTGGGTCCTTCCCAGGGGAGCGCGCCGAGGGGCGCAGGGGCGGACCGGTCGGTGCCGGCATTGGGTCGGCGCCTTTTTTGCTTGGGAGGCACTCGATGACGTTCGAAACGCGACGATTGATCCTGGCGGGCGGCGCCGCGCTGGCGCTGGCCCTGGCGGCGCCCATCGCGTCGGCCCCGGCCGAGGCCCAGGGCAAGACCTTCCGCTGGGCGAACGACGGCGACGTCAATTCGATGGACCCGTATTCGCGCAACGAGACGTTCCTGCTGGCGTTCCTGCAGAACATCTACGAGCCGCTCGCGCGGCGCGACAAGAACCTGAAGCTCGAGCCGGCGCTGGCCGTCAAGTGGGGCCAGACCTCGCCGACGACGTGGTTCTTCGATCTGCGGCAGGGCGTGAAGTTCCACGACGGCACGCCGCTCACCGCCGACGACGTCGTGTTCAGCCTCAACCGCGCCAACGGCAAGGGCTCGAACATGCTCGGCTACTTCGCCACGGTGAAGGCGATCCGCAAGGTCAGCGACTTCCGGGTCGAGGTCGACACCAACGTGCCGGATCCGCTGCTCGCTTCGAAATGGGCTCAGATCTTCATCATGTCGAAGGCCTGGGCCGAGAAGAACAAGGCCGAGACGGTCGGCGACCTCACCAAGAACGAGGAGAACTTCGCCACCCGCAACGCGATGGGCACCGGGCCGTTCAAGCTCAAGTCGCGCGAGCCCGACGTGAAGACCGTGCTCGAACCGAACAAGGACTGGTGGGACAAGAAGGTCGAGCACAACCTCACCGAGGTCGTGTTCAGCCGCATCGCCAACGCCGCCACGCGCGTCGCGGCGCTGCGCTCGGGCGAGATCGACATGGTCTACACGGTTCCGCCGCAGGACACGGACACGCTGGCGAAGGACCCGAATACGAAGATCCTGCAGGGTCCCGAGACCCGCGTCGTCTATCTCGGATTCGACGTGTTCCGCGACGAGCTGCTCTATTCCAGCGTCAAGGGCAAGAATCCGTTCAAGGACAAGCGCGTCCGCGAGGCGATCTACCGCTCGATCGACGTCGATGCGATCAAGCGCACGGTCATGCGCGGGCAGTCGTTCCCGACCGCGCTGATGGTGGCGCCGGGCATCAACGGCTACACGAAGGAGCTCGACAAGCGGCCGGCGCTCCTGAAGCCCGAGCAGGCGAAGAAGATGCTCGCCGATGCCGGCTATCCGCAAGGCTTCGAGGTGACGCTCGACTGCCCGACCGATCGCTACGTCAACGACGAGAAGATCTGCCAGGCGATCGTGGGCATGCTCGCCCGCATCGGCGTGAAGATCAATCTGCGCGCGCAGACCCGTCTCAAGTATTTCGCGCAGATCCTGCTGCCCAAGGCCGACATGAGCTTCTACATGCTCGGCTGGTCGCCGGCGGCGACCTACGACGTGCACGACGTGTTCATCAACCTGATCCAGACCAGCAACGCCGCGACGAAGAAGGGCCAGTTCAATCCCGGCCGCTATTCGAACCCGAAGTTCGACGAGCTGGCCGACAAGATCCAGGTCGAGACCGACACGGCGAAGCGCAACGCGATGATCGCCGAGGCGACCAAGATCTACACGGGCGACTTCGGCTACATCCCGCTTCACCAGCAGGCGGTGATTTGGGCGGCGCGCAAGAACGTCGATCTGGTCCAGACGGCGGACAACTCGTTCCAGATCCGCTGGGTCAAGATAAAGTAAGGACGAGGCGGAGCGGCGCCTGCCCGACGGGGGCGGGCGCCGCTCCGTTTCAGATCGCGCGTCGCCGCGGTCCCGTCCGGTCCGCGAATGATCGCCTTCCTCATCCGCCGCCTGTTCCAGGCCGCGATCGTCATGCTGACGGTCGCGCTGATCTCGTTCGTCCTGTTCAACTACGTGGGCGATCCGATCAACGCGATGGTCGGGCAGGATACGTCGCTCCAGGACCGCGAGAAGCTGCGGCAGGATCTCGGGCTCAACGATCCGATCCCGATCCGCTTCGCGCGGTTCGTCGCGAACGCGGCGCAGGGCCAGTTCGGGCTTTCCTACCGCACCGCCGAGCCCGTCGGCCGCATGATCCTCGAGCGCCTGCCGGCGACGCTCGAGCTGTCGCTGGTGGCCGCGCTGTTCGCGCTCTGCGTCGGCGTGCCGATGGGCGTCTATTCCGGCCTGCACCCCAAGAGCTGGGTGAGCCGCATCCTGCAGGCCGTTTCGCTGATCGGCATCTCGCTGCCCACGTTCCTAATCGGCATCCTGCTGATTCTCATCTTCGCGGTCGGCCTCGGTGTCTTGCCCTCGTTCGGTCGCGGCGAGACCATGAAGCTCGGCGGCTGGACGACGGGGTTCCTGACCGTCGCCGGCCTGAAGGCGCTGATCCTGCCGTCGATCACGCTCGGCCTGTTCCAGCTCACGCTGATCATGCGCATCGTGCGCTCCGAGATGCTGGAGGTGATGCGCACCGACTACGTGAAGTTCGCGCGCGCGCGCGGCCTCAAGAGCCGTGCGATCAATTTCGGCCACGCGCTCAAGAACACGCTGGTGCCGGTCATCACGATCACCGGCCTCCAGCTCGGCCAGCTCATCGCGTTCGCGATCATCACCGAAACCGTGTTCGCCTGGCCCGGAGTCGGCCAGCTCTTCGTCACCTCGGTCTATTCGGCCGACATGCCGGTGATGTCGGCCTATCTCGCGCTGATCGGCTTCCTGTTCGTGACCATCAACCTGCTCGTCGATCTTCTCTATTTCGCGATCGATCCGCGGCTGCGCACGGCGCAGGCGGCGACTCGGGCGGCCTGAGATGGCGGGGGGCATCTCCATCGCACGCGCCTGGCGCAAGGTCTCCGGCAGCGACATCTACTACAGTTTCCGCACGTCGCGGATCACGGTCGCGGCCGCGATCGTGACGGCGATCATCTTCGCCGCCTGCTTCGCCGCGCCGCTGATCGCGATCCAGGATCCCTACGATCCGGCCAATCTCGATCTCGGCGTCGCGATGCGGCCGCCGGTGTTCTGGGGCGGCGGGTGGGATTTTCCGCTCGGCACCGACGACCAGGGCCGCGACATGTATTCGGCCATCCTCTACGGCACGCGGCTCTCGCTGATCGTGGGCTTCGCCTCGGTGCTGCTGGCGATGGCGCTCGGCGTCACGATCGGCCTCGTCAGCGGCTATGCCGGCGGCGCGACCGACGCGGTGCTGATGCGCGCGGCCGACGTGCAGCTCACCTTTCCCGCGTTCCTGATCGCGCTCACGCTCGACGGAATCGTGCGCGGCCTCATCGCGCAGAAGGTTCTGCCGTTCGACCACGACGCGATCGCGCTGCCGGTGATCGTGCTCTCGCTCGGCCTATCGTTCTGGCCGCAATATGCGCGCACCGTCCGCGGCGCCGTGCTGGTCGAGCGCACCAAGGACTACGTGAACGCCGCGCGCATCATCGGCGTGCGGCCCTGGCGCATCCTGTGGCGCCACATCCTGCCGAACGCGATGGGCCCGGTGCTGGTGATCGCCACGATCAACCTCGCGGTCGCCATCATCACCGAGGCGACGCTGTCGTTCCTGGGCGTCGGCATGCCGAAGACGCAGCCTTCGCTCGGCACGCTGATCCAGATCGGCAACGACTATCTTTCTTCGGGCGATCTCTGGATCACGGTCTCGCCCGGCATCATGCTGGCGGTGCTGGTCCTGGCCGTGAATCTCCTGGGCGATTGGCTGCGCGATGCCCTCAACCCCAAGCTCCGGTAGTCCGATGGCCCTGCTCGAAGTCCGCGATCTGAAGGTGGAGATACCGACGCGGCGCGGGCTGCTCACGATCCTCGACGGCGTCTCGTTCGACATCGCCCAGGGCGAAGTCCTCGGCCTCGTCGGCGAGTCGGGCGCCGGCAAGTCGATCTCGGGCCTCGCGATCATCGGGCTGCTCGAGCCGCCGGCGCGCATCGCGGCCGGCACGATCACGCTCGAAGGGCGGCGCATCGACAACCTGCCGCGCGAGGAGATGCGCAAGATTCGCGGCGCGCGCATCGGCACGATCTTCCAGGATCCGCTCACCTCGCTGAACCCGCTCTACACGATCGGCCGCCAGCTCGTCGAAACCATCCAGACGCACACGAACCTCACCACGCGCCAGGCCGAGGCGCGCGCGGTCGACCTGCTGAAGCAAGTGGGCATTCCGGCCGCCGAGAGCCGGCTCAATGCCTATCCGCACGAATTCTCGGGCGGCATGCGCCAGCGCGTCGTGATCTCGCTGGCGCTCTGCGCCGAGCCGGTGCTCGTGATCGCCGACGAACCCACGACGGCGCTCGACGTCTCGATCCAGGCGCAGATCATCGCGCTCCTGAAGCGGCTTTGCCGCGAGCACCGCACGGCGGTCCTGCTGATCACGCACGACATGGGCGTCATCGCCGAGACGGCCGACCGCGTCGCGGTCATGTATGCCGGGCGCGTCGCCGAGATCGGGCCGGTGGCGGCGGTCGTCAACCGGCCGAAGCATCCCTATTCGGCCGGCCTCATGGGCTCGATCCCCACCGTGGAACGCCGGCTCGACAAGCTGCCGCAGATCAAGGGCGCGATGCCGCGGCCCGGCGCGGTGCCGAAGGGCTGCGCGTTCGCGCCGCGCTGCATCCACACGCGCGACCTCTGTCGCGCGGAGCGCCCCGAGCTCTACCCCGCCGACGAAACGCAAAGCGCCTGCTTCCAATACGACAAGCGCTGGGAGAAGGCGCATGCCTGAGGCCGATCGCCTTCCCGAACGCCCGGCCGCGTCCGCCGGCCGCCCGCTGCTCGAGGTCGAGGGCCTCGCGCGCTACTTCCGGGTCGCGGCCCCGTGGGTCGAGCGCCTGCTCGGCCGCAAGCGCCCGCGCCTGCTGAAGGCCGTCGACGGCGTGAGTTTCTCGATACCTGCCGGGCGCACGCTCGCCGTGGTCGGCGAATCGGGCTGCGGCAAGTCCACCGTGGCGCGCCTCGTGGCGGGCCTCTACCGCCCCTCGGCGGGCACGATCCGCATCGACGGCCTCGACGCCGTCCATGCGAAAGACAAGGCCGAGCGCCGCCAGATCCGCCGCCAGCTCCAGATGATCTTCCAGGATCCGATGGCGAGCCTGAATCCGCGCTGGCGCGTGCGCGACATCATCGCGGAGCCGATCCGCGCGTTCGGCCTGGTCCGGAATCGCGCCGAGATCGATCGCCAGGTGGCCGAGCTGCTCACCCATGTCGGCCTCGCGCCGATCGACGGCGAGAAGTATCCGCACGAATTCTCGGGCGGGCAGCGCCAGCGCATCTCGATCGCGCGCGCGCTGTCGAGCAAGCCGCGCCTGCTGCTGTGCGACGAGCCCACCTCGGCGCTCGACGTCTCGGTGCAGGCGCAGATCCTGAACCTCATGCGCGATCTGCAGCGCGAGATGGGGCTGACCTATCTTTTCATCAGCCACAACCTCGCCGTCGTGCGCCACATGGCCGACCGCATCGCGGTCATGTATCTCGGACGCATCGCCGAGATCGCCGATGCCGATACCCTGTTCGCGGCGCCGCGCCACCCTTACACGCGGCTGCTGCTCGAGACGATCCCCGATCCGCTGAAGCCGCGCCGCGACCGCGAGCCGCTGGCGGGCGAAGTGCCCAATCCGCTCAATCCGCCGCCTGGCTGCGCGTTCCATCCGCGCTGCCCCTTCGCGAACGAGCGCTGCCGCACCGAGCGGCCCGAGCTCAAGCGCGCGCGCGCCGGCAACGGCTGGGCCGAGGTCGCCTGCCACGCGGCCGAAGAGGGGCGCATCTGACCCTGCGCATCGCCGCCATCCGCCGATACCCGGTGAAATCGCTGGGCGGCGAGGCATTGGCCGGTGCGGCTCTCGTTGCCGGGCGCTGCCTCGCCGGCGACCGCCGCTACGCGTTGCTGCCGGGGGCGCCGGGCGCGCCGCGGCCGGAGGCGGGCTGGCGGCCGAAATCGCGCTGCATCGCGCTGTTCCGCCACGCCTCGGCGGCGCGGCTCGCCGCGCGCTACGACGACGCGCGCGGCCTGCTGTCGCTCTCCGCCGGCGGGCGCGAGATCGCGCGGGGCGTTCCCGAGATCGCGGACGATCGCGCCAGGCTGGAGGCGGCGGCGGCCGGCATGCTCAGGGCGGACGCGCCCGGCGGAGTCGATCTCGTCGCGGCCGGCGCGCACGGCGACGGGACGGAAGGCGCGATGACCGACGTCGACGGCCCATACGTCTCGCTGGTCAACCTCGGCAGCGTGGCGGCGCTGGAAGAGGCGCTCGACGCGCCGGTCGATGCGCTGCGCTTCCGCGCGAATTTCCACGTCGAAGGAGTGCCGGCCTGGGCCGAGCGAGACTGGGTCGGCCGCGTGCTGAAGGCTGGCGGCGCGCGCCTCGAAATCGTCGAGCCGATCGAGCGTTGCGCGGCTATCGAAGTGAATCCCGCCAGCGCGATGCGCGATCTGCGCGCGCTGCGCGGCCTCGCCGATCGCTTCGGCCACGTCGAAATGGGCGTCTACGCGCGGGTCGTCGCGGGCGGCCCGGTCGCCCCCGGCCTGGCGCTCGGCTGGGCGTGAGAAAACGAAACGCGCCGCCGGGGGCAGCCGGCGGCGCGCATTCTCCGGCCGAATTCGGCCGAACCTATTCTTCTTCGCGGTTGAAAGGATCGCGCGGCGGCGTCTCGCCGGCCGGGCGCTCCGCTTTCAGGAACGCGGGCGGCTCGAACGCGTCGTCTTCGCGGCGCGGCCCCCGATGGTCGCGGCCGCGATCCTCGCGCGGGCGATCCTCGCGGTTGCCGTCCCGGTGCCGCTGCTCGTCGCGCGGGCGATCCTCGCGGCCTTCCCGCCGCTCGCCGCCGCGGTCGCCGCGCTCGCCCTGGTCCTGATAGGGGCGATCGTCGCGGTTGCGGAAGCGCCGGTTGAACCGGTCGCGGCGGAACCCGCCATGATGCTGGCCGGATCCGCCCTGCTGGCCGTCGCCGCGGTCGTCGGGGCGGCGCTCGTCGCCGCGCCGTTCGTCGCCGCGGCGTTCGTCGGGCCGACCGTCACGCGGGTTTTCGCCGCGCGGCTGGCTGCCGCCGGGAAGGGTCGATCCCTGGCTCGCCGCGCCGCCGTTGAGGGCCTGGGTCTGCGGCACGCTCGAGGCATAGCCTCCTTGCGGCTGCTGCCCTTCGCCGGCGGCCGGCTGATCGCCCTGGCCGTAGCCGTTGCCCTCCGTCTCCAACTCGCCGTCCTGGCCCTCGGTCCGCTCGCGGAATTCCTCCAGCGGGCCCTGATTGGCCAGGATATGGCGGTAGTAGTGGTCCGCGTGCTGGAAGTAGTTCTCCGACATGATGCGGTCGCCGGAGGCGGCCGAATCGCGCCCAAGCGTCAGATACTTCTCGTAAATCTGGTGGGCCGTGCCGCGCAGACGGACGCCCGGGCCGTTGCTGTCGAAGGTCTGGTTACGGCCCTGGTGATGATGGTGATGATGCTGGCCCGGCTTCCTGTGATGCTGGCCTCTGCCCCGTCGGCGCATGAACCTAATCCTTTGTGATTGAACAGTTTTCCTTAGTTTTGGGCACGCTGCGGCGGGCGCGGGCCAGTCTTCCGCGGAGACAGCGCGCCGCGCGCCGATAGGCGAGCGGCCGTCCGTTCTGCGATAACTCCGACAATGGCTCCGTTTGCGCTCAGTGCGGTCTCGACGCTGTTATGCGGACCGTCTGCCCTCGCCGCACACCGCTTGGCGCCCTTGGCCGTTCTCGGCCACTCCCGGATAGCGCCTTTTCACGAGGGCTCGTGACGATTTACCAGAGAAGCCAAGGGTTTGCCAATGGAAAAGCGGGGCCTGGGGAAAGGTGCGGCAAACCCGTCGCGGCCGACCTCCGGCCCGGCTTCGTGCACAACGCGCACCGATGTCAACGGAGGAACAGCGCGGCCAGTTCAAGATGCGTGGACCAGAGAAACTGGTCCACCGGCCTCAACCGTGCGAGGCGATAGCCGCCATCGAGCAGCATGCGGGCATCGCGCGCGAACGTGCCGGGGTTGCACGATACGGCGATCACGCGCGGCACTTTGCTTTCCGCGAGCGCCATCGCCTGGGCCGGGGCGCCGGCGCGCGGCGGATCGAACACCACGGCGTCGAACGCGCCGAGCGCACCGGCGTCGAGCGGGCGCTTGTCGAGATCGCGCGCCTCGGCGGTGACGTTGGCGCGCATCGCGGCGCGCGCGCCGGCCTCGATCGCCGCGACCACGGCCCTGTCCCGCTCGACCGCGTGCACCTTGGCCGCGACAGCGGCGAGCGGAAACGCGAAGGTGCCGATGCCGGCATAAAGATCGGCGACGCGGCGCGCGCCCGACGCCGCCTCCACGACGAAGTCGCGCAGCGCGGCCTCGCCCTCGGCCGTCGCCTGCAGGAACGCGCCGGGCGGCAGCGGCACCGGCGCGCCGCCCACCATCATCCGCACCGGCCGGCGTTCGAGCAGCGTCTCGGCGCCGCCATGCTTCGGGTGCGCGCGCGCGACGCGGGCAATATCGTACTGCGCGGCGAAGGCGGCGATACGCTCGCGCGCGCCGACACCCATTTCGATCGCGGTCACGAGCAGCAGATCGGCGCCGCTGTCGGTGGCGGCGAGGCGCGCCTCGGCGCTGTCGCCCGGCTTCATCAGCGGCGCCAGCAGCGCGCGGAGCGGCTCGAACAGCGCCGCGAGTCCCGGCCGCAACACGGGGCAACCGGCGAGGTCGACGACGCGGTGGCTGCCGCGTGCGTTGAAGCCGAGGATCACGCCCTCTTTCCTGCGCGAAGCGGTGAGATCGACCCGGCGCCGGCTCGCGGGCGGGGAAATCGCGATCGGCTCGATCGAGTCCGCGCGGATTTCGTGACGCGCGAGCGCGGCCTCGAGCTGCTTCAGCTTCCAGTCGCGATAGGCCTCGGGTGCCAGGTGCTGCAGCGCGCATCCGCCGCAGCCGCCGTGCGGGTGATCGCCGAAATGGGGGCAGGGCGGCGCCGCGCGCGCGGGGCCGGGCGCCAGTATCGCGCGGACGCGGCCCATCAGCCGCCCGTCCTTGTCGCGCGAAAGCCGCGCCTTCACGCGGTCGCCGGGCGCGGCCAGCGGCACGATCACGCGCTCGCCCTCGAACGACGCAATGCCGTCGCCGCGCGCGCCCAGCCCCTCGATCGTGAGCTCGATGTCGGTGTCGGATGTCATCGAAGAGAAGCAATAACCACAGTGGGCACGGCGGACACAGAGAAAAATTCGCGCGCGCCGGAGGCGCGCAAGCCTTCGGCTCCGTGCCCTCGTTGTCCGCCGCGGTTCAATTCGATTTCCGCGCGGCGATGAGGAATTCCTTGTTGCCGTCGGCGCCTTCGATCGGGCTCGGGACGATGCCGAGTACGCGCCAGCCGGGCTGGGCGGCGAGCCAGGCGCTTATCGTTTCGCAAACTTCGGCGCGCACGGCGTCGTCGCGCACGATGCCGCCCTTGCCCACCTGGCCGGGCCCGGCTTCGAATTGCGGCTTGATCAGCGCGACGAGCGCGGCCGCCGCCTTGGTCAGCGCCAGCGGTGCCGGGAGCACGGTGCGCAGGCCGATGAAGCTCGCATCGCAAACCACGAGGTCGACAGCCTCCGGGACCAATTCTCGCGTGAGATGGCGCGCATTGGTGCGCTCGACGACGGCGACGCGCTTGTCCTCGCGCAGCTTCCAGTCGAGCTGGCCGTGGCCGACATCGACCGCGTAGACCTTGGCGGCGCCTGTCGCGAGCAAGACCTCGGTGAAGCCGCCGGTGGAGGCGCCGACATCGAGGCAGACCTGGCCAGCCGGGTCGATGCCGAAATGCTCGAGCGCATGCGCGAGCTTCACGCCGCCGCGCGACACCCAGGGATGCGGCTTGCCCTTGACGGACAGCGGCGCCTCGGCCGCCAGCGCCGCGCCGGGCTTGTCGATGCGCTTCTCGCCGCTGAACACCAGCCCGGCCATCACCAGCGCTTGCGCCTTCGCCCGGCTTTCGGCCAGGCCGCGTTCGACGAGAAGCTGATCCACGCGCTGTTTGGGCATCTCGATGAACAGGTCCGCGATTTCGTAGGGGCGGGTCCCCGACCCGCCCGCGGTGCCGCCCAGCGAGAACCGCCCGCATTGACGCGGCGTCGAGACGGGCGGGTCGGGGACCCGCCCCTACGTATGGGAGACGTTTACCTCGGGAAGATAGCCCCGGCGCGCGCGGCTCTGGAAGCGCAGCGAAAGCAGGATCGCCGCGAGCGCGAGGCCGGTGGCGAGCCCGATCCAGATGCCGACCGCGCCGAGCCCGGCGCCGATGCCGAGCAGGTAGGCGAGGGTGAAACCCGCCACCCAATAGCTGAAGCCGGCGATCAGCATCGGGATACGCGCGTCGCTCAGGCCGCGCAGCGAGCCCATCGCGATCGCCTGCGCGCCGTCGAACATCTGGAACAGCGCGGCATAGATCAGCAGCGTGGCCGCGAGCACCACTACCTCGGCGCCGTTCGCGGCGGCAGGATCGAGGAACAGCTTCGGCAGATCGAACCGCGCCGCGAACAGCAGCACCGCCATCGCCGCCATGAACGCCACGCCGAGCGCCACCGCGGTCCAGCCGGCGCGGCGCACGCCGGCGCGGTCGCCGCGGCCCACCGCGTGGCCGACTCGGACCGTCGCCGCCTGCGCGATGCCGAACGGGATCATGAAGGTGATCGACGCGATCTGGATCGCGATCTGGTGCGCGGCGAGCGGCACCGTGCCGAGCCAGCCCATGATCATCACGGCGGCCACGAACACGCCCATTTCCAGGAGGATCGAGACCGCAATCGGCGTCCCGAGCGCGAAGATCTGGCCGAGCCGCCGCCAATCGGCGCGCCAGAAGCCGTCGAGGATGCGATAGTCGCGGAACGGCTTCGCCCAAAGGGCGATCGCGAGCTGGGCCAGGAACATCGCCAGCTGCACCAGCGCCGTCGCGAGCCCGGCGCCGGCGATGCCGAGCTGCGGCATGCCGAAATGGCCGAACACGAACGCATAGACGAACAGCGCATTGAGCGGGATGCCGGCGAGCATCACCCACATCGCCGAGCGCGGATGGCCGAGCGACGAGACGAAATTGCGCAGCACGATGAGTCCGATGCCCGGGATCATGCACCAGAGGAGGGTCGAGACGTATTCGCCGGCGATGGCGGCGAGCTTCGCCTCCTGGCCCACCGCGACGAGGATCGGCTCGGCGAAGGCCAGGATCGCGCTCGCCGGCGCACCCACGATGAGCGCGGCCCAAAGCCCCATACGCGTCACGCGGCGCACGCCGCGCGCATCGCCGGCGCCGTGCGCCTGCGCCGCCAGCGGCGCGGTCGCCGTCACGAGGCCGAGGCCGAAGATGAAGAACACGAAGAAGACGTTCATGCCGAGCGCCGCCGCCGCCAGCACGTCGGCGCCGAGACGCCCCAGCAGCACGACGTCGGTCGTCAGCATCGCCACCTGGCCGAGCTGTGTCAGCGCCATCGGCAGCGCGAGCTTCACCGTGGCGGCGAGCTCGGCACGCAGAAGTCCGCGGCGCGCAGGCTCGTGGCCCGCGGCGGCTATGGTGGATCCTTTCGGCATGGGTCGCGTGAATATAGTCGCCGCGGCGGCGGAGGAAAGCCGCGCCCGCTGCCTTCAACTCCCGCACGCGCTCATGGACCCGTCATCCCGACCGGAGCGATCCGCGTTCGGCTCGCAAGGCGGAGGGATCGTGCGGCAACGGCGACAGGAACCCTCCACGCCGCAGCCGCGCGAAGTGCGCGATGCGATGCGGCCGCTACGCCCTCACCGGCCTGATGACCGCCGCCTTTTCCGCGGCGCCGAGGGCGAGCAGGGCCTGGGCCACGATCTGCTTCGCGTTGAGGCCGGCCTCGTCGTACTGCTTCTCGGGCTTGTCGTGCTCCTGGAACGAGTCGGGGAGCACCATCGGGCGGATCTTCAGGCCGCGATCGAGCAGGCCGGCATGCGCGAGGTAGTGCAGCACATGCGCGCCGAAGCCGCCGATGGCGCCCTCCTCGAGCGTGATCAGAACCTCGTGCTCGCGCGCGAGCCGCGCGACGAGGTCGGTGTCGAGCGGCTTGTGGAAGCGCGCATCGGCCACCGTCGTCGAGAGGCCGCGCGCCGCCAGTTCGTCGGCGGCCTTGAGCGCCTCGGCGAGGCGCGTGCCGAAGGACAGGATCGCGATCGCCGTGCCCTCGCGGATGACGCGGCCCTTGCCGATCGGCAGCGGCACGCCGTCCTGCGGCATTTCCACGCCGACGCCTTCGCCGCGCGGATAGCGCACCGCCGAAGGCGCATCGTCGAGCCGCGCCTGCGTCGCGATCATGTGCACGAGCTCGGCCTCGTCGGCCGCCGCCATCAGCACGAAACCGGGCAGGCAGCCGAGATAGGCGCTGTCGAACGCGCCGGCATGCGTCTGCCCATCGGCGCCGACGAGCCCGGCGCGGTCCATGCAAAAGCGCACCGGCAATTGCTGGATCGCGACGTCGTGGACCACCTGGTCGTAGCCGCGCTGCAGGAACGTGGAATAGATCGCGCAGAACGGCTTCATGCCGTCGGCGGCGAGGCCGGCCGCGAAGGTCACGGCATGCTGCTCGGCGATGCCGACGTCGAAGGTGCGCTTCGGGAACTGCTTGCCGAAGAGGTCGAGGCCGGTGCCCGACGGCATCGCGGCGGTGATGGCGACGATCTTGTCGTCTTTCTTCGCTTCCTTGATGAGCGCCTCGGCGAACACCTTCGTGTAGGTCGGCGCGTTGGCGGGCGCCTTCACCTGCTGGCCGGTGATCACGTCGAACTTGTTCACGCCGTGATACTTGTCGGCCGAGCTTTCGGCGGGCGGGTAGCCCTTGCCCTTCTGCGTGACGACGTGGACGAGGATCGGCCCGCCCTCCTTGTCGTCGCGCACGTTCTTCAGCACCGGCACGAGGTGGTCGAGATTGTGGCCGTCGATCGGGCCCACGTAATAGAATCCGAGCTCCTCGAACAGCGTGCCGCCCGTCAGCAGGCCGCGCGCGTATTCCTCGGCGCGCTCGGCCGCCTTGCGCAGCGGGCGCGGGAACTTCTCGGCGACGATCTTGCTCAGGTGGCGGATCGAGCGGTAGCTGCGCGACGAGATGAGGCGCGAGAGATAGGCCGAGAGCGCGCCCACCGGCGGCGCGATCGACATGTCGTTGTCGTTGAGGATCACGATCAGGCGCGAATCCATCGCGCCGGCGTTGTTCATCGCCTCGTAGGCCATGCCGGCGCTCATCGCGCCGTCGCCGATCACGCAGATGACGTTGTTCTTCTTGCCCTGGAGGTCGCGCGAGACGGCGAAGCCGAGGCCCGCGGAGATCGAGGTGGAGCTGTGCGCGGCACCGAACGGGTCGTACTTGCTCTCCGCGCGCTTCGTGAAGCCGGATAGGCCGCCGCCGGTCCGCAGCGTGCGGATGCGGTCGCGCCGCTCGGTCAGGATCTTGTGCGGATAGCACTGGTGGCCGACGTCCCAGATCAGGATGTCGTCCGGCGTGTTGAAGAGGTAATGCACCGCGGTGGTGAGCTCGACGACGCCCAGGCCGGCCCCGAGATGCCCCCCGGTCTTCGACACGGCGTCGATCGTCTCGATGCGCAATTCGTCGGCGAATTGGCGCAGCTGCTTCGCATCCAGCTTGCGCAGCTCTGCGGGGCTGCGCACGCGGTCGAGCAGTGGAGTCTTGCTTTCGGCCAACGCTTTATCTCCCACCCAAGTCCCCGAAGAGATCGCTTGGATTGTGTACGCACGCTCAGGCGCGCCGCTCTACGACGAACCGCGCGACACTTGTCAGTATCTGAGCCCTTGTGCCGTATAAATCCAGATGCTTAGCGGCTTGTAAAGCCAGCGCGGCCGCCCGGCGGCGCGCGCCCTCGATGCCTAAGTGCGTGATAAACGTGGCTTTTCCGGCGGCGGCGTCCTTGCCGACCTTCTTTCCGACCTCGGCCTCGGTGCCTTCGGCGTCGAGCAGGTCGTCGGCGATCTGGAACGCGAGGCCGAGATCCTCGGCGTAGGCGGCCAGCGCGCGGCGCGCATCGGCCGAAGCCTCGCCCAAAATCGCGCCGGCCTGGCACGAAAACGCGATGAGCCGGCCGGTCTTCATCGACTGCAGCCGCGTGATGTCGGCCAGCGAATAGGTGCGGCCGTGCTGCTCGGCCTCGAGGTCGAACATCTGCCCGCCCACCATGCCTTGCGCGCCGGCGCCGGCGGCGAGCGCCGCCACCAGCTCGGCGCGGACGCCGCCCTGGGGATGGGTGTCGGTATGGGCCAGCACTTCGAAGGCGAGGGTCAAGAGCGCGTCGCCGGCGAGTATGGCCGTCGCCTCGTCGAACTGCCGGTGCGTCGTCGGGCGGCCGCGGCGGAGATCGTCGTCGTCCATCGCCGGCAGATCGTCGTGGACGAGCGAATAGCAGTGCACGAATTCGATGGCCGCCGCGGCGCGCAGCGCGCGCGGTCGCGGCACGTCGAACAGCTTCGCGCTCTCCAGCACGAGAAACGGGCGCAGCCGCTTGCCGCCGGCGAGGCA
>JAEULD010000172.1 GCA_016792765.1 Candidatus Odyssella sp.
TTCGCCGCGACCTCGATCGAGGAGCTGATCGCCGGCGCGGGCATCACCAAGAGCGGCTTTTTCTACCACTTCCGCGACAAGGGCGCGCTCGCCAAGGCGCTGCTCGAGCGCTACATCGCGCGCGAAACGGCGCTGTTCGACGATCTCTTCGGCCGCGCGCGTGAGCTCAACGAGGATCCGCTGCACGGCTTCCTGGTCGGCTTGAAGATGCTGGCGGAACTCGTGTCCGACCTGCCGAAGGGCCATCCCGGCTGCCTGATCGCGTCCTACACGTATCAGGATCAGCTGTTCAACCGCGAGGTGCGCGCGCTCAGCGCCGACGCGGTGCGGCGCTGGCGCCGCTTCTTCCGCGTGCGGCTCGACGAGATCGCCGCGCGCTATCCGCCGCGCATCGGCGTGGACCTCGACGGCATGGCCGACATGCTCTCGGCGCTCGTGGACGGCGGCATCATCCTGTCGAAGACGCTCAAGGAGAAAGACGCGCTGCCGCGCCAGATCATGCTCTATCGCGAGTTCGTGCGCGCGGTGTTCGCGGGCACCTAGTCCGAAGAGCGGAAAGAATTCGGCGCTACGAGCGCTTCCCCGCGCCTGTTCCCCGGCGTCGCGACAATTACGGACTTGCACTGCCGCGCGATCGGCATAGATTCGGTCTCGCAGCGTAATCGCACGGACGCATTGCGTCCCGTGATCGCGCTGCGAAACGAGGAACCTCACCAGGGAGTGCCCCGCGGTATGACTCCACCGGGCATAAAACCTGGGCCTCGTCAGAGGACGAGGCCCGCGGCTCGTTGACCCGCAGCTGCATGAAGCCAGGCTTGGTCGCGAAGACGCGAGCCGTTTCCGACAATTCAGCAAGACCCAACGTGTAGCCGGGAAGCCGGCCACTTCCGGGCACGCGATATCTCATCCGGCTCCTGCCGGACCATCGACACCATGTCGAGGACCCCGCCGATCAGCCTTGAATGGCGCGGCGGGGTCCATGATTCCGGCGCCTTGACAAAGCGGCGAGCCGCGTGCCTTTTCGCGCGCTCCCAGCCATTCTCCGACCCATCCCGAGCCTGCCGATGCATCCCTATCGCACCCACACTTGCGGCCAATTGCGCGCGTCCCATGCCGGGGCGCCGGCGCGCCTCTCGGGCTGGGTCCACCGCAAGCGCGACCACGGCAATCTGCTGTTCGTCGATCTGCGCGACCATTACGGCATCACGCAATGCGTCGCCGACACCGGCAGCGCCGTCTTCAAGGTGCTCGACGAGGCGAAGCTCGAGACCGTGCTGACGCTCACCGGCAAGGTCGTGAAGCGCAGCGCCGAGACGATCAACGCCGGCATCCCGACAGGCGAGGTCGAGCTGCGCGTCGAGGACGCGAAGGTGGAAAGCGCCGCCGACGCGCTGCCGCTCCAGGTCAACAGCGACATGGACTACGGCGAGGAGGTGCGGCTGCGCTACCGCTTCCTCGACCTCCGCCGCGAGAAGGTGCATCGCAACATCATGCTGCGCGCGCAGGTGATCGCCAGCATCCGCCGGCGCATGATCGAGCAGGGCTTCACCGAGTTCCAGACGCCGATCCTGACCGCCTCGAGCCCCGAGGGCGCGCGCGACTACCTCGTGCCGAGCCGCGTGCATCCCGGCACGTTCTACGCGCTGCCGCAGGCCCCGCAGATGTTCAAGCAGCTGCTGATGGTCTCGGGCTTCGACCGCTACTTCCAGATCGCGCCCTGCTTCCGCGACGAGGACGGCCGCGCCGACCGCTCGCCGGGCGAGTTCTACCAGCTCGATTTCGAGATGAGCTACGTCACGCAGGACGACGTGTTCGCGGCGATCGAGCCGGTGCTGGCCGGCGTGTTCGAGGAGTTCGCGGGCTTCGCCAAGGACAAGCCGTGGGCGACGACGAAGCCGCCGTTCCCGCGCATCCCGTTCGACGAGGCGATGCTGAAATACGGCGCCGACAAGCCGGACCTGCGCAACCCGCTGGTCATCGCCGACGTGACCGAGATCTGGCGCGGCACCGGCTTCAAGATCTTCGCGGGCGCGATCGAGAAGGGCTCGGTGGTGCGCGCGATCCCGGCGCCGGGCGCCGCATCGCAGCCGCGCTCGTGGTTCGACAAGCTCAACGACTGGGCGCGCGAGCAGGGGCAGGGCGGCCTCGGCTACATCGTGCTCGAAGGCGGCGCCGGCAAGGGGCCGATCGCCAAGTTCCTGGACGAAGCGCGGCTCGCGCGGCTCAAATCCGCGATGGGCTTGAAGGATGGCGATGCCGTGTTCTTCGTGTGCAATCCGAAG
>JAEULD010000190.1 GCA_016792765.1 Candidatus Odyssella sp.
CACCGGCCTGCATTTCGAGGACGTGAAGAAGCTGCTGGAAGTGCTGCACGAGCTGGTCGCGACCGGCAACACCGTGATCGTCATCGAGCACAATCTCGAGGTGATCAAGACCGCCGACTGGATCGTCGATCTCGGCCCCGAAGGCGGCGACAAGGGCGGCCGCGTCGTGGCCGCCGGCACGCCCGAAGACGTGGCGCGCGCCAAGGCCAGCTTCACCGGCCAATACCTCGCGCCGTTCCTGCGCGAGCGGCGGGAGAGGAAGCGGGCGTAGAACGGAGGCCGGGCTGGCGTTCCTGCGAGCCGGAGCCGCGCGCCCGCGGCGCCGGCGCGTGCGCGCTCAGTTCAGCACTTCGTAGAAGCCGAGCTTTTTCTGCAGCGGCGCATCGTCGACCTGGAACAGATAGGTCGGCTTGCGCGGATTGCGATTGGCGAGCCGCACGTCCGCATGCGTCGGCACGGCGATCGTGTCGCTCTCCGACCAGGCCAGCGTCTCGCCGTCGATTTCGGCCTCCCCCTCGCCCTCGACGACGTGGAGCACCGCCGAGGTCGAGCGCCGCGGCGGCGCCACGGTCTCGCCCGGCCGCAGCATCAGCGCCGAGAAGCCGAGGATCGGCATGCACTCGGCGCCCGTCTCCGGATTGACGTAGGCGAGCTGCACCGCCTTGCCCGTCGGCGTGACGCCGGACAGCGAATGCAGCGCCTCGCGCACCTCGCGCCAGGGATAGCGCAGCAGCGGGTATCGCGCCGGCGCCGTTTCCAGCGCCTGATAGGGCAGCAGGCCGGCGCGGCGAAAGCGCGTCTGCGAGGCGTCCGGCTCGTTGCGGATCGCCTGCGGCTCGCCTTCGACGCAGTAGGAGGCTTCGAGCGTGTTGATGGTCGGCAGATCGAGGGCGTCGAGCCAGATCACCGGCTCTTTCCCTTCGTGCCCGTGCTGATGCCAGAGCCCCGACGGCGTCAGGATGAGATCGCCCTTCTCCATCGGCAGCTTCTCGCCCTGCACGACGGTGTAGCCGCCCTTGCCCTCGATCACGAACCGGACCGCGCTCGGGCTGTGGCGGTGATTGGGCGCGAACTCGCCCGGCAGGATGAGTTGCAGCCCGATGAAGATGGCGGGCGCCGCGCGCATCGCGTCGGGGCCGAGGCCGGGGTTGGACAGCACCAGCACGCGGCGTTCGGCCTTTTCGATCGGCGTGAGCTCGCCCGCCCTGAGCAGCGCGGGCCGCAAGTCGCGATAACGCCACGCCACCGGGCGCGCGCGCCGCGCCGGCTTGTCGTAGGGCAGCGCCGCCCGCAGACTCGGCCACAGCGGCAGCACGTTGCTGGCCGACAGGGCCTGCCGATAGTCGGGGGGCAGTTCGTCGATGGTGCCGAGCCCGCTCATGCCGTTTTCCTCCACCGCTAAGGCGTCAAGCCGTTGCCGCCGTAAAGCCATTGCAAGCCGTCGTAGAATTCTTCGGGTGTCTTGGCGCCGAGAACGGAGTTGCGGATTTTCCGCTCGACCCCCTCGGCGTGATAGACGCGGCCCAGCATCCGCGACGACAGCACGACGCGATAGGCGCGAATGATGCGGTCGTGCTGGTAGGCCTGGAACGCCGCGTCGAGATCGCCGTTGGTCTTGTCGAACTTGTCGGCGAGGCACACGGCGTCTTCCATCGCCATGCAGGCGCCTTGCGCGAAATATTGGTGGGTGGGGTGCGCGGCGTCGCCGAGCAGGGTCACGCGGCCGTCGGTCCAGTTCTCGATCGGCTCGCGGTCGCCGAGCACCCAGCGGCGCCACTCGGTGGGAACTTCCAGCAGCTTGCGCGCGCGCTGCACGACGTTGCCGAAGCGCGACAGGATCTCCTCGCGCGTGCCGGCCTCGCTGACGCCCACCGCGTCCACTTCGGTCTGGAACGTCGCCACCAGGTTGAAGGTTTTCCATCCCTGAAGCGGGTAGTGAACCATGTGGCACTTGGGCCCCGCCCACAGCGTGGCGGCGTTCCAGCGCAAGTCTTCCGGCATTTTCTCGATCGGCAGCACGGCGCGATAGGCGACGTGGCCCGACAGGCGAATCGCGTCGCCGCCGGTGACCTGCTCGCGGATCCTGGAGCGAATGCCGTCGCAGCCGATCACGGCGTCTCCGGCGTACGCGTCGCCTTTTTCCGTGCGCACCGACGCGCCGGCGCGATCGTTGGCGTAGCCGACCACGCGCGCCCGGGTGACCAGCGCGATGTCGCTGCGCGCCCGGCAGGCATCGAGCAGAACGCCATGCAGATCGGCGCGATGGATCACGGCGTAGGGGTTGCGGAAGCGCTTGCGGAACGGTTCGTCCACCGGAATGTGGGCGATCTCCTCGCCGCTCATTCCGTCCATCATCACCAGCTTGTCGATATAGACGGCCTTCCGGCGCGCCGCCTCGCCGACGCCGAGCCAATCCATGGCATGAAACGCGTTCGGCCCGATCTGAATGCCCGCGCCGATTTCGCCGAAGGCGTCGGCCTGTTCGAGGACGGTGACGCGACAGCCGCGCGTGGCGAGGCCGAGCGCGGCGGACAGGCCGCCGATGCCGCCGCCGGCGACGATGATCTTGGCGCCCCTCGCCATCGCATTCCTCCCGACCGCCGGACCCAAATTAATCCGTATACTGACTAATTCCGGACCGGCGGCTTTGACCTGGATCAAACGCGCGTTTCGCCGCGATCCCGCGCGACCGGACCGCTGCCATTCCGCGGACGCTCGACGTTGGACAGCGCCGCCGGCGAGACTAAGCTGCCCGCCTTCCCGCCGCGGTCACCGCCCCCTCTCCTCGAATCCGGAAGCATCATGACCCTCGAAGAAGTCTGGAACCTGCTCAAGAAGCGCATCAAACCCGACACGCCGGTGCAGACCTGGACCGCCGACCAGGGCTATGGCGAGGACAAGTTCATCGTCGTGGCGGCGAAGGGCGGGTTCGTGCACGTGGTTTCGGCCGGCGACGAGAAGACGCAGAAAATCCCCGACGAGGATTTCGCGAAAGTGCTCGGCCTCTGGGACGACTACGCCGGCGGCAAGCTGCCGCTCGCCAAGGTGGCCGCCCAGACCAAGTTCCCCGCGCACGTCGTCAGCATCCTGCATTCGCTCGAGAAGCCCTGAGCCGCGGCGCGGCCGGGGCGCGCGGCGGCGTTCCGCGCAATGCGCCCTCGCCCGACGCGTCTCGCGCCCGCTCGCGTTTCTCTGCTATCCTGCGCGTCTCGAGGGAGGATCGCATGCGCATCGTTCACGCGGACGAGGTTCCGTACAAGAAGCCACGCACGAATCACCGCGAAGGCGACATCGAGTTCAAGCGGCTGATGCAGGGCAAGCCCGGCGGCGTGCAGAATTTCGAGTTCCTGATCGCCAAGACCGGCGGGCGCTTCTTCGGCCCGCGCCACCGGCACAATTTCGAGCAGATCCGGCTCGGCCTGAGCGGCGCCCTCGGCAAGAACAAGGACGACACGATCGCGCCCGGCCAGATCGGCTACTACCCGGAGAACTGCTACTACCAGATCGACAGCTCCGATTCGGAGATCGTGCTGATCCAGTTCGCCGGCCCCTCGGGCTGGGGCTATCTCTCCTACGACCAGCTCTATGCCGGCTCGGCCGAGCTGGCCAAGCTCGGAACGTTCAAGGACGGCGTGTTCTTCCGCAATCCCGGAACCAATCTCGCGCCGGGCCAGAAGAAGAACCAGGACGGCTACGAGGCGATCTGGGAGCACGTCTACGGCCGGCCGATCGAGTATCCGAAGCCGCGCTACGAGGCGCCGGTGCTGATGAACCCCGACAACTACCCCTGGCTGCCCGATGCGGGCGCGGCCGGCGTGGCGCGGCGCCACATCGCGAGCTTCTCCGAGCGGCGCATCGAGATCGCGCAGATCCGGCTCGATGCCGGCGCGCGCACGGCCGAGACGGCGCCGGCGGCGCCGCGCTTCCTGTTCGTGACCGAAGGGACCGGCAGCGCCGGCGGAACGCCGGTGCGCCGCCATTCGCTCGTCGAGCTTTCGGCCGGCGAGCGCGCGGAGATCGCGGCCGACGCCCCGCTCGTGGCGCTCACGATCTCGCTGCCCGCTTTCGGCGCCGACGAGATCGCGTTCTTCGAGGAGCGCAACCGCCGCAAGACCAGCGCCGCCGCCTGAAGCCGCGCCCGATCCGGAGGGAGAATGCCATGCTGAATCGTCTGAAACCGCTCGCGGCGGCCGCACTGCTGTGTGCCGCCGCCCTGCCCGCCCGCGCCGGCGAGAGCATCCCGATCACGCATTACGGCGCCGGCCTCTACGGCATGCCGTTCGCGCTCGCGATGGCGAAGGGCTACTTCAAGGCCGCCGGACTCGACATCGACGGCATCATCTCCTCGCCGGGCGGCGGCACGGCCGTGCGCAACGTGCTCGCCAACGCCTTCCCCTACGGCGAGGCCGGCATCCTGCCGATCATCGCCGCCAAGAACGCCGGCAACGACGTCGTCATCGTCAACGCATCGGTGGACAGCGCGGCCGACGCGGTCTTCGTCGGCCTGCCGGATTCCAAGATCGCGTCGATTCAGGAACTGGCCGGCCGCAAAGTGGCGATCACGCAGCCCAAATCCGGCAGCGAGTTCATGCTGAAGATGGCGCTCTCGAATGCCGGCGTGCCGATCGACAAGGTGACGCTCGTCGCCGCCGGCGGCATCAACGAGGGGCTCGTACTGCTGAAGAACGGCTCGGTCGACGCCGCGATCCTGGGCGAGCCGCTGTTCTCGCGCGAGGCCAGGAACTACAAGGTCGTCGTCGACCTGGCGAAGCACATCCCGCAGCTGGCGCAGACCGTGGGCTTCACGACGCGCGCCTATGCCGAGAAGAACGCCGACAAGATCCGCGCCGTCATCGCCGCGCGCCGCAAGGCGGTGGACGACATCTACGCCGATCCCAAGGCGGCAGCCGCGCTGATCGCGCCGGCCTATGCGCGCGTTCCGCTGCCGCTGCTCGAGCAGGTGATCGCGCGCATGGCGGCGCAGAAATACTGGAGCCGCGGCGATTTCACCAAGGAAGGCCTGGCCGCCAACATTCTCGGCCTGAAGCTCGTGCGGGTCATCGAGGCCGACACGGTGGACTGGAACGCGCTGATCGACCAATCCTACCTGCCGGCCGATCTCAAGCGGCCGCTCTGACGCGCAACGTCGCTTTCGGCGCCGCCCGGCCGGAGACTTCCATGCGCCTCGCCGCGTTCGCCGCCGTCGCGCTGCTGCTGGCCGCGCCCGCCTCCGCGCACGAGTTCCACCGGCTCGGCGACGTCGTCGTCGAGCAGCCCTGGGCGCGCGCGACGACGGCGGCGACCGGCGGCGCCTACATGACGCTGCGCAACAACGG
>JAEULD010000342.1 GCA_016792765.1 Candidatus Odyssella sp.
TCACCCCGCGCGCTTGCTCGGGTCGCTGTATTCCTTCCGGATCTCCGTCTTGAGAATTTTCCCCATCGCGCTCTTCGGCAGCGCGGGCAGGAACACCATCTGGCGCGGCACCTTGTAGCCGCCGATGCGCTGGCGGCAATGCTCGATGAGCTGCTCTTTCGTCAGCGACTTGCCCGGCTGCGTGACGACCGCCGCGAACAGCGATTCGCCGTATTTCTCGTCGGGCACGCCGACCACGGCGCATTCGGCCACGGCCGGATGCTGGTAGATCGCCTGCTCGACCTCGACCGTGTAGACGTTCTCGCCGCCGGTGATGATCATGTCCTTCTTGCGGTCGAGCAGATACATGAAGCCCTGCGCGTCCATGCGCCCGACGTCGCCGGTGTGGAACCAGCCGTCGCGGATCGCGGCGGCGGTCGCGTCCGGCAGGTTGAGGTAGCCCTTGGTGACGTTCGGCGCGCGCACGACGACCTCGCCGGCCTCGCCGAGCGGCACTTCGTTGCCCTTGTCGTCGAGGATGCGCATGTCGACGCCGGCGATCGGCCGGCCGGCGGCCTTCAGGACTTCGTAGTTCCCGCTCGCCAGCGCCTTCTTGTGCTCCTCGAAATCGAGATAGGTGAGGATCGGCGAGGTTTCGGTGAGGCCGTAGCCCTGGCACACCGCGACGTTCGGAAACGCCTCGATCGTCTTCGCGATCCATTCCGGCGCCATCGGCGCGCTGCCGTAGAGCATCCAGCGGAACGACGAGAGGTCGTAGTCGCGCGGGTTCAGCTCCTGCAGGGTCATGATGACCATCGTCGGCGCCATCATCGCCGCGGTGGCGCGGAGGTCCTGGAACGCAGAGATCACGTTCTTCGGCGAGAACTGCGCGAGGAAGGTGTGCGCGGCGCCGAGCAGCGTGAAGCCGGTGCCGAGCAGATCGGCCGAATGGAACATCGGCGCGATGTGCAGATAGGTGTCGCTGCCGCGGAAGCCCATCTCCATCGCGCACTGCATGCCGTTGGAGACGACGTTGCGGTGCGTGAGCCGCACGCCCTTGCTGCGCCCGGTGGTGCCGCCGGTATAGAGCAGGATCGCGTCGTCGTTCTCCGCGCTTTCGAAGCGCGGCAGCGGCGCGGCGGCCTTCAGCAGCGCCTCGTAGTCCGGCAGCGCGCCGCCGAGCGGCTTCGGCGCGACGGCGAACGCGTTCTTCGCGAACGGCGCGATCCGCTCGTGCGCCACCAGCGGCAGGAACGGCTCGTCCACCGCCAGCGCCTTCACGCCGGCGTCTTCGAGAATGAAGCCGATCTCGGGCGCGGCGAGGCGGATGTTCACCGGCACCGGCACCGCGCCCATCCAATACCCGGCATGCACCAGCTCGCAGTGCCGGAAGGTGTTGCGCGAAAGGATGCCGAAGCGCTGGCCGGGCTTCACGCCGCGCGCCGCGAGAATCGCGGCCGCGCGCGCCACGCGCCCGAGATGCTCCGTCCACGTCCACGTGCCTTCGGCATCGACGATGGCACGCCGCCCGCCGTAGAGGCGCAGGCAGCGATCGAGCGCCGAACTCATCGTCAGCATCGCATCACCCTGGAACTCCTCCCGCCGTTCCGGCTCTTGCCCGGCCGGCCGCGGCGATCTTAGCCCAACTTCGCCGCGGCGCGCCCGGCCCATCTCCGGCCAGCGGACCGCGCGGCCGTCCCGTGGTCCCAGGAAATACTACACATATTTCTCCGAGATGGAAAATAGTGTATCCAATCGTCCGGCGCCGCGGCAAATGTGGAAAAAGCGCGCTGCCGACATCGCGATACGGCTTCGCACCACCGAGTGAATGATGTGACGGATTTCGGCCCAGCCCGGCCCGGCGGAGTTTGCAGCGGTGGATGAGAGCCGCCGCCTGAAGCCGCTCGTCGCCGCGCTGCCGCGGCGCCTCAAGCCGCGCGCCAAGTCTCTGCTCGTGACCGTGTGGGGCGACGCCGTGGCGCCGCACGGCGCCGGCATCTGGCTCGGCAGCCTGATCCGGCTCGTGGCGCCGCTCGGCCTCAACGAGCGCCTCGTGCGGACCAGCGTGCTGCGGCTCACGCGCGAGGGCTGGTTCGCGGTCGCGCGCGAAGGGCGGCGCAGCTATTACGGCCTCACCGATTTCGGCCACAAGGCGCTGGTCGCCGACCCGCCGCGCCGCATCTATGCCGCGACCCCGACGCCGTGGGACGGGTTGTGGCGCTTCGTGCTCACCAATCTCGGCGGCGACGACCGCATCGACCGCGACACCCGGCTGCAGCTTCGCCGCGAATTGACGTGGCTCGGCTTCGGCGCGGTGGCGCCCGGCGTCTTCGCGCATCCGAGCCCCGACCGCGCCGGCGTCGAGCGCGTGCTCGCGAAACTCGGCGTGGCCGATCGCGTCGAGATCATGGCCGCGACGCCGGAGCGGCCGCGCGGCCTCTTGCAGTCGTGCTGGGATCTCGAGGCGCTGCGCGCCGCCTATCGCCGGTTCATCGAGCGCTTCCGCCCGCTCTGGCAGGCGCTCGAGAAGGCGCCCGATCCCGAGCCCGAGACCTGCTTCGTGCTGCGCGTGCTGCTGATCCACGAGTATCGCCGCATCATCCTGCGCGATCCCGAATTGCCGGCCGAACTGCTTTCGGCCGACTGGGCGGGCGGATCGGCGCGCGTGCTCTGCCGCAACCTGTATCGCCGTGTGGCGGCGGCGGCGGAACGCCACGTCACCGCCGTGCTCGAAACCGCCGACGGCCCGCTGCCGGAGCCGCGGCCCTATTACTTCCAGCGCTTCGGCGGCCTCGCCGAGCCCGACGCCCACACCCAGCCGAGACCGGATACGCGGGAGAAAACACCATGACGTCAGCCGCCACGCTCGCCCGCGCCGCCGGCCCCGCCGGCGAGGCGCCGGTTCCGACTGGCCGCTTCGATGCCGACAGCGCGGCCTTCAGCGCCTATTGGCGGCGCGCCGAGGAGGCGCTCGCGCGGCTTCCGGCCAAGCCGAAGCGGAACCCGGACGAAGCGCGCCGCGCCGCGGCGATCCTCGAGGCGGCGCGCGGCGCGCGGGTGGCGTTTCTCGACGCGCATGTGCCGGCGATCTACCGCCGACTCACCGGCGATCTCACGCGCTACGAGCGGCTCGAGCACCTGATCCTGGAGGCCGCCGCGCTCGTGCCCGGGCTGGTGCCGACGCGCGACGCGCTCGCGCGCGAAGCCGCGCTGAAGCAGGCCGACAAGGAGGGCATCGAGCTGGATCACGGCCTGTTCGTCGCGCGGCTCATGCGCCACGAGCCGCTGGCGCTGCACCTCTGCCACGCGATGATGCTGCCGCTGCCCGAATCGCGCGAGCGGCTCGCGGCGTTCGAGCGGACCGGGAGCGCCGATCTCGGTCGCGCCACCGTCGAGCGCCGCGGCGCGGTGAGCACGGTCACGATCCGCAACCCCGAGGCGCTCAACGCCGAGGACCCGACGACGCTGACGCCGCTCGAGATCGCCGTCGACCTCGCCCTGCTCGATCCCGCCACGAACATCTGCGTGCTGCGCGGCGGGCCGGTGCCGCACGCGAAATATACCGGCCGCCGCGCCTTCGGCGCCGGCATCAACCTCACCTACCTCTATTGGGGCAAGGTGCCGTACATCTTCTACATCGTTCGCGACCTGGCGATGCTCAACAAGATCTACCGCGGCATCACGCGGCCGCAGGATCCGCCCGACGAGACCCTGGGCCTCGGCACCGAGAAGCTGTGGATCGCCGCGGTGGAGGACTTCGCGATCGGCGGCCATTGCCAGCTGCTGCTCGTGATGGACTACGTGCTCGCCGCGGAAGGCGCCTACATGACGCTGCCGGCGCGCAAGGAGGGCATCATCCCCGGCATGGCGAACATGCGGCTGCCGCGCTTCGTCGGCGACCGGCTCGCGCGCCAGGGAATCATGTACGAAAAGCGCATCGAATGCGCCTCGCCCGAGGGCCGCCTGATCTGCGACGAGATCGTGCCGGCCGGCGG
>JAEULD010000218.1 GCA_016792765.1 Candidatus Odyssella sp.
CGGCGGCGCGATCGCGCTGACCGAATCCGGCGCCACCGCGCTCGGCGGCCGCCTGCCGGTCAACGTCAGCGGCGGGCTCGTGGCGCGCGGCCATCCGGTGGGCGCCACCGGCGTGGCGCAGATCGCCGAGATCGCCGAGCAGCTCATGGGCCGCGCCGGCGCGCGGCAGGTCGCGGGCGCCAAGGTGGGCCTCGCGCAGATGGCGGGCGGCCTGCTCGGTCGCGATTCCGCCGTCGCCGCCGTTCACATCCTGGTGCGCTGATGGCCTACGCGATCGAGAAGGAATACGGGCTCTACATCGGCAACCGGTTCGTCGCCCCGTCGAGCAATGCGCGGCTCGAATCGCTGAGCCCGCTCACCGGCGAGGTGCTGTGCGTCGTTCCCGACGCCAACGCCGCCGACGTCGACGCTGCCGTGTCCGCCGCGCGCGCGGCCTGGCCGAAATGGTTCGACGCCGGGCCGCGGAAGCGCCAGGCGCTGCTGATGAAATGCGCCGACCGCCTCGCCGCCGAGGCCGAGCGCTTCGCGTGGCTCGAGACATCCGACACCGGCAAGCCGTGGCGCGAGAGCCTCGCCAACGTCCACACCGCCGCGGATCGCATCCGCTACTACGCCGGCGCGTGCCGCGCGCTCGAAGGCAACACGCTGCCGGTGGGCGGCACGATCCTGTCGCTCGATTTCCGCGAGCCGCTCGGCGTGATCGGCATCCTGGGCGCGTGGAATTTCCCGCTCAACATGTTCGCCGGCAAGATCGCGCCGGCGCTCGCCGTCGGCAACGCCGTCGTCTACAAGCCGGCCGAGCCTACGCCGATCACGACGCTCGAATTCGCGCGCCTCATGGGCGAGATCCTGCCGCCGGGCGTCGTCAACGTCGTCACCGGCAACGGCGAGACCGCGGGTGCCGCGATCGTGGCGCATCCCGGCATCCGCAAGATCTCGATCACCGGCGCCGTCGAGACCGGGCGGCGCGTGATGGCGGCGGCCGCCGCCACCGGCAAGCAGATCACGCTCGAGCTGGGCGGCAAGAACGCGCAGATCGTGTGCGAAGACGCCGATCTCGACCGCGCGGCGCAGGGCATCCTGCTCGGCGCGTTCATGAACCAGGGCCAGGTGTGCACCTCCGGCTCGCGCATCCTCGCGCACAAGAAGGTCGCGCAGGCGCTCGGCGAGAAGATCGTGGCGCTGATCCCGAAGCTCAAGATCGGCGATCCGTTCGCGAAGGACACGACGATGGGCACGCTCTGCTATCGCGAGCACATGGATCGCGTGCTCGACTACATCGCGATCGGCAGGCGCGAGGGCGCCACGGTGCTCGCCGGCGGCGGGCGCCTCGCCGTGAAGCCGTTTCCGAACGGGCTCTACCTCCAGCCGACCTTGTTCGGCGACGTGACGGCAGACATGCGCATCGCGCGCGAGGAGATCTTCGGCCCGGTCGCCACGCTCCATACGTGGGACGACGAGGACGCGATGCTCGCCGAGTCGAACGGCCTCGACTACGGCCTCGCCGCCGGCATCTGGACGCGCGATTTCGGCCGCGCGCACCGGCTCGCGCGCGCGGTGGAGGCCGGGCGCGTCTGGATCAACTGCTACAATCTGTTCCCGTCCGGCGCCGCGTTCGGCGGCAGCAAGGGCAGCGGCTTCGGCCGCGAGGACGCGTTCGAGACGATGCTCGCCTTCACCCAGGTGAAGAACGTCGTCGCCGACATCGCCGCCGAGCAGCGGCGGTTCTACGAGTGAGAGAAAGCGCCATGACCCAGCTCTACGGCCAAGCGAAGATCCCGAACGTCGATCCCGCGAATTTCCGCGCGCAGGATCCCGAATTCCAGGAGCTCGTGCTCAACCTGATCAACATCCACGTCGTCAGCGAGGATTACGGCGCCGACTGCTTCGAGCCCAGCATCCTTCGTGGCCCCACGCCCGAGTTCAAGCAGCGCATGGCCAAGACGGTGATGGAGGAATACGGCCATCATCTGCGCTTCCGCCACCTGCTCGACGAGCTCGGCATCGACTGGCGCGAGACGATGAAGGCGAAGGCGCATCTCTCCACCTTCGACACGCCGATCGCGAGCTGGGCGGATCAAATGGTGTTCCTGGCGCTCGTCGACCGCGCCGCCGCGCACCAGTTCGTCGAGTTCGAGAAGATGCCCTACGCGCCGTTCCGCAAGGCGGCCGAAGACACGCTGCGCGAGGAGCACGGCCATGTCGGCCTCGGCATGAAGGGCACCAAGTGGATCCTCGACAACGAGCCCGACGGCCGCGCGCAGGTGAAGGCCGCGGTGATGAAGTGGCTGCCGGTGGGCCTGCAGAGCTTCGGCGGCGACCGCTCGCGCACCAACGAGCGCTATCGCTACTGGGGCATCAAGAGCAAGTCGAACGAAGCGATGCGCGCCGAATACTTCGCCGAGGTGATCGCCATCATCCGCGACAAATGGGGCGTCGACGTCCCCGCCCGGCTCGA
>JAEULD010000221.1 GCA_016792765.1 Candidatus Odyssella sp.
TCCCGATGGAATTGATCCTCCTCATCATCCACCTGTTCCTGGCCATCGCGCTGGTCGGCGTCATCCTGATGCAGAAAAGCGAGGGCGGCGCGCTCGGCATGGGCGGCGGCGGCGGCATGGGCGGCTTCCTGACCGCGCGCGGCGCGGCCAACCTGCTCACGCGCACGACCGCGATCCTGGCCACGCTGTTCATCTGCACGAGCCTCGCGCTCGCGCTGATCGCCAGCAACAAGCGCTCCGCGCAGCCGCGCTCGATCGTCGATCCCCCCGGCCGCACGGCCCCGGCCACGCCCGGCACGCCGGCGCAGCCGCCGGCGCCGGGCCAGCCGCCCGCGCCCGACAAGAAGTAGCCGCGTATGACGCGCCACGGGGCAGGGGCGGCCGGCGACGGCCGCCCCTTCGCTTTGCGGCAAGACAGGAAGCAGGGAGGCGGGGAGACGGGAAGGAAGAAATCTTGCGCGCTTCGCGCGCCGGTCGGTCTTCTCCCCGGCTTCCCGCCTCCCTGTGAATCGTCTCCGGCGCATGTGCATATCGCAAACGTGGCGCTGGCGAAGCCGCCGCTCACCCTCTAAAACGAAATCCCGTCATGACAACACGGTTCGTGTTCATCACCGGCGGCGTGACGTCTTCCCTCGGGAAAGGCCTCGCGTCGGCGGCCCTCGGCGCATTGCTGCAGGCGCGCGGCTACAGCGTCCGGCTCCGCAAGCTCGACCCCTACCTCAACATCGATCCGGGCACGATGAGCCCGTATCAGCACGGCGAGGTCTACGTCACCGACGACGGCGTCGAGACCGACCTCGATCTCGGGCATTACGAGCGCTTCACCGGCGTGCCGGCGCGGCGCACCGACAGCGTCACCGCCGGCAAGATCTATCAGAGCGTGCTGGCCAAGGAGCGCCGCGGCGACTATCTCGGCGCCACCGTGCAGGTGATCCCGCACGTCACCGACGCGATCAAGGACGTCGTGCTCGCCGACACCGCCGGCCACGACTTCATCCTGGTCGAGATCGGCGGCACGGTCGGCGACATCGAGGGCCTGCCGTTCCTGGAGGCGATCCGCCAGATCGGCAACGAGCTGGGCAAGGAGCGCACGCTGTTCGCGCACCTCACGCTGGTGCCGTTCATCCCCTCGGCCGGCGAACTCAAAACCAAGCCCACGCAGCATTCGGTGAAGGAGCTGCAGAGCCTCGGCATCCAGCCCGACATCCTGCTCTGCCGCTGCGACCGCCCGATTCCCGAGGGCGCGCGCCAGAAGATCGCGCTGTTCTGCAACATCCGGCGCGAGGCCGTGATCCCGGCGCTCGACGCGGCCACGATCTACGACGTGCCCTTGAAGCTGCACGACGAGGGCTTCGACCGCGAGGTCTGCCGGCACTTCAAGCTGCCGTTCGAGCAGGAGCCCGAGCTCAAGACCTGGCGCACGATCGTCGAGCGCGTACTGCGCCCCGAGGGCGAGGTGCACATCGCGATCGCCGGCAAGTACACGGGGCTGCAGGACGCCTACAAGTCGCTGTCCGAGGCGCTCGCGCATGGCGGCATCGCCAACAACGTGAAGGTGAACCTGCACTGGATCGAATCCGAGATCTTCGAGAAGGAGGATCCCGCGCCCTGGCTCGAGCAGGTGAACGGCATCCTCGTGCCCGGCGGCTTCGGCGAGCGCGGCACCGAGGGGAAGATTCTCGCGGCGCGCTTCGCGCGCGAACGGAAGGTCCC
>JAEULD010000317.1 GCA_016792765.1 Candidatus Odyssella sp.
AGCGCGCGCACGGGCATGGCAACTCCTTGAGGCAAACGGGGATTCGACGGAACGCCCACTGATACAAGATGCGCCGGTGCGGTCAAGCGGCGCTGCCCCGAGTTTGACACACCGCAATGCGACGGAAAGGGCCGCCCGGTACGTTATCGGCCATGAGGACACTGCCCCACCGGAGGTCATGAAATGCCCACGCGTCTCGTCCGCCGCGCCAGCTTGACGGCGCTGGTGTTCGCCGCCCTGTCGGCGCCCGCCTTCGCCCAGACCACGCCCCCCGGCCCGCCCGGCGATCAGGGCCATCGCATGGAACGCGATCGCGGCCATCGCATGCATCACGGCGACGAGCATCACGGCCGCATGCACACGCACCGCCGCATGGAGATGCGCGGCGGCTTCGGCGGCATGCCGGCGATGCTCGGCATCGTGCCGCTCCGGCCGGGCCAGGAATTCCGGTTCAGCGAGGGCCGCCTCGCCTTCCTGAAGGCCGAGCTCAAGATCACCGAAGCCCAGACGAAAGCCTGGGACGCGTTCGCCGCCGCGCTGCGCGAGAACGTCGCCAAGCTGACCGAGGCCTACAAGGCGCCCGACCGCGAGGCGATGCAGAAGATGAACCCGGCCGAGCGCCTCGCCTGGTTCGAGAAGGCGGTGACCGCGCGCGCCGACGCCGTCAAACGCGCCCGCGCCACGATGGAGCCGCTCTACGCTTCGCTCGGCGACGACCAGAAGAAGATGTTCGACCGCTTCGTTCCGACCGGCGCCATGGGCGACGACCGCATGGCCGACCGCCGCGAGCGGATGCGCGAGCGCATGGAGCGCCGCATGGAGCATCGCGGCCATCCGCCCGGCCAGCCCCCGCAGCCCGGCCAGCCGCGCCAGCAGTAGACGCGCAAGCCGCACACGGCCGACACGAGAAGACCCTCCCCCGCTCGCCGCGGGGGAGGGTTTTCGTTTGCTGCCGCGGGTGATACCTTGGGTTCATGGAGAACCCGCCGGAAAAGCCGTCCCTGCCGGTCACGATCGACGAGGTGAAAGGCCGCGACCTGCCGCGCGCCTGGGCCGAACGCGCAGGAGTAGGCCCGAACGATACCGTCAGCGTGACGATCGCGGCGTCGCGCCGCGAGGCGATGCGCCGGCTCGGACCGATCATGGATCGCATTGCCGCGCAGGCGGCCGCGAGCGGCCTGACTCCCGAGAAACTCAGAGATATCCTGCCCGACTTCCCGGTCGAACTCGCCAAGCGCTGACGGCGCAATGCGCGCCGTTCTGGATACCAACGTCCTGATCTCCGCCGCGATATTCCCGCATTCGATGCCGCGGCGGGCGGTCGATCTCGTTTGCGCGAGCGGCGAGATGATCTTCAGCGCGGCAACGTTTATGGAACTCGAAGACGCGTTCTTCCGCGCGAAGTTCGATCGATACATCGAGCCATTGGCCAGAGTCGAGTACGTGGCGATGCTGTTTCACGCCGCGACCTTTGCCCGGCCGACGGAGACCATCCGCGTCTGCCGCGATCCGAAGGACAACCAATTCCTCGAGGCGGCCATCGCCGGTAACACCGCCCTCATCGTCACGGGCGACCGAGATCTGCGGGCGCTCGACCCATTCCGTGGCATACGAATCGTGAACCCCTCGGACTTTCTCGCACTTCACGCACCGCCGGCCGTCTGACCGCCAAACGAATCGCGAATGCCCGCCACGCGGGCGTGCGATTGAACAATTCGGGCGGCCTTGCGAGACTGTGCGGAACGGCGCCCTCCTCGGAGCGCCGGCGCACAACGCAGGAGGAACGCCCGTGCCACATCGCCTCTCCGCTGGCGGCCTGGCCGCCGCTTGCGCACTCGCCGCCGCCGCGCTCACGGCGCCCGCGCTCGCGCAGAACGGCTACAGCTTCCTCGATGCCGGCAGCTCCGCGATCGACTACCGCGTGGCGACGGTGGCGGCCCAGCGCGCGTGCCACGACCTCCGCCGCCTCGCCGGCGGGCAGCTCACGATCGTCAAGGCCGACGCGGTTGCGGCCGCGGGCAACGTGCCGGCCTTCTGCCGCATCACCGGCGTGATCGCGCCCGAGATCCAGTTCGAGGTGGCACTGCCGCTCGCGTGGAACCGGCGCATCTACATGCGCGGCAATGGCGGCTTCGCCGGCGAGAATCTGGAGGCGCCGCCGCGCGTGGCGCAGCGCAACGCCGCGCTCGCGCACGGCTTCGTCGCGGTGCAGACGAACACCGGCCACGACGCCGCCACCGAGCCGCTCGCCAGCTTCGCGCAGAACAACCTGCAGAAGACGATCGACTACACGTTCCGCGCGGTGCACGCGACGATCGACACCGCGAAACGACTGACCCGCGCGTTCTACGACCGGCCCGCCGCCTTTTCCTATTGGGACGGCTGCTCGACCGGCGGGCGCCAGGGCCTGATGTCGGCGCAGCGCTATCCCGGCGATTTCGACGGCATCGTCGCCGGCGCGCCGGTGCTGAATTTCTCCGGCACGATGGTGCAGTTCCTGTGGAACATGAAGGCGCTGGCGAAGACGCCGATCTCGTACGCGAAGATCGAGCGCGTCGCCGACGCCGTCTACAAGAAGTGCGACGCGCTCGACGGCGCCGCCGACGGCCTGATCGACGATCCGCGCAAATGCAATTTCGATCCCGCGGCCGACCTGCCGAAATGCAGCGGCGCCGACGGCGCCGACTGCTTCACAGCGGCCGAGATCGAGACGATCAAGGCGATCCAGGGCGGCGTCGTCAGCAACGGCAAGCCCTATTTCCCCGGCGTCCCGGTCGGCGCCGAGAAGGCCGGAACGTCGTTCCTCGGCAGGCCGGAGCCGGTGAGCGGCTGGGACTTCTGGCTGCTGGCCAAGCAGGGCCCCGTGCGCCAATTGGAATACGGCGAGACGTTCTTCCGCTACATGGGCTTCGGCAAGGCGAACCCGGCCTACGACTGGCGGACCTTCGACTTCGACAAGGACCCGGCCAAGACCGCCGCGATCAGCGCGCTGCTCGACGCGACGAATCCCGATCTTTCTGCGTTCAAGTCGCGCGGCGGCAAGATCGTCATGTATTTCGGCCTCGCGGACACGGCGCTGACGCCGTACATGGGCATCGACTACTACGAGCAGGTCCGGAAGACCGTCCCGCAGACGTCGGATTTCATGCGCCTGTTCCTGGTGCCCGGCATGTTCCACTGCCGCGGCGGCATCGGCGTCGACCGCATCGACGCGCTGACGCCGCTGATCAACTGGGTGGAGGGCGGCAAGGCGCCGGCGAGCATTCCCGGCGCGCGCATGGAGGGCGGCAAGGTCACGCGCACGCGCCCGCTCTGCCCCTACCCGCAGACCGCGCGCTATGGCGGCACCGGCAGCCTCGACGACGCGAAGAACTTCGCCTGCCGCGATCCCTGAGCCGGGACGGCGGCG
>JAEULD010000318.1 GCA_016792765.1 Candidatus Odyssella sp.
CGACCGTGTTGACGACGAGGATCGCGAGCGTGCCGTAGATGAAGTTCGCCGGATTGTTGGGCGCGTTGAAGAAGAAGATGTATCCGAGCCCCAGCACGAGGCCCGGCACCGCGAGCGGCACCATCGCGAGCAGGTGCGCGAGGCCGCGGCCCCAGCCGAAACCCCGCCCCTTCTCGACGACATAGGCGCCGAGGAACACGACGGCCGTGCCGAAGACGGCGACGGCGGCCGACAATTTGAGCGACGCCCAATAGGGCGACCAGCCCGACGCGTCGAAATCGCCGAACGCGAAATTGTCGAGCGTGAACTCGAGATTGTAGGGCCAGTACTTGATGAAGGGCGCCCAGAGGGCCATGCCGAGGATCGCGAGAATCAGGCCCGCGGCCATGAGGCACCACACCCAGAGCACCGCGTCGCGCACGGCGCGCGGCTTCGGCGCGAACGGGACGGCCCGCGCGGACAACAGCGCCACCTGCTTGCGCTGGACCAGACGGTCGACGGCGAAGGACAGCACGGCGGGTGCCAGCAGGATGAAGCCCACGACCGCGCCCATGCCGAAATCCTGCTGGCCGATGACCTGCTTGTAGATGTCGGTGGCGAGCACGTTGAACTGGCCGCCGATCACCTTGGCGATGCCGAAATCCGTGATGACCAGCGTGAATACGACGAAAGCGGCGCTGATGATGCCGTAGCGCGCGCCGGGCAGCGTGACGGTCCAGAAGATGCGCCAGCGCTTCGCGCCGAGCGCGTCGGCCGCCTCGTAGAGCCGCTGGTCGGCCATCGACAGCGCGGTGACCAGGATCATCAGCGCGTGCGGGAAGCAGTAGAACACCTGCGAGATGACGATGCCCGGCAGGCCGTAGATGCCGCCGTCCGGGAACATGTTCTTGAAGATGCCCTGGTTGCCGAAGAGATAGACGAGCGCGATGGCCGGAAGCAGCGACGGCGCCAGGATCGGCACGAGCGAAACCGCCTGGAAGAAGCCCTTCATCGGCATGCGGCTCCGCGTCAGCGCGTAGGCGTAGACGAAAGCCATCGGCAGCACGTGCACGGTGGTGAGCACCGCGACGAGAAGGCTGTTCCAGAGCGGGCGCGGCAGCGCGGGCAGCGCCAGCTCGAAATCGAGCCAGGCGACCCCGATGCGCGGCGACCATACGTCGGCGGCCGAGAAGTAGCGGATATAGTTGTCGAGGCCGATCCAGCGCCCCTCGGGGTCCTGGAAACTCTTCGCGAGCAGCGCGGCCAACGGCAGCAGCACCGTGAACGCGAGCCACGCCACGAGCAGCACGATCGCGAGGCGCTGGATGACGTCGTCGCGGCCGAAGCCGCCGACCGGGCGTGCCAGGGAAGCGGCGGCGGCCATGCCCGCCTACTCCGCCTTCGCGAAGACGCGCAGCCGATCGGGCGGAAACACGATCGTGAGCGTCTGGCCCGCGGCGAGCGCGTGATCGCGCATCAGGTTGATCGAGAAATCGCCGGTGATCTCCACGCCGGGAACTGCCGCCAGCGACAGCGTGGCGCGGCAGAACGAGCCGAGGAAATCGATCTCGTCGATGCGGGCGGCGAGCCGGTTCGGCACGCTCTCGCCGATGTCGCGCACGCGGATGTCTTCGGGGCGGAGGCACACGCCGATCGGCGTGCCGGCGCGCAGCGCGGCCGCGGCATCGCATGAGAGCTCGGCATCGCCGATCCGCACGCGGCCGGGTGCAAGCACCACGCCGTCGGCGAAATTCATCGTGCCGACGAAATCGGCCACGAACGGCGTAGCGGGCGCGCGATAGATCTGCTCGGGCGTGCCGATCTGGTCGATGACGCCGTGGTTCATCACCACGATGCGGTCGGCCATCGTCAGCGCCTCTTCCTGGTCGTGCGTGACCATGATCGTCGTGATGCCGAGGCGCCGGTGCAGCGCCTTGATCTCGTGACGCAGATGCACGCGCACGCGCGCATCGAGGGCCGAGAGCGGCTCGTCGAGCAGCAGCAGGCCCGGCTCGATCGCGAGCGCCCGCGCCAGCGCCACGCGCTGCTGTTGGCCGCCGGAAAGCTGGGCGGGATATTTCCGCCCGGCATCGGGCAGCCCCACCAGCGCCAGCATCTCGGCGACGCGCTGCGCCGCCGCCTTGCCGCGGATGCGCTTGCTCTTGAGGCCGTAGCCGACGTTCTGCGCGACGTTGAGGTTCGGAAACAGCGCGTAGGACTGGAACACGATCCCGAAGTCGCGCTTGGCCGGCGGGGCGCGCGAGATGTCGCGCCCGTTCTGATGGATGTAGCCCGTCGTCTGCGATTCGAGGCCGGCGATGCAGCGCAGCAGCGTGGTCTTGCCGCAGCCCGAGGGGCCGAGGAAGCACACGAACTCGCCCTTCTCCACGCCGAGCGTGATCTCGCGCAGCGCGACGAAGTTCCCGAACATCTTCGAGAGATCGCGGACGGCGAGATAGGGCGGCTCCGGCGCTGCGGCGCCGGCCGCGACCACGGCCCTCTGCGGGATCTGGTTCATCGGCCGAGATACTCCCCTCTCCCCTTGGGGGAGAGGGGGCAGGGGGTGAGGGAAAGGCCCCGCCACCCGGCAAGCGCCTTGCCCTCACCCCTATCCCCTCTCCCCCAGGGGGAGAGGGGCATGCGACCTACTTCTTCGGATCGGACTTCGAATCGTAGCGCTTCGCCCATTCGGCGAGGATGCGTCCGCGCTCCTTGCCCATCCAGCCGAAGTCGTTCTTCACGAGCTTCGCTTCCATGCCGGCCGGATAGTTCTTGGGCTCGGCCTTGACCTCCTTGTGCGCGACCAGCGCGTAGGTCTTGGCGTAGATCTCGGCCGCCTGCTTGCTCACCGTCCAATCGACCAGCTTCTTGGCGGCGTCCATGTTCTTGGAGCCCTTGACGATGGCGGTCGCCTCGATTTCCCAGCCGTTCTTCGCCGGCACCGCGATCTCGATCGGCGCGCCCTTGGTCTTCTCGCTCGCCGCGCGCATGTCGAGGCAGAGGCCGATCACGCGCTCGCCGCGGGCGGCCAGCACGCAGGGCGCCGAGCCCGAATGCGTGTAGTTGGCGACGTTCTGGTGGAGCTTGTCCATGAACTCCCAACCCGCCTTCTCGCCCATCGCCTGCAGCCATGCCGAGACCATCAGGTAGCCGGTGCCCGACGAGGCCGGATTCGGCATCACGATCATGCCCTTGTATTCCGGCTTGGTGAGATCGGCCCATTCCTTGGGCTGCTTCACCTTCTTCGCCTCGCCTTCCTTGCTATTGAAGACGATGACCGAGGCGTAGGCGTCGATGCCGGTCCACATCTTCGGGTTCTTGGAATCGACGAAGGCGGGCTTCAGCATGTTCGCGCCCTTGGGCGTATAGCCGGCGAGCATGCCCTGCTGGTCGAACAGCGCGACCGAAGACACCGACACGCCCCAGACCACGTCGGCCTTGGGGTTGTCCTTCTCGGCCAGGAGACGGGCGGTGATGACGCCGGTGCTGTCGCGCACCCAGACGATTTCGACGCCGGGGGTCGCCTTCTCGAAGGCTTCCTTGAGCGGCTTCAGCTGCTCGTTCTCGAGCGCCGTGTAGACGGTCAGCTTCGTCTGCGCCGCGGCCGTTCCGGCCGTGGCCAGCGCAAGTCCCGTAACCGCCGCACCGACCTGCAGCAGCATTGTACGCCGTTTCATGTGTTCCTCCTCCTGACGTGTCCCTGATGCGCCGCGGACGCCTTCATGGCGCCCGCTGTACCCCGCCGATTAGCCTAGCAATGTTACAGTCGTGTTGCCATGCCCGACGGGGGCCGTTGGCCCCCTTACGCAGAATTCCGCCAATTGGCGCAATTCTGCAGAAGGCCCGCACTTGCGGGCCGACCCTAGCCCGGCCAGGGCAGGGAATAGGTGCGGACGTTGGTGAAGCTCTTCATGGCCTCCCACACGCCCTCCTTGTAGCCGAGCCCGGAATCCTTGATGCCGCCGAATGGCGACATCTCGATGCGGTAGCCCGGCACCTCCCATACGTTCACCGTGCCGACATCGAGCTCGCTGACGAAGCGCGTGATGTAGTCGAGCCGCTGGGTGCACACGCCCGAGGAGAGCCCGTAGGCGGTGGAGTTCGACACGCGGATCGCGTCGTCGATGTCCTTCACGCGGATCATCGGGATCACCGGGCCGAACGTCTCCTCGCGGACCAGCTCGCAGTCGAACGGCACCTTGTCCACGACCGTGGGCGAATAGAGGGCGCCCTTGCGGATATTGCCGTACAGGAGCGCGGCGCCTTTGGCGGCCGCGTCGCTCACGCGCCGTTCGAACGTCATGGCGGCGCGCTCGTGGATCACCGTGCCGAGGTCGGTGTCGGGATCCTTGGGATCGCCGTACTTGATCTTCTTGGCGCGCGCCAGCACCTCCGCGGCGAACGCATCGGCGATCTTCTCGACGACGAGGATGCGCTTCACCGCCGTGCAGCGCTGGCCCGAATTCTTGGTGGCGCCGGCCACCGCCAGCTCGGCCGCCTTGCCGAGATCGGCGTCCTCCATGACGATCAGCGGATCGTTGCCGCCCAGCTCGAGCACGACGCGGCGATAGCCCGCCTTGGCCGCGATGTATTTCCCGACCGGGACGCTGCCGGTGAACGTGACGAGGTCGATGTCCGGGTCGGTGATCATCGCGTCCCCGAACTCGCCGGGCAGGCCGGTGACGACCGAGAGCATCTCGGGCGGCAGGCCCGCCTCGTAGAGCGCGTCGGCGAGCGCGATGCAGGTGAGCGGCGTCAGCTCGGTGGGCTTCACGACGACGCGGTTGTTGGTCGCGATCGCGGGCGCGATCTTGTGCGCGACCATGTTGAGCGGGTGGTTGAACGGCGTGATCGCGCTGATGCAGCCCAGCAGCGGAACGCGCGTCGTGTAGATCTTGCGCGCCTTGCCGTGCGGGGTGATGTCGCAGGAATAGACCTCGCCGTCGTCGCGGATCGCGAGCTGGCCGGCGAGCGAGAACACGTCGTAGGCGCGGCCCACCTCGTAGAGCGAATCCTTCATCGAGAGGCCGGACTCGGCGGTGATCAGCGCCGCCAACTCGTCGCGCTTCGCCGCGAGCTTCTCGGCCGTCGCCATCAGGATCTTCTGGCGCTCGTAGCGCGTGAGCTTCGACTTGAAGCCCTTGCCGGCGGCGAAGGCCTGACGCGCGTGCTCCGCCCGCCCCTTCGGAACCGTGCCGACGATCTCGCCCGTGTAGGGATCGCGCACCTCGATGCGCTCGGGCGTATCCACCTTCTTGCCGGCGATGCGCATCGCCTCGTGGCGCGCGCGGGGCGGTTTCACCTGGACGTTCATTGGATGATCCCCGATTGGGCGATGCTTTCGCCGCGTAGGGGCGCGCTGCGCGCGCCCTGAGCCCGCATGACGGGCGATCCGCGTCTGGAGAGAGGGCGCGGGCAGCGCGCCCCTACGTCGCGAACGTTCTGCGACGACATCATCACGCGGCCTGAACGCGGTTCAGGGCGAGATCGAAGACGTCGAAGTTGCGGAGCCGCCCGCCCGCCGGCAGATCGGCCCGGCGGTTCGCGATCAGCGGCACCTTCTGCTCGGAGACGCCGCCGTGCGAGCGCAGCGGCTCCTTGAGCTGCGAAAGATCGTGGCGCGCGACGCCGGTGCCGATGACCTTGTGCCTGGTCGAGACCACGACGATGTCGCCCATGCGGTCTTCCGGCAGCTCGAAGCGGCGGCACGCGTCGCCGCGGTCGAAGACGAGATCGATGCCGGGCATCGCGCGCAGGCGCGCGATCGCGTCGCGCGCGAGGTCGGGCGCCATGTAGGCCGTGGCGAACGAGCCGAGCGCGCCGTGATGGACGACGTAGGGATCGGTGATCGGCAGGATCACGCGCGTCTTGCCGGCGCCGTACCAGGCGTCGAACAGGTCCTGGAGATAGATGACGTCGGGCTTGCCGGCTTTGTCGTGCTTGGCGTTCATGCCGTGATCGGCGGTGAGCGCCACGACGCAGCCGAGCGCGTCGAGCCGCGCGAGGTAGCTGTCCATCATCGCGTAGAAGCGGTTCGCGACCGCGGTGCCCGGCGCGTGCTTGTGCTGGATGTAGTCGGTCGTCGAGAGGAACATGACGTCGGGCCGCATCGTCTCCATGAGACGGACGCCGGCCGCGAACACGAACTCGCTGAGCGCCGCGCTGTAGACGTCGGGCAACGGCTGCCCGACGAGATCGAGCACGTTCTCGATGCCGTTCTCGGCGAGCGTGGCCTTGTCGGCCTTCTCCGAGGAGAAGCTCACCGCCTTGCCCGGCGCCAGCGCGAGCCCGTTGCCGAGCAGGCCGCGCAGCTTGTCCTTCGCGGTGACGACGGCGACCTTGGCGCCGGCGCCCTGCAGCGCGGCGAGGATCGTGCCGACGCGGAGGAATTTCGGGTCGTTCATCATCACTTCGGCGTCGGCCTCGCGGTCGTAGAAGAAGTTGCCGCAGATGCCGTGCACCGAGGGCGGCGCGCCGGTGACGATCGAGAGATTGTTGGGGTTGGTGAAGGTGGGCACGACGCAATCGGCGACGTGGCTCGTGCCCTCCGCGAGGACGCGCGCGAACCACGGCGCCATGCCCGCCTCGGCCGCCTTCTCGATGTAGCCGGGCTCGGAACCGTCGACGCACACCACGACGGTCGGCCGTTCCGGCGCGCGGTAGACGCGGCCGTTGACCGTGACCGTGGGCGAGGGCTTGCCGTACATCAGGCCGCCTCCGCCGGCGCCAGGCTCCGCACCTTCATCTCCGCCAGAATCTCGCGCACGGCGGCCACCACGCCGCGCATGTGATCCGCGTCGAGCCGGCCGATGCAGCCGATGCGGAAGCTGTCGGCCACGGTGAGCTTGCCGGGATAGATCACGTAGCCGCGCTCCTTGAGCGCGTCGTAGAACGCCTGGAACCTGAAGTTCGGGTCGGTCGGCATGCGGAACGTGACGATGATCGGCGCCTGCAGCCGGTCCGGCAGCAGCGTCAGGAAGCCCAGCGCCTTCATGCCGCCGACGAGGACGCGGCAATTCTCGGCATAGCGGCCGCCGCGGCCCTTCTGCCCGCCCTCGGCCAGGAACTCCTCGATCGCCTGATGCAGCGAGACGATGACGTGGATCGGCGGCGTGAAGCGGTATTGCCCGGTCTTCTCGAGCGCCTGCCACTGGTCGTGGAGATCGAGCACCAGCGTAGTCGCGTTGCCCTTGGCCTCATCGAGCGCCGCGACGCGGCAGATCACGAAGCCGAGGCCCGGAACGCCTTCGAGGCACTTGTTGCTGGAGGCCGCCAGCGCGTCGAATTTCAGCTTCGCCGCGTCGACCGGCAGCGCGCCGAACGCGCTCATCGAATCGACCAGAAGCCGGCGCCCGTTGCGCGCGACGATGGCCGCGATTTCCTCGAGCGGATTGAGGATGCCGCTCGTGGTCTCGCAATGGACCGCGAAGACATGCGTGATGCCCTTGTCCGCCGCGAGCGCCGCCTCGAGCTTGGCGAGATCGGGCGGCGTGTCCTCGGGCGTCTCCTGCACGACGTGGGCGCGGCCGGCGATCGCGCAAATCCTGGCGGCGCGGTGGCCGTAGGCGCCGTTCACCAGCACCAGCACCTTGCCGGCGCGCGGCACGAAGCTCGTCAGCATCGCCTCGACCGCGAAGGTGCCGCTGCCCTGCATCGGCACGGCGCTGTAGGAACTCCCGCCGTTCGCGATCTCGACGATGCGCTTGCGCACGGCGACGTTGATGGCCACGAAGTTCGCGTCGCGCGAGCCCCAATCGTGGACCATCACCGCCTTGACGCTCTTGGAGGTGGTGAGCGGGCCGGGCGTCAGCAGCAGCGGATCGCCGGTTTCGGATGCGGCGCGGGAGGCGGCCATGGAAGCTTCCTTGTACGAGAAGGCTGCATCGTGAGCGGCCGCTTGCTATAATGCAAATAGATAATAGAAATGTTTCATATAGAGGACGTCGATATGAACCTTACGCAGCTCCGCGCCTTCCACGTCGTGGCCCAGGAGCGCAGCTTCACGAAGGCCGCGGAGGCCGCGCATGTGAGCCAGCCGACGCTGTCGGGCCAGGTGAAGGCGCTCGAGGAGACCTACCGCGTGCGCCTGTTCGAGCGGCGCGGCCGCGGCGTGCAGCTCACCGAGATCGGGCAGAACCTGCACGCGCTCACGCAGCGCCTGTTCGCGCTCGAGGGCGAGGCGCAGGCGCTCCTCGCCGGCACGCGGGCGCTGCAGCGCGGGCATCTCCGCGTCGCCGCCGACAGCGCCTATCACGCGATCCCGATCCTCGCCCGCCTCAAGGCCCAGCATGGCGGGCTGTCGTTCGCGCTGGCGATCGGCAGTTCGGCGACCGTGCTGAAGCAGCTGCTCGACTACGAGGCCGACGTGGCAGTGATGGCCAAGCTCACCTCCGATCCGCGCCTGCACACGATCCAGTTCCGCCGCGACCGCCTGATCCTGTTCGTGCCGCGCGACCACGCCTGGGCGAAGCGCAAGCGGATCCGCCTCGCGGACCTGCAGGACCACGAGCTGGTCCTGCGCGAGCGCGGCTCGATCACGCGCGAGGTGTTCGAGGAGACGCTCGCCGCCGCCGCCGTGAAGCCCGGCGCGATCATCGAGATCCAGACCCGCGAAGGCGTGCGCGAGGCCGTGGCGGCCGGCTTCGGCGTCGGCGTCGTGTTCGAGAGCGAGTTCGGCGAGGGCGACCGCTTCCGCGCGCTGCACGTCTCCGACGCCGATCTCGCGGTGGCCGAATACGTCGTCTGCCTCCAGGAGCGCCGCCGCCTCGCGCTGGTGCGCGCGTTCTTCGACGCCGCCGCGGCGCTGGCGGCCCAGATCGAGCACTGACGGCGGCGGATCGCCGATCTATCCCGGCCGGCCGAATCATCGCTTTTATCTATGTAATAAATCCGTAATATGGATTGGAAGAAAATCCTCGGCTGGGCGTATAAAGAAAAATAATTCCGGGGAATCACGGCCCTAGCCGGCACTTTCCCCATGGTTTTCCACAGGCGCCCGGCCCTTGCCGGGCGACCCGGGCCCGGCGCCCGGGCCGGTCAGGGACCGGGACGGCCCGGAGGGCCGGTACATGGACAGTACGACGGTGTTGCTGCATCTGGTGGGCAGCGTCGCCCTGCTGCTGTGGGGCGTGCGCATGGTGCGCACCGGCATGTCGCGGGCGTTCGGCGCGCTGCTGCGGCGCGCGCTCGCCAGCGGCACGAAGAACCGCTTCAAGGCGTTCGGCATGGGGCTGGGCGTCACCGCGCTGCTCCAGAGCAGCACGGCGACCGGCCTGATCGTCTCGTCCTTCGCCGGGCGCAGCCTGATCGCCGGCAGCATGGCGCTGGCGATGATGCTCGGCGCCGACGTGGGTTCCACGCTGGTCGCGCAGCTGTTCTCGGTCGACCATGCCTGGATCGCGCCGGCCGCGATCGCGCTCGGCGTGTTCACGTTCCTGGGCTCCAAGGCCGACCGCATCCGCTCGGCCGCGCGCATCGCGATCGGGCTCGGGCTCATGTTCCTGGCGCTCGACCTGCTCGCCCGAACCTCGGCGCCGCTGCGCGATTCGCCGGTGGTGACGACGGTGCTGGGCGCGCTCGCCGGCGAGCCGTTCCTCGCGTTCCTGGTGGCCGCGCTCCTCACCTGGCTGGCGCATTCCTCGCTCGCGATCGTGCTGTTCGTGATGGCGCTGGCCGGCATCGGTGCGGTCCCGCTGCCGATGGCGCTGGCGATGGTGCTGGGCGCCAATCTCGGCGGCGCGGTGGCGCCCTATCTCGCCCAGAGCGCCGGCACGCCGCTCGCGCGGCGCGTTCCGCTCGGCAACATCATGATGCGCGGGCTCGGCGCGCTGGCGTTCCTGCCGCTGCTGCCCGCGGCGCTCGGCCTCATGGTCCAGATCGATCCGGCGCCGGCGCGGCTCGTGGTCAATTTCCACCTGGCGTTCAACCTGGTGGTGGCGGCGGCGTTCCTGCCGCTCGTCGGGCCGGTGGCGGCGCTGTGCGCGCGCCTGCTGCCGGAGCCGCCGGTGGTGGCCGATCCCGGCAAGCCGCGCTATCTCGACCCCGAGGTCACGGAAACTCCCGTCGTGGCGCTCGCCTGCGCCGCGCGCGAGACGCTCAACCTCGGCGACCGCGTGGCCGAGATGCTGCGCCTCTCGATGACCGTGTTCGAGAAGGACGACAGCAAGCTGCGGCGCGAGGTCGAGGTGGCCGACAACGCCGTCGACCGCCTGCACGAGTCGATCAAGCTCTATCTCGTGCAGGTGTCGCGCCACGAGCTCGGCCTCGACATGAGCCGGCGCTACATCGAGATCCTGTCCTTCGTGACGAACCTCGAGCACATCGGCGACATCATCGACAAGAACCTGATGGAGCTGGCGGCGAAGAAGACGAAATACCGCCGCGCGTTCTCGCCCGAGGGCCTCGCCGAGCTGAAGGAATTCCACCGGCGCGTGACCGACAACCTCCAGCTCGCGTTCAACGTGTTCATGTCGCGCGACGTGGAACTGGCGAAGAAGCTGCTTGCCGAGAAGACGGCGATTCGTGCCGCCGAGCTGTCGGCGGCCGACAGCCACTTCGCGCGCCTGCGCGAGGGGCGCCCCGAATCGATCGAGACCTCGTCGATCCATCTCGACATCGTGCGCGACCTCAAGCGCATCAACAGCCACCTGACGTCGGTGGCCTACCCGATCCTCGAGGCCGCCGGCGCGCTGCGCGACAGCCGCCTGATCGAAGGCGAGGCCGAGGCCGCGCGGAACGGCGTCTCGACCGTGGCGGCGCAGCTCCGGTAGGCGGAAGCTCCGTTCCCTCGCTTCCCGTTCGCGAAGACGCGAACGGGCCCCTTCTCTCCCGCAAGCGGGAGGGAGAAGAAAAGCCCGCACGCATGCCCTTTCTCTCTCCCACGAAGTGGGAGTGAAGGGGCACACTCGCCGCCCTTGCGGCGAATGGGAAGTGAGGGCTTCAGCCGCGGACTCGCTCTCCGGCAGGATCGTACGGCGCCCGCGTATGAACAGTCGCGGCATAGCGCTTGCCGGCGATGTCGATCTGCCACGTGCCGGAGGCGAGCCAGGCCGCGTCGGCCGCAGCGCCACCGGCGTGCACCATCGCCAGGCACACGGTGCGGCCGAGCGCGTGGCCGTAGGCGGCGGACGTGACCTCGCCGGCCGGCCGGCCGTCGCGGACGACCAGTTCGCCGCCCCAGGCGATCGGCTCGGGGTCGTCGAGCGCGAAGCTCACGATGCGGCGCGCGGGCGGCTTCGCCTTGGCGGCCGCGAGCGCCTCGCGGCCGATGAACGGCGCCGCCTTGTCGAGCTTCACCGCGAAGCCGAGCCCGGCCTCCCACGGCGTCACGTCGGGCGATATCTCGCGGCCCCAGGCGCGGTAGCCTTTCTCGAGCCGCAGCGATTCGAGCGCGTAATAGCCGGCGTCGCGAAGGCCGAGATCGCCACCCGCCGCCGCCAGCGCCTCGTACACCGCCACCGCGAACTCGGTCGGCACGTACAGCTCCCAGCCCAACTCGCCGACATAGGTGATGCGCCCCGCCAGCACGCGCGCGTAGCCGAGATCGACCGGGCGCATCGTCGCAAACGGAAACGCCGCGTTCGAGAAGTCCGCCGCGGACAGGCGCGCGAGCAGGTCGCGCGAGCGCGGGCCCATCACCGAGAGCACAGCATAGGCGGAGCCAACGTCGGTGAGCACGGCGCGCGCGTCGGCGGGAATGTTGCGGCGGATCCAATCGGCGTCGCGCACCGTCTGCGCGGTGCCGGTGACGATCAGGTAGCGGTCCGCCGCGAGCCGCGTGCAGGTGAGATCGGTCTCGTAGCCGCCGCGCGCGTTCAGCATGCCGGTGTAGACCATGCGGCCCGGCGGCACGGCCATGTCGTTCGCGCAGAGGCGCTGCAGAACCGCCTCGGCGTCGCGGCCCTCGAGCAGGAATTTCGAGAACGAGGTCTGGTCGAACACCGCCACCGCCTCGCGCGCCGCGCGGTGCTCGGCCGCCGACCATGCGAGCCAGTTGGCGCGGCCCCAGGAATAGTCGAGCTTCGGCTCGGCGCCGGCCGGCGCGAACGCGTTCGCGCGCTCCCAGCCCATCTTGCTGCCGAACACCGCGTTCTTGCCCTTGAGGCGGTCGTAGAGCGGCGAGCGGCGCAGCGGCCGCGCGGTCTCCAGCTCGCGGTTCGGCCACGGCAACTTGTAGTGCAGGCCGAGCACTTCGGCGACGCGGTCCTTGAGCCAGGCATCGTTGCCGTTGAACGGCGCGAAGCGGCGGATGTCGACCGGCCAGAGATCCATCGTCGGCTCGCCGGCTACGATCCACTCGGCCAGCGCCTTGCCGGCGCCGCCCGCGCTCGCGATGCCCATCGAATTGAAGCCGGCGCCGACGAAAAAGCCCGGCACGCCCGGCGCCTCGCCGAGGATGTAGTTGTTGTCGGCGGTGAAACTTTCCGGGCCGTTCACGAACTGGCGCACCTCGGCCTTCTCCAGCGCCGGCACGCGGATCAGCGCGTTTTCCATCAGGATCGCGAACTGATCCCAATCGTCGGGCAGCAGCTGGAACTCGAACTCCTTCGGAATGTCGTGCGCCTGGTGCCACGGCTTCGCGACCGGCTCGAACCCGCCCATCAGCAGGCCGCCCACCTCCTCCTTGAAATAGATGTAGCCGTCGGGGTCGCGCAGGCAGGGCAGCTCGGGGAACACGCCCTCGATCCGCTTCGTGACGATGTACATGTGCTCGCAGGAATAGAGCGGAACCGCGACGCCGACCTGGCGCGCCAGCGCGCGCGACCATTGCCCCGAGCAGCACACGACGACGTCGGACGCGATCTCGCCGCGGTCTGTGACCACGCCGGCGATGCGCCCGCCTCTGGTCTTGAGCGCGTCGACGCGCGTCTTCTCGAAGATCCGCACGCCGCCCTGCCGCGCGCCCTTGGCCAGCGCCTGCGTGATGTCGGCGGGGTTCGCCTTGCCGTCGCCGGGCAGCCATGCCGCGCCCACGAGATCGTCGGTGCGCATGATCGGCCATTTCTCGCCGGCCTGCCGCGCGTCGAGCACGTCGCAGGCGACGCCCTGGCCTTCGGCCATCGCCGCCACGCGCCGCAGCAGCGTCCTCCGCTCGGGGGTGCGCGCGACGGTGAGGCTGCCGCACTGTTTCCAGCCGGTGGAGAGCCCGGTCTCCGCCTCGAGCTTCGAATAGAGCTCGGTCGAATAACGGATGAGCCGCGTCATCGAGGGATGCGTGCGGAGCTGGCCGACCAGGCCGGCCGCATGCCACGTCGTGCCCGACGACAGCCGGCCCTGCTCGAGCAGCACGACGTCGGTCCACCCGAGCTTCGCCAGGTGATAGGCGACCGA
>JAEULD010000325.1 GCA_016792765.1 Candidatus Odyssella sp.
AGCTTCAAGAAGGCGGTGACCGACAAGACCCGCGCGATCTTCGTCGAGAGCCTCGCCAATCCGGGCGGCATCGTCATCGACCTCGAGCCGATCGCCAGGATCGCCAAGGACGCGGGCGTGCCGCTGATCGTCGACAACACGCTGGCCACGCCGTGGCTGTGCCGCCCGTTCGAATGGGGCGCCGACATGGTCGTCCATTCGACGACGAAATACCTCTCCGGCAACGGCAGCTCGGTCGGCGGCGTCGTGGTCGATTCGGGCAAGTTCGACTGGTTCAAGTCGAAGGCCAAGTATCCGAGCATGACCGCGCCGGCGCCCGAATATCACGGCCTCACCTTCGCCGAGACCTTCGGGCCGCTCGGCTACACGGTCTACGGCCACGCGGTCGGGCTGCGCGACCTCGGCCCGTGCCAGTCGCCGATGAACGCCTGGATCACGCTGCAGGGCATCGAGACGCTGGCGATCCGCATGGAGCGCCACTGCCAGAACGCCCAGCGCGTCGCCGAGCATCTCGCGAAGCACAAGCAGGTCGCCTGGGTCTCCTATGCGGGCCTCAAGGACAGCCCCTACTTCAAGAACTACCGGAAATACATGCCGCGCGGCGCCGGTGCCGTGCTGACGTTCGGCGTCAAGGGCGGCTACGAAGCCGGTGTAAAGGTTGTAGAAAGCGTCGAGCTCTTCAGCCACCTCGCCAACATCGGCGACACCCGTTCGCTGATCATCCACCCGGCCTCGACGACGCACCGGCAGCTCACGCCGGAGCAGCTCGTGGCAGCCGGCGCCGGCCCCGACGTGATCCGCCTGTGCATCGGCATCGAGACGATCGACGACATCGTCGCCGACCTCGATCAGGCGCTGGCCAAGGCGGGCGCCGGCGCGGCGCCGGCAAAGGCAGCGGAATAGGCCTTCGGCCGCGGCGGCCGGCGCATGGCCGCGCCGCGCCGCCGCGCGTTGCCGCCTCCCTTCGGCGCCCCTATCGTCTTCCTCCCGACGCACAACGAGGAAGGGGAAACGCCGTGTTCGCAGCCCGCTTCGGTTTGGTCCTCGGCACCGCGCTCGCGGCCCTTTCGCCGGCGTCCGCCCAAACGCCGCGTCCCGCCCTGCCCGAGCTGAAATTCGTCGAGATTCCGGCGGCCGCGCGCGAGCACTTCGCCGGCGACCGCTTCAGCTACATGGAGGCCGGCAAAGCCGACGCGCCGCCGGTGCTGCTGCTGCACGGCATCGGCGCGAACTCGTTCTATTGGCGCTACCAATATGCCGGGCTGTCGGATCGCTACCGGCTCATCGCCTGGAACGCGCCGGGCTACATCCTGACCGATCCGCTCCGGAAGGAACGCCCGACCTGCACCGACTACGCCGACGCGCTCGCGGTCTTCGCCGACGCGATGGGCGTGCAGCGCTTCGCGCTGGCCGGCAACTCGTTCGGCTCCGCGATTGCGCTGTGCTTCGCCGAGAAGCACCTCGCGCGGGTCACGCGCCTGGCGTTGTCGGGCGTGTCGATCGGCGCCAAGAACACGCCGCCGGCGGAGCGCGAGGCCGTGTTCCAGCGGCGCCAGAAGCAGTTCGAGGCGGCCGGCGGCATGAAATACGCCCGCGACGTGATCGGACTGCTCACGGGCCCGGCCACGCCGGCGCGCGCCAAGCCGGAGATCATGGAAGTGCTGAGCGCCACGAGCGGCCGCGGCTATCTCCAGGCCAGCTTCGTGCCCTACGAGCTCGACGTGCTGGCCTTCGCCGGCAAGATCGCGGTGCCGGTCCTGATCTATCAGGGCACCGAAGACAAGATCGCGCCGATCGCCCGCAATGCGGAGCCGCTCGCCAAGGCGCTGCCGAACGTCAAACTGGTGCGGCTCGAAAACTTCGGGCATTTGCCCGACGTGGAAGACCCCGACCGCGCGAACGCGCTGCTGCGCGAATTCCTCGGCGACGCCAAGTAGCCGCCGGCTACTGCCGCGGCTGCCCGCGCGTGGGGGCCGCGGTGGCGGGCCGGTCGGCCGGCGCCGGCACGATGCCCTGGCGATTCTGCTGGTCTTCGACGAACGGCACGCGCGGCGTCGTGAATTCGAAGCGGTAGGTCGGGCGCGGCTCGACCTCGCCCTTCCGGGCGTTGCCGCACATCGCGCCGTTGCGCGAGCGGTTGCCGAAATCGCTGCAATAGCGGTCGCCTTCCACCCACCACAGGCCTTGGGCCTGTGCCACGGGGGCTGCGAGCGCCACGGCCGCGAACGCCAGGACAGCGTATTTCATGGTCTTTTCTCCTCGCGCCACGCGGGCGATCGCCGCGGATCGTAGGCGGAATCTATTACTCATCTCCCAACGGGAAAAGGGCCGCACGCGAATATGATGGGGACGGAGATCAGCCGAGCGGCGTCGCCAGCTCGACGAGGTTGCCGTCGGGATCGCGCAGATAGATCGAACGGATCGGGCCGGTGGCGCCGGTGCGCTCGACCGGCCCCTCCTCGATCGCGATGCCGAGCGCGGCCAGGTGCGCGGCGGCGTCCTCGAGCGAGCCTGCGAGCAGGAAGCACAGATCGGCCGAGCCCGGAGTCGGCGCCGCGGCTTTGGGATCGAAGGTGCGGTCGGCCTGGTGCAGGTTGATCTTCTGGCGCCCGAACTGCAGCGCCACGCGCCCCGCGCCGAACCGCACGACCGTCATGCCCAGCGCGCGCGTGTAGAAGTCGCAGGTGCGCGCGATGTCGGCGACGGTGAGAACGAGGTGATCGAGCGAGGCGACCGCGGCGCTCATGCCTTCGCTCCGGCCGGCGCGGTCTCGGCCGCGATCCAGCGCAGGAAATCGGGATTGCCCTGCTCGATCGCCAGGCTGACGACGCAGGGCACCGTGTAGCTGTGCAATTCCTTCACCCGCGCGACGACGCGCTCGACGAGGTCGGCGCGCGTCTTCGCGATGAGCACCGCCTCGGCGTCGCGCTGAACCTTTCCTTGCCACCAGTAGATCGACGCGATCGGGCCCAGGATGTTGGCGCAGGCCACCAGCCGTTCCTGCACCAGGGCCTCGCCGATCCTCTCGGCCTCGGCGACATTGGGCGCGGTCACGTACAGCAATCGGGCGGTCATGCGGCGGATCCTGCATCGACAAAACGGCAAAGGAAGATTATCTTAGGTTGGATTGCGCCGCATCGGGGAATTTTGTGCGGCGCAATAAAACAAATGCTGCAGCGCGGAGGGCACCATGCTGCACGTGCATAAGAATGCGGGCGTCGCGGAGGAAGTCGCTTCGGACACGGCGGGACGCCCCCGCCTCACCCAGGCGCAGCGGACATGGCTCACGCGCGGGCTCGATCAGCCCGGCGGCAAGCTTCCGCTGTTCGATCGCGACGGGAAGCGGGTGAGCACCTTGATGGTGCGCGCCTGTCTCGAGGCGGGCTGGGCCGCGCCGTGGTTCGCCAATCCCCTGAAGCCGGACTGGCTGGTCTGCCGGCTGACCGAGAGCGGCCGCGCCGCGCTGGCGCGCTGACCGGCGACCTCGAACGCAAAACGGGCCGGCGCCCCGCGGCACCGGCCCGTTTTCGTCTGGTCGAATGGTCGGAGCGACAGGATTTGAACCTGCGACCCCTTGCGCCCCATGCAAGTGCGCTACCAGGCTGCGCCACGCTCCGGTCGGACCGGGTATGTGGCACAGCGGGACGGGGCCGACAAGGGGTGGTCGGTCGGCAATGCTGCCGGGCGGGCCGCACCGACGCCGTTGCGCCGGGGCCGCGCTTGCCTATCGTGCGGCGCGCCATGCCGCGCGCTTCCGCATCGCCGCCCTCCCCGACCCTGCGCAGCTTCGCGCCGCTCGCCGACGCGCGCTCGCGCGTGCTCGTGCTGGGCACGATGCCCGGGCCTGAGGCGTTGCGGAAGCAGGAATACTACGGCTTCAAGGGCAACCATTTCTGGAAGATCATGACCGACCTGCTCGCGCCGGGCCGGTCGCTCGACTACGCCCAGAAGCTCGCCTTGCTGCGCCGGCACCGCATCGCCGTCTGGGACGTGCTCCGGAGCTGCACGCGCGAAGGCGCCGCCGACAGCGCGATCCGCGACACGACGCCCAACGACATCCCGGGCCTGCTCGCGCGCCATCCCGGCATTCACACCGTCTTCTGCAACGGCACGACGAGCGCGCGCCTGTTCGCGCGGTATTTCGGCGGCGCGGTCGCGCTTCCGACGATGGCGCTGCCGTCCACCAGCCCTGCCCACGCCACGATGCCCTACGCCGAGAAGCGCACGCGGTGGTCGGTCGTGATCGCGCACGCCCGCGCCGCTAGCCCGCCAGCAGCGCGTGGAGCGCGCGCGCCGCGGTGATCGCCGCCAGCAGCGCGAGAAAGGCGAGCGCCACCTGGCGGTAGCGCGCGGGGCTGGCGCGCAGGAACGCGCGCCGTCCGAGCCACTGCGCCGCGAGCAGCAGCGGCAAGGCGGCGGCCGCCACGACGAGCGTTCCGGACGGAATCAGCCCCGCGATGCCGGCCGAGGCGGCGCCGACCGCGTTGCTCGCCGAAAAGAAGATCAGCAGCGAGGCGCGCCCGACGACGACGCTCACCGCGCCGGCGAGATAGAGCACGATCACCGGCGGGCCCGGCATCGCGGCGACGCCGTTCAGGATGCCGGCGGCGAGGCCCGTGCCGGCCAGCGCGGCGCGGCCCGGCAACGCGGCCAGCTTGAAGCCGCGCGCCAACAGCACGACCGCGAGCAGCACCGCGCCGGCGATCGCGAGCCGCGCCCAATCCGCGCTCATCGACGCCAGCCCCAGCGTGCCGAGCGGCGTGCCGACGAGGGCACCCAGCATCAG
>JAEULD010000361.1 GCA_016792765.1 Candidatus Odyssella sp.
ACGGTCGAGTCGCTCGAAAAGGACGGGCGGCTGTCCGCGCTCCAGGAAGGCTTCCACGTGAAGCTCGGCTCGCAATGCGGCTATTGCACGCCCGGCTATCTCATGGCCGCCGAGGGCCTGCTGCGCGCCAACGCCGCGCCCAGCGTCGAAGAGATCAAGACCGCGCTCGGCAGCAACATCTGCCGCTGCACCGGCTACGTGAAGATCGTCGAAGCCGTGCAATACGCCGCCGACAAGCTGCGCGGCGCCAAGCAGGCCGCCTGAGCGCGCGAGGGGACCCATGAACGAGATGACGAAGCCCGCCGCCCTGCCCGCCGCCGTGCGCTCGGTCGGCGAATACGTCCCGATGGTCGACGGGCCGGAAAAAGTGACCGGCCGGGCCAAGTATACGGCCGACATGCTCGACGCGCCGGCGCTCGAAGCCGCGATCTTCCGCAGCCCCTACGCGCACGCGGAGATCATCGATCTCGATCTCTCCGCGGCGCTCGCGGTGCCCGGCGTGCGCGCGATCGTGACCGGCGACGACTGCGACATGACCTACGGCGTGCTGCCGATCGCCTATACCGAATACCCGATGGCGCGCGGGCGCACGCGCTACAAGGGCGAGCCGATCGCCGCCGTGGCCGCCGACACGATCCACGCGGCCAAGGAGGCCGTCGCCAAGATCCGCCTCAAGGCGAAGGAGCTGCCGGCCTACTTCAGCGCCAAGGCCGCGAAGGCGCCGGGCGCGGTGCAGCTTCTGGAACAGCGCCCCGGCAACATCGAGCGCGACGTGTTCTTCGATCTCGGCGAGGTGGACAAGGGCTTCGCCGAGGCCGACGCCGTGCTCGAGCACGAATTCCACGCCGCCGAGGTGTGCCAGGCGCAGACCGAGATGCACGCGGCCCTGGCCGAATACGACGCGCAGCGCGACCGCCTCACCGTATGGTGCAGCACGCAGGTGCCGTTCTACGTGCACCTGATGCTCGCGCGCACGATGAAGATGGACAAGGCGAAGATCCGCGTCGTGAAGCCGTTCATCGGCGGCGGCTTCGGCTGCCGCACCGAGACGCTGCAGCCCGAGCTGATCTGCGCGCAGCTCGCGCGCAAGGCCGGGCAGCGCGTGCGCCTCGTCGTCAACCGCGAGGAGACGTTCATCACCCATCGGGGCCGGCCCGAGAGCGACGTCCGCATGAAGATGGGGATGACGAAAGACGGCCGCATCACCGCCGTCGAGATGGAGCAGGACCAGCGCGGCGGCGCCTATTCGAGCTACGGCGTCGTCACGATCCTCTACGCCGGCTCGATGATGTTCGGCATCTACGACCTCCAGGCCGCGCGCTACGTCGGCCGCCGCGTGCTGACGAACACGCCGCCCTGCGGCGCGTTCCGCGGCCACGGCACGGTCAACACGCGTTTCGCGTTCGAATCGATGCTCGACATGCTGGCCGAGAAGCTCGGCCTCGATCCGTTCGAGGTGCGCCGCAAGAACCTGCTGAAGGCGCCGACCTTCACGCTCAACGACCTGATGGTGAATTCCTACGGCCTGCCGGAGTGCATCGATTGGGTCGAGAAGGCGAGCCGTTGGCAGCAGAAGCGCCAGGGCCTGCCGCCGCGCGCCGACGGCCGCAAGCGCGGCATCGGCTTCGCGTGCTCGCACTACATCTCCGGCGCGTCGAAGCCCGTGAACTGGACCGGCGAGCCGCACGCGACGGTCAACCTGAAGCTCGATTTCGACGGCTCGATCACGCTGCTGACCGGCGCGGCCGAGATCGGCCAGGGCTCGTCGACGATCCTCGTGCAGGTGGCGGCCGAAGTGCTCGGCCTGTCGATGGACCGCTTCCGCATCATCGCGTCGGACAGCGCGGTGACGCCCAAGGACAACGGCTCCTACTCCTCGCGCGTCACCTTCATGGTCGGCAACGCCGCGCTCCAGGCGGCGCAGAACCTCAAGGCGGTGCTCGTCGCCGCGGCGGCGAAGAAGCTCGAGGCCAAGCCGGAAGACATCGAGGTGCTCGGCGAGGTCTATCGCGCCGCGTCGCAGGACAAGGGCCTCACCTTCCAGGAGGTCGTCGTCGAGGCGCTCAAGGACACGGGGACGATCACGGTCAAAGGCAATTTCAACACCATTCCCGAATCCTGGGGCGGCAAGAAGTATCGCGGCGCCGCGATCGGCGGCACGATGGGCTTCTCCTACGCCGCCCAGGCCGTGCAGGTGGCGGTGGACGAGGAAACCGGCGAGGTCGAGGTGGAAGACGTCTGGGTCGCGCACGATTGCGGCAAGGCGCTCAACCGGCTCACGGTCGAAGGCCAGATCCAGGGCTCGGTCTGGATGGGCATGGGCCAGGCGATGTCCGAGGAGACCGACTATTACCACGGCCTGCCGGTGACGCCGAACTTCCTCGACTACCGCATTCCGACGATCCAGGATTCGCCGCCGATCCACACGCACATCGTCGAGAGCAACGATCCCTACGGACCGTTCGGCGCCAAGGAAGCCGGCGAAGGCTCGCTCGCGAGCTTCATTCCCGCGGTCGCCAACGCGATCCACCATGCGACCGGCCTGCGCTTCCGCGACACGCCGTTCACGCCCGACAAGATCTTCGCCGCGCTCGACAAGCGCGCGCGCAACGCCAAGAAGGCCTGACGACGATGGACGCCCTGCACGAATTCGACGTGATCCGCCCGAAGACGATCGCCGAGATGCTGGCGGCGCGGAAGGCGCATCCGGCGAGCCGCCTCATCGGCGGCGGCACCGACATTCTCGTCAACATCCGCCGCGGCATCGAGAAGCCGCCGGTGCTGATCGAGACCACAGCGGTGGCGGAGCTGCACGGCATCGCCGCGAACGAGCGCGAGATCGTCGTCGGCGCCTCGGCGAAGCTCGCCGCGCTCGCGCAGAACGCGGCGGTGCTGAAGCACTACCCCGCCATCGCGGCCGCGGCCGATTCGATCGCCGGCCCCACGCACCGCAACATGGGCACCGTCGGCGGCAATCTCTGCCTCGACACGCGCTGCATCTACTACAATCAGAGCGAATGGTGGCGCGGCGCCAACGCGCACTGTCTCAAGACCGCGCTCGGCGAAATGTGCCACGTGGCGCCGAAGAGCAAGGGCGTGTGCTTCGCGACCTATTCGGGCGACCTCGCGCCCGCCTTCCTGCTCTACGGCGGCGAGATCGACCTCGCCGGGCCGGACGGAACGCGCACGCTGGCGCTCGCGGACTTCTACACCGGCTACGCGAAACAGGACGGCTCGACCGGCGACGGCCGCACGTATCTTGCGATCAGGCCAGGCGAGATCGTGCTCCGCGTCCGTGCGAAGAACGTGCCCGGCCTCGTCTCGGCCTACGACAAGATCCGCATCCGCAAGTCGATCGAATATCCGGTCGCCGGCGTGGCCGTGGCGCTGGCGCGCAAGGGCGATACGCTCGCCGATCTCCGCGTCGCGTTCACCGGCACCAATCCCCGCCCCGTCCTGCTCGACGGCACAAGCGCGCTCTGCGGCAAGCCGCTGTCCGACGCGGCGCTCGCGGCGCTCGACGATCTCTGCCGCGACCAGATCATGTCGATGAAGACCACCTTCACCCCCGGCACCTACCGCCGCCGCGTCGCGACGGTGATGGCGAAGCGGCTGGTGAAGAGGCTGTGGGGCGCGGCGTGAGATCGTTGTCCTGAGCGAGGCGAGCCTGCGCTTCGCTCGGGATTACGGATTCCGCGCCCGTCGCCGCATCGCCTCGCGGCGCGCGATCCAGAAGGCGCTGGCGAAGATGAGCGCCGCGCCGGCCCACACCCAGATGCCAGGACGGTCGTCGAACAGCGCGAAGCCGGCGATTGCGCCGAGCGGCAGGCGGAGGAAATCGAACGGCGCCACGAAGCTCGCATCGGCACGCTTCAGCGCGTTCGACTGGCAGATATGCGCGAGCGTTCCGGCGGCGCCGATGCCGAGGATATAGGGCAGATCGGACCACCGCGGCGGCGTGAAGTCGACGAGCAGCGGCCCGGCGGCGAGGATCGAGACGAGCAGGTTCATGTAGAACACGATGCGCGCCGGCGGCTCGGTGCGCGCGAGGATTTTCACGTCGATGGCCGCCGCCGCGTAGAGCGCCGCCGAGGCGAACGACGCCAGCGCCGCCCAACTCACCTCGGCGAAGCCCGGCCGCAGGATCACGAGCGCGCCGGCGAAACCGAACGCCACCGCGGCCCAGCGCTGCAGCCCGACGCGCTCGCCGAGCATCATCGCCGCCATCGCGGTCATGAAGATCGGCAGCGTGGAATTGAGCGCGATCGCCTCCGCGAGCGGAATCTTCGTCACCGCGTAGAAATAGGCGAGCACCGCCGCGTAGGTCAGCACCGCGCGCAGCATCAGCAGGCCGAACTTCCTGGTCTTCAGGAGGTCGCGCGCGTATGCGGGCCCGCGCGCGAACAGAAAGGGCAGCATCAGCAGCAGGCCGAAGAAGTTGCGGTAGAACGTGATGTCTCCGGCGGGCAGCCGGTCGGCCAGTGCGCGGATGCAGATCGCCATGACGACGAACATCACGATCGCGCCGAGCGCGTAGAAGACGGCCGCCCACGGTGCCCGTGCGGCGCGGGGCGCAGCGCGTGCGTCCGCGTCGCCGGGGCTCGCCATGCCTAGCGGTCCGCGAGCGGCGCCGGCGCGGGCCGGCGCGCGGCGTGGCGGGCGAGCAGGAACACGCTCATGAAGATCATCGCCGCGCCGAGGCCGAAGATCAGCGGCGGCACCTGGCCGAACAGCAGCCACGCGGCGAAGGCGACGAGCGGCACGCGCACGAATTCGAACGGGCTGACATAGCTCACGTCGCCGAACTTCAGGGCCTGGCTGATGCAGTATTGCGCGATCGCGCCGGCCACGCCGATCAGCGCGACGATGCCGAGATCGACCCAGCTCGGGCGGACGCCCCACACCAGCACGAAGAAGAGGCCGCACACCGCGACGAAGAAATTCGTCCCGTATACGATCGAGGTGCCGCTCTCGATCTCGACGAGCCGCTTGTTGAGAATCGCGGCGAGCGCGAACAGCGCCGCCGAGCCCAGCGCCAGGATCGCCTCGAACGGCACTTCCTGGTAGCCGGGCCGGATGATGACGACGACGCCGGCGAAACCCAGCAGGATCAGCAGCCAGCGGCTCGCCCCCACGCGCTCGCTGAGCATGAAGATCGCCATCAGCGCCGAGAAGATCGGCGCGGCGGCGTTGAGCACGGCCGCGTCGGCGAGCGGCATGTACATCAGCGCGTGATAGTACATGGCCTGCGCGGCGAAGATGACGACGCCGCGGACGAGGTACGCCGTGAAGAGATCGCGCCTCGGCAGCAGCGCCGCCACCGTACGCCCCTTCTGCCACATCATCGGCCCGGCCCCGACGAGCAGCGCGGCGAGCGCGCGGTAGAACGAAATGTCCCACGACGGCACCCGGCCCTCGAGATAGCGCACGACGACGGCCATGCCCGTCCAGCCGAACGCGGCGCCCATCGCCCAGAAGGTCGCGAGCGCGATCGAGCCGCCCGCGGCTGTGTGCGGCGGGCTCATCCGGCGGGGCGGTCGAGGCGATGCATGGCGGCGATGTCCGCGCGAGGTTGGGCCGGGCGGCACCCTAGCGCCCCGCCCCGTCCGAGCGCCACGCCGCCGCGCTCATGCCCCGCCCGCGCCGCCGGCATTCAGGCGGGGCGCGCGACGAAGGCGCGCTTCAGCGCGGCGCGGACGCGCCGGCCGAGCGCGAGGCTCCGGCAGTTCACGATCGCGAGCCGGAAGCCGCCGGGCGGCATCGCGTGGGCTTCGGGCGGCTTGCGCGCGTCGAACGTGATCTGGATCGAGGAGACGCCCGGCTGGGCGCGCAGCCGGTCGACCGCCGCAGGGTCGATCGTCCAGCGCCGGCCGTGCGGGCCGAACAGCACGACGCTGTAGCCGGTGCGCCGGTCCGCGTCGCGCCAGCGCCAGTGTCCGGTGCGATAGAGCTCGACGGCCGCTTCGAGCCAGCCCGCGCCGTTCAGGTCGGGCCATTGATCGGCCATGCGCAGATGGCACTCGATGATGCGGCCGCCGATCGTCTCGAAATTCACGATGCCCGAAAAACCGACGAGATTTGCCGCGATCCAGCGCGCGATATAGCGCTCGAGCGCCGGCCGCCGCGCCGCATGGACGGCCCAGTAGTCGAAGGTGCCGCCGCCGCGCGGAACGCCGGTGCTGTGCCGCCACCACGCCGGCCGCCCGCGCGCCAGCGCCACGTCGGTGCTGACATGCGGGCCGGCGAGAAGGCGCATCCACATGTGGCCCGGCTGGAGGCTCCGGAGATAGTCGCGCTCGGAGCGGATCGCGCGCCCGCCGGTGCCCATGCCGCGCATGTTGAAGATCGGCTTCGAGAACACCGGGTAGCGCCGGGGCATCACGCCGTGCGGCCCGTGCGGAAGATTCTGGCTGGCGGCGATCGTCAGCTTGTTGTGGACCCAGCGCAGCTCGGGATAGAGCCTCCACGCGCTCGATTCGTCGATGGGAATGCCGAGCGCCCGCGGAACGGCGACGGTCTCGAAGTACTGCCGCCGCCAGGGATCGACGCCGAGGAACGGCACGCGCGCCTCAGCGTTCGCCGGCCACCGAGGGGCCTTTCAGCTCGATGCGATTGCCCTCCGGGTCGGTCAGATAGATCGAGTCGCCGTAGCCTTCCGCGCCGAAGCGGCGCTTGGGCGCCTCCACGGGCACGCGATGCGCTTCGAGCCGCGCGCGGATCGCCGCCGGATCGAACGGCTCCACGCGCAGGCAGAAATGATCGAGGTTGCGCCCTTCGGCGCCGGCCGCGCGCCCGCCCTCGCGCCCGAGCTTGCCGGCGATGTCGACGAGATCGATCAGCACGGCGCCGGCGCGGATATGCACGAGGCCCAGATCGGCCTGCACCTTCTCCACCTCGCAGCCGAGAACGTCGCGCCAGAACGCGATCATGCGCTCCATGTCGCCGACGCGAAGGACGATGTGATCGAGGCCGA
>JAEULD010000366.1 GCA_016792765.1 Candidatus Odyssella sp.
CGCGGCGCTGCTGCTCAAATACTACAAGGTGCCGATGGAGGTTGGCCTCCTGAGCGCGCCGTTCCTCGCCGCGGCGGGCGCCCTCCTCGTCGGCTGGCTCGCCGCGCGGCTCTCCGGCGTGTACTTCGCGATGCTGACCCTGGCCGGCGCGCAGATCATCTGGAGCTACGCGTTCCAGTCGGACTTCACCGACGGCGAGAACGGCATTCTCGGGCTGCGCCGCAGCCCGTGGGTGCTCGACCGCACCGCCTACTACTACCTCGTGCTCGCGCTCACCGCGGGCGGCGTGATCCTGCTGCGGCGCTTCCTGTTCGCGCCGTTCGGCGCCGTGATGCGTGCGGGCCGCGATTCGCCGCGCCGCGCCGACGCGATCGGCATCGACGTGCGCACGCATCAATGGCTCGCCTTCACGCTGGCCGGCGCCTTCGCCGGCATGGCCGGCGGCCTCTTCGCCTACTCCAAGGGCAGCGTGTTCCCCGACCTTCTCGACATTCCGCACTCGTTCGACGCGCTCTACATGGTGATGCTCGGCGGCGCGCAGACGCTGGCCGGCCCCATCGTCGGCGCCGCGGCGTTCGAGTGGCTGCGCGACATCGTGAAGAATCCGGGCTTCTGGGGGCTGTTCGGCGCGCCCAAGCTCGCCGACTACTGGCAGGGCATGCTCGGCCTGCTCATCGTCGTCATCGTGCTCGCCTTCCCGCAGGGCATCGCCGGCTTCCTGCGCGACCGCGTCGGCACCGCGCTCGGCTTCGTACGCCGCGAAGAGCTGGTTGGCGGGCGGGCATGAACGTCCTCGAGGTCCGCGACATCGCGAAGGCGTTCGGCGGCGTGCAGGCCGTGGGCGGCATCTCGTTCGCGCTGGCCGCGGGCGAGCTGCTCGCGCTGATCGGCCCGAACGGCGCCGGCAAGTCCACCTGCTTCAACCTGCTGAACGGCCAGCTCGTTCCCGACCGCGGCTCGGTGACGCTGCTCGGGCGCGACATCACCGGCTGGAAGCCGCGCGCGATCTGGCGCCTCGGCGTCGGCCGCACGTTCCAGATCACCGCCACCTTCGCCTCGATGACCGTGCGCGAGAACGTGCAGATGGCGCTGATCAGCCACGGCGGCCGCAGCCGCGCGCTGTTCCCGCGCGCCGACCGCATGTTTGTCGACGAGGCGATGGCGCTGCTGGAGCGCGTCGGCATGCAGGACCAGTACGACCGCGCCTGCAGCGTGCTCGCCTATGGCGACCTGAAGCGCGTGGAACTCGCGGTGGCGCTCGCCAACAAGCCGAAGCTGCTGCTGATGGACGAGCCCACCGCCGGCATGGCGCCCAAGGAGCGCGTGGCGCTGATGGCGCTCACCGCCGAGATCGTGCGCCGCGAGAACATCAGCGTGCTGTTCACCGAGCACGACATGGACGTGGTGTTCGCGCACGCCGACCGCATCATGGTGATGAACCGCGGCCAGCTCATCGTCGAGGGCAAGCCGGCCGAGGTGCGCGCGAACAAGACCGTGCAGGAGATCTACCTCGGCACGATGCACGGGCTGGCCGCGTGATGCCGCTCGCGCAGAGCGCGCGCTTACGGCGAAGCGCGCCGAGAGCGCGCTTCGCCCGGATTATTTGAAATGACGACCGCAATGCTCTCCGTCTCCGGCCTCAACGCGTTCTACGGGCGCGCGCACATCCTGTTCGACGTGGCGCTCGAGGTGGGCGCCGGCGAGGTCGTGGTGCTGCTCGGGCGCAACGGCGCCGGCAAATCGACGACGCTCAAATCCATCATCGGCCTCGTGCGCCCCGCCTCGGGCTCGATCCGCTTCGCCGGCGCCGAGATCGCCGGCGAGGAGCCGTTCCGGATCGCGCGGCGCGGACTCGGCTACGTGCCCGAGGAGCGGCGCATCTTCACCGACCTGTCGGTGATCGAGAATCTGGAAGTCGGCCGGCAGCCGGCGCGCGGCGGCGCCGTGCCCTGGACCGCCGAGCGCCTGTTCGCGCTGTTTCCGAACCTCGCCGAGATGCGCAACCGGCCGGGCGGGCGCATGAGCGGCGGCGAGCAGCAGATGCTGACGATCGCGCGCACCTTGATGGGGAATCCGCGCCTCGTGCTGCTCGACGAGCCGTCCGAGGGCCTCGCCCCCGTGATCGTCGAGCAGCTCGCGCGCACGATCGGCGAGATCAAGGCGCAGGGCATCTCGGTGCTGCTGTGCGAGCAGAACCTGCATTTCGCCGCCCACGTCGCCGACCGCGCCTACATCGTCGAGAAGGGCGGCATCCGCTTCGAGGGCACGATGAAGGCGCTGATGGCCGACGAGGCCGTGCGCCACGCCTATCTCACGGTCTGAGAGCCGTCGTCAGGCGGCCTGCGCGAGCGCGGGCGCTGCGGCGCCGTCGGGGCGGCCGTTTCCGGCGGGGCCCGGCGCGCGCACGAAGCCGTAGCGCTTCGGAGCGCGCGCCCTTTGCGGGATCGGCCCGGCCGGCGCCGTCCTGACCGAAGCCGGTCCGATGAAGATCGGCGTCCGCTCTTCCTGCGCCAGCGTCTCGGCGTCGACGTCCTCGTAGCGGACGCCGCGCATCGCGGCGCTTTCGGGTGCGAGGCCGGCCGCCGCGTCGGGCGCGGCGGCGGACATCGCATTCAGCACCTGCGCGATGCTCGACCACAGCACGGCCGACGAAGCGTCGCCCATGTCGCGGCTGCGCCGCGTGAAGTGCCGCGCCGCATTCGCGGCGTTGTCGCCGGCCAGAACGCGCAGCGTTTCGGCCATCTCGTTCGCGGGAATGGAGGCAAGCATGGAACCCTCATTCGGCCTATGACTGCGCGCGAGCGTGATCCGTTAGCGTTACGTTTCGGTTAACGCGAAGGTTCGTCCTTGCGGGGCAGGCCCCGGCGGCGGCGCCCGAGGCCGGTCGTCCGCGGCCTCGAGCGCCCGCCGCCAAGGCCCCGGTCGGCCCCCCTTTACGGCGGGCCGGCGCATCTGGCAGATTGTATGTGTACGAATGATTTTCCGGGGCGCGGCATGTCCGACAACAGGGGCCGGAAGGCCGGTAGACGAAACGGCAAGGCAGCGCGCGGCGCCGCAGCGCAGCCGGCCCGGATCGTCGGCATCGATGTCGGCGGCACCTTCACCGATCTGATCCTCATGGACGGCGCCGGCGGCGGCCTGCGCGTCGCCAAAGTGCCGACGACGACCGAGAACCAGGCCTACGGCGTGCTGGCCGCGCTCGATTCCACCGGCCTTCCCCCCGCCGATCTCGCCACGATCGTGCACGGCACGACGGCGACGACCAACGCGCTGCTCGAGCGCAAGATCGCGACTGCGGGCCTCATCACCACGAAGGGCTTCCGCGACGTGCTCGAACTCGGCCGCCGCACCCGGCCGCAGCCCTATGGCCTCAAAGGCACGTTCCATCCGCTGATCCCGCGCGAGCTGCGGCTCGAGGTGACGGAGCGCATGGACGCGGCCGGCGCGGTGGTGACGCCCCTCGTCGAGGCCGAGGTGGAGGCGGCGGCGAAGGCGCTGCTCGCCGCCGGCTGCACGTCGCTCGTGATCCACTTCCTGCACAGCTACATCAATCCGGCGCACGAGCAGCGCGCGGCCGAGATCGCGAAGAAGCTGTGGCCGAACGCCTACGTCACCGCCGGGCACGCGATCCTGTCCGAATACCGCGAATACGAGCGCGGCGTGACCGCGGCCGTGAACGCGTCGATCCAGCCGGTGCTCGACACCTACATCGCGCGCCTCGTCGGCGAGCTCAAGAACCGCGGCTTCGCGCGCGACCTGCTCGTGATGCAGGGCAATGGCGGCACGGTTTCGGCCTCGATCGTCGCCGAGGCGGCGGTGAACACGGTGATGTCGGGCCCCGCCTCCGGCGTCATGGCCGCTGCCTACACCGCCACGCAGGCCGGCTTCCCGAACGTGATGACCTGCGACATGGGCGGAACGTCGTGCGACGTGGGCCTCATCCAGGACGGCGTGCCGCAGGTGAGCGGCGAGCTCGAGCTCGAATACGCGATGCCGATCCACGTGCCGATGGTGGACGTGCACACGATCGGCGCCGGCGGCGGCTCGATCGCGTTCATCAACGAGGCCGGGTTCCTCCAGGTCGGCCCCGAAAGCGCCGGCGCCAAGCCCGGCCCGATCTGCTACGGCCGCGGCGGCACGCGGCCCACGATCACCGACGCCAATCTGCTGCTCGGCCGGCTCAATCCGAACGCGCTGCTCGGCGTCACGAAAGGCGTCTCGATCGACGAGATCCGCGGCATCTTCGTCGAGAAGATCGGCAAGAAGCTGGGTCTCGACGCCGAGGGCGTCGCCGCCGCGATCCTCAGGATCGCCAACGACAAGATGGCCGGCGCGCTGCGCATGGTCTCGCTCGCGCGCGGCCACGATCCGCGCGATTTCGCGCTGTTCCCGTTCGGCGGCGCCGGGCCGCTGCACGCGGCGGCGCTGGCGCGCGAGCTGGCGATCCCGAAAATCCTGATCCCCGCCAAGCCCGGCCTCACCAACGCGCTCGGCTGCCTCGTCGCCGACCTGCGCCACGACTACGTGCGCACGGTCAACAAGCCGCTCGCGGCGCTCGACATGGCCGAGGTGCGCGCGATCCTCGAGGCGCAGATCGCCGAGGGCAAGGCCACGATCGCGCGCGAGGGCGTCGGCGTCGAAGACCTCGTCGTCATCCATTCGGCCGACATGCAGTTCCTCGGGCAGAGCCACATCCTCGCGATCGCGGTGAAGAGCCCGCGCGTGACGCGCGAACGGCTTCGCGACGATTTCGCCGACGCCTATTGGCGCCGCTTCGAGGTGGAGCTGCCGGAGATCCGCCCGGTGCTCGTGAACCTCCACACCGCCGTGATCGGCCGCCGCCCGTCGGCGCCGCTCGCGGCGCTCGCGCAGACCGACAAGTCGCTCGGCACGAAACCCGTGGCCCACCGCCGCGTGTGGTTCGAAGGCGGCTGGAAGAGGACGCCGATCTGGCGCCGCGAGCAGCTCGCCCCCGGCACGCGGATCGCCGGCCCCGCGATCGTCGAGCAGATGGACGCGACGACGGTCGTCGAGCCTGGGAACACGGTCGTCGCCGACAAGCTCGGCAACCTCGTCGTGACGGTGAAGCCATGAGCAGGCGCAAGACGCTCGATCCGGTCACCCTCGCCGTCATCCAGAACGGCCTCATCCAGGTCTGCAACGAGATGGATCTCGCCTTCGTGCGCGCGGCGTTCAGCCCGGTGATCGCCGAGGGCCTCGACCGCTCGGACGGCATCTATCACCGCACGACCGGCGAATTGATCGCGCAGGGCGATCTCGGCCTGCCCGTCTTCGTCGGCACGATGCAGTTCGGCACGCAGGAGGTGATCAAGCGCGCGAAGGACATCCGCCAGGGCGACGTGTTCATCGTCAACGATCCCTATCTCGGCGGCACGCATCTGATGGACGTGCGCTTCGTGAAGCCGTTCTTCTACAAGGGCAGGCTGTTCTCGTGGCTCGCCAACACCGGCCACTGGGCGGATACCGGCGGCGCGGTGCCCGGCGGTTTCTCGGCCACCGCCACCGAGGTGGAGCAGGAGGGCCTGCGCCTGCCGCCGGTGAAATTGTTCAAGGCGGGCAAGCTCGACGAGGAAATCCTCGCGATCATCAATTCCAACATCCGCATCGCCGACCAGCGCATCGGCGACATCAAGGCGCAGGCGGCGGCGCTCAATGTCGGCGAGCGGCGCCTCACCGCCCTGCTCGACAAATACGGCCGGAAGACCGTCGAGGACGCGATCGCCGAGCTGCGCCGCGGCGCCGAGCGCCTGATGCGCGCGAAGATCGCGCAGATCCCGGACGGCGTGTATCGCGGGCAATCGATCGTCGATTCCGACGGCGTCGTCGACGAGCCGCTGCTGATCAAGCTCGCGATCGCGAAGAAGGGCACCGACCTCCATTTCGACTTCACCGGCTCCTCGCCGCCCTGCCTCGGGCCGATGAACAGCGTGATCGCGACCACGTGCTCCTCGGTCTATCTCGCGATCAAGCACATCTTCCCGGACGTGCCGATCAACGCCGGCACCTATCTGCCGCTCAAGATCAAGGAGCCGCGCGGCACGTTCCTCTATGCCGAATATCCGCGCCCGGTCTCGGGCTGCGCGGCCGAGGTGAGCCAGCGCATCGCCGAAGCCGTGTTCGCGGCGCTGACGCCGGCCCTGCCCGACCAGCTTTTCGCGGCGCCCGCCGGCACCTCCGGCAATTTCGCGCTCGGCGGCACCGACCCCGCCACGAACCGCTCCTACGTCATGTATTTCTTCACCGGCGGCGGCTATGGCGGCAGCCGCGACGGCGACGGCATCTCGAACGGCTGCTCGACGATCGGCATCTCGAAGGCCGTGCCGGTGGAAATCCTCGAGCAGCGCTTCCCGATCCTGATGGAGGAATATGCGCTGCACGAAGGCTCGGGCGGCGCCGGCCGGCAGCGCGGCGGCTTCGGGCTCAAATACAAAGTGCGCCTGCGCCGCGGCAACGCCCGCGCGTCGTTCGTGATGGATCACGGGCGCACCGGCCCGCAGGGCGCGTTCGGCGGCAAGGATGGCGGCCTCAACAAGGTCAGCGTCGCGCGCAACGGCGAGACCTACATCCCGCCGCATCTCTCGAAGGACCAGGACATCCGCATCGCGGCCGGCGATTCGATCACGGTGATGACGCCGGGCGGCGGCGGCTACGGCGATCCGTTCGCGCGCGACCCCGCCCTCGTCGCCCGCGACGTGCGCCGCGGCTACTACACGGCGGACCAGGCGCGCG
>JAEULD010000368.1 GCA_016792765.1 Candidatus Odyssella sp.
ATGGCCCGCGACCAGATTTTCCTGAACGACCCGCTCTACGACTACATGATGGCGGTCTCGAGCCGCGAGACGCCGCTCCAGGCGCGCCTGCGCGCGGAGACCAAGAAGCTCGCGCTCGGCTTCTGGCAGGTGCCGGCCAACGAGGGCCAGTTCCTGCACGTGCTGGTGAAGGCGCTCAGGCCGCAGCGCATCCTCGAGGTCGGCACCTTCACCGGCTATTCCGCGCTGGCGATGGCGATGGCGCTGCCGCCGGGCGGGAAGATCCTCTGCTGCGATATCAGCAAGGAGTTCACCGACGTGGCGCGGCGCTACTGGACCGAGGCGGGCGTCGCCGACCGCATCGAACTGCGCCTCGGCCCCGGCGTCGCCACGCTCGATACGCTGATCGCGGAGAAGCAGAGCTTCGACTTCGTCTTCATCGACGCCAACAAGGACGATTACGACCGCTACTACGAGCAGTCGCTGGTGCTCGCGAAGCCGGGCGCCCTCATCGCGATCGACAACACGCTGTTCGACGGCCGCGTCGTCGGCCAGAACCTCGAAGGCCTGGCGGACTGGCAGTTGATGTTCACCGAGCACGTCAAGAAGCTGAACGCGAAACTGCACGAGGATCCGCGCGTGACCTTGGCGATGATCGCCGTCGGCGACGGCATCACGCTGTGCGTGAAAAACTGACGGCAAAGGCGAAGGCCGCGCCGCGCGCACGCGCGACGGACTCGCGCGCGCCGCTCGCGGCCTTTCTCGGCGAGGTTCTCGTCGTCTGCCCGCGCTGCGCGGGGCCGGCGGTCAGCAAGCGCCGCGATCCCGCCGCGCGCGATACGCTGGCGCCGCGCCGCCTCGTCTGCCGCCGCTGCGGCCATCTCCAGGAAAGCCGCCCGCCCTCCGTCTCGGGCCTCGCGCGCACCGGCCACGACGATTATTTCCGCCTGCCGCTCTGGCTGGCCACGCCGTGCTGCGGCGAGCTGCTGTGGGCGTTCAACGCGCGCCACCTCGCCGCGCTCGAAGCCTATGCGCTCGCCGATCTCCGCGAGCGCCGCCGCGATCCCGCGCAAGGCTGGTCGAACCAATCCCTCGCGAGCCGCCTCCCGAAATGGGTGAAGGCGGCAAAGAACCGGGCGGAGGTTGGGAGGGCGCTCGCGCGCCTGGGCGCAAGGTTGGCGGAAGCGGGTTAGCGCGCCGCTTTCGCCGCGTGCGCGGCCTTCTTGGCCGCGGCCAGGTCCCGCTTGCGCTGCCGCGCCATCTTGCGGGCGAAGCGCTCGTCCGCGCGCTTTTCGGCCTTGGTCAGCTTCCGCCGGATCGGACGCATCTTGTATTTCCGCCACCACAGCTCCGATGCGTATTCGTAGGCCGTGTAGAGCGCGGGCGAAGCATCCACCTCCGGATCGCTTATCGGGTAATCGCGCTGCGAAAGCGTTTCGCGGAGCTTCGGGCGCAGGCTTTCCGGCAGCTTGCGTCCGCACCAGGGACAGAAGGAAATGGGCCTTATCCGCAAGCGCTGATAATCCGCGGCGCGGCGCGGGTTGAGGATGCGAATGCCGTATTCGCGCGTCCACGGAAGATACGAGATCATCGCGCGGATGTCGCCGAGCGCACTGTGCATCCGCTCGCACATGTGCGGCGGCGTGCCGCCCGGGCGCCGATAGCCCGGCGGCAGGAACACGTAGGAGCCGATCCACCATTTCGGCCAATCTTCGTAAACCGGCGTCGCTAGCGTCGTTTCGACGATCTTGCCGCGCACGATTTGCGGCCGCCGCCAGCGCGCCTTGGCGGCGGGGTTGGTGATGTGCGTGGCGAGGCCGCGTTTTCGCCACCAAGCATCGGACAAGAATTCCGCGGGCAGCCGGCGATACCGCTCGAAGGGGCTCCAATCCTCGATGCCATACTCTTGCTCCACCGCTCGGCGGTATTCGTCGTTCAAGTCTCCGGGCAGGGCCTCGCCCGTCCAGGGGCAGAACTCGATTTGCCAGACCTGGATGATGCGCCGAAAATCCGGTCGCGGGCCGATCGTGCCCGGCGCTTCGCCCGGTTCGAGATGGCGGATCGAGAATGCACGGAATCGCGCGCTGTAGACGATTTGCACGCGCGGATCGGCAGCCGCGTCCATGAGCGGCGCGGGCAGACCGGTACGCGCAATGCCTTTCCAGGCAAGCCTGGATTCCAACGACCTCATCGCCGAGCCCTAAGCCGAGTGGCACTACACGTCAAGGATGAAAATTCGGTCATCTACACTCTATGGTGGCAGACGCGCTGTCGCCTTGCCGGCGACTGGGCTCGCTCGCCGGCGAGCCCGTCACGGCCATTCGCACGGGCGAGGTCGGCCAAGGCGCCGCGTCCCGCGATCACAACCCTTTGTCGCGCCACCAGTTGTCGAAGCAGTAGTAGGCCGGCGTGCGGCGCGGTGGTGCCGCGTCGACCTCGGGGTCGGGCGGCTGGCGCACGATCGGATAGTGCTTGATGCGGTCGATCCATTCCGTGCGCAGAGACGGCGGCAGCGCTTCGCCGCATTTCGGGCAATATCGAATCGGACGAATGCGAAGCGGTTGATAGTCGACGGGATGTAATGGGTCGATGACACGGATGCCGAATTCGCGGGTCCACGGGAGATAGGCGGCCATGATCGGGCCGCCCGAGATCGACCAGCCAAAGTCGCAAAGGTGCGGCATTAATCCCGGCCAAGGCGCGTATCCGGGCAACTCGTATTCGTTTTCGTCGAGCGCATCGTGGGGCAAGGGTGGTCCGAGGTCGTCTGCGTGCGGCGCGAGGCCGCCTTGGGGCCGGTAAGCGGGGTTGAGGCCGACAATGAACGGACGGACCCTCGGCGGCGGGCCATCTTCGATCTCCGTCCGCGGCGGCGGTTCGAACTTGAGCCGCTGCAGTTCGCCTTGGCTTCGGTTCCGCCACCATGCATCGGAGCGCATGTCTTCGGGAAGCTTGCGCTCGTTTTGAGGAAGGTCGGCGCCCTCGATTCCGAGTTCGTCCTCGGCCAGCTTGAAGAACTCGTCGATCAACGGTTCGGGCAGCCGCGTGCCGGACCA
>JAEULD010000017.1 GCA_016792765.1 Candidatus Odyssella sp.
GCATCCTCATGCGCAACGACCAGTTCGGCAAGCCGCTCTCCGAGAAGCGCATTCGCGAGATCCATGCCGGCGACGTGACGCCGATCGCGTTCGACTACGAACAGGCGAAGCTGGCGGCGTGAGCGCGATGTCCGCCCTTCCGCTCACCATCGCCTGCTGGGACTACGACCGCACGCGCGCCATCATGGACGGGCGCGTGAAGGTCGAGGGCTGCGACGTGAACTATCTTCCGCTCGCGGTGGAAGAGACGTTCTTCCGCGCGTTCAAGAGCGCGGAGTTCGACGCCTGCGAGCTTTCCTTCAGCACCTATCTGCTCTCGCTCTCGCGCGAGCGCGATTTCGGCATTCCGCTGCCCTATCGTGCGGTTCCGGCCTTCGTGAGCCGTGTGTTCCGGCACTCCGGCATCTACATCCGCACCGACCGCGGCATCCGCTCGCCGGCCGACCTGAAGGGAAAGGTGGTGGGCGTGCCGGAATACCAGATGACCGCGGCGGTGTGGATTCGCGGCATCCTCGAGCACGAATACGGCGTGCCGACCGCGAGCATGTCGTGGCGCAACGGCGGCATCGAGGAACCCGGCCGCAGCGAGAAGGTGCCGTTCACGCTGCCGCCCAGCATCCGGCTCGAGCCGATCGGCCCGGGCCAGACGCTCAACGCGATGCTCGAAGCGGGCGAGATCGACGCCATCGTCTCGGCGCGCGCGCCCTCCTGCCTCGGCCGCTCGCCGAACGTCGCGCGCCTGTTTCCCGATTTCCGCAGCGCCGAGAAAGAGTACTTCAGGAAAACCGGCATCTTCCCGATGATGCACGTCGTCGGCATCCGCAAGACTCTCGTCGACGCGAACCCGTGGCTGGCCACCAGCGTCTACAAGGCCTTCCTGCAAGCGAAAGACCTCGCCTATCCCGAGCTGACGCAGATGGCGGCGCTCAAGATCGCGTTGCCCTGGCTCGGCCAGGAAGTGCAGGACACGGTGGCGCTGATGGGCAAGGATTTCTGGGCCTACGGCGCCAAGGAGAACAAGACGGCGCTCGAGGCCTTCCTGCAGTACCACTACGAGCAGGGGCTTTCCGGCAAGAAGAAATTCGCGATCGAAGACATTTTCATTCCGAGCACGCTCGAAATCTCGCGGCTGTGACCGGCGCCGAACTCCGCGCGGTCCTCGCCGCCCTGCCCGAAAGTGTCTGCAAGGACGCCTGCGAGGGCTGGTTCCGCTGGCGCGGAGGGGAGAAGCTCCCCGACGGCAGCATCAGCATGCCGTGGTGCGAATACGGTCCGCGGTTCGATGCGCTGTGGGCAGCGCTCCGGCAGGTCGGCGCTCTCGACGACACGGATTACGGGCGCTGGCCGGGGCTGACGGATTATCTGTCCGGCGCGAAGCGCATTGCCGATGCGCCGCGAAGCGATGTCGCGAAATGGCTGTTCGCGGTGTATCGTAGCGCCCGTTTTGTCGAGGGCGGCTGGGCCGATCAGCTGCGGCTCGGCCGGCTCAAAGAGGCGGTTGCGCGCCTCGCGGAGCTCGACGCACAGGGAGGATGAACATGGACGGAAGCCCGCGCCTGCTCGACGAGCTTCGCTCGCTGCCGACCCTCGATGCGCTGGTGGGGGCCATCGGCGCGCGCAACATGACGCCGGGCTGGATTAGGCGCGCCAAACCGATCCTGTGGCACGAGATGAAATCGGAGTTCGTGCCGGCGCACTGGCGCTATGCCGAGGCCAAGGCCGCGATGCAGGCGGCCGGGCGCCTCATCGGCACCGATCTCGCCGAGCGGCGCAATTTCGTGATGCGCAACCCGATCCCCGGCAACGACACCGCGACCCTGCGCACGCTCGTCTGCGCCTACCAGTCGATCTTGCCAGGCGAGAAGGCGCGCTCGCACCGCCATGCGCCGCACGCGCTGCGCGTGATCCTCGATTCGCGCGGCTCGTATTCCACCGTGCAGGGCGAGAAGACGCCGATGGAGACCGGCGACATCGTGCTGACGCCGGGCTGGCACTGGCACGGCCACGGCCACGACGGCGGCGAGCAGGCGTTCTGGTTCGACGGCCTCGACGTGCCGCTCACGCACCTGCTCGAGCCGATGTTCTTCGAAGAGCACCCGCAGGGCTGGGAGCCGGTCGAGACCGCCGTCGACGTGTCGCCGATGAGATTCCCCTGGGCCGACACGCAGCGGGCCCTGGACAAGGCGCGCGCCGACAACGAGGGCCACTTCGGGCCCACGATCGAATTGCCGGCGCCGACGATGCCGACGATCACGATCAAGGTCCACAAATGGCCGAGCGGCTGGCGCAACCGCCCCTACCGGCGCGCGGCGAACACCGTCTACGTCGTCATGCAGGGCAGCGGCACCTCGCGGATCGGCGGCGCAACGTTCGACTGGAGCTTCGGCGACACGATCGCCGCGCCCGCCTGGCTCGAGATCGAGCACAAGGCGAGCGCCGATACGGTCATGTTCTCGATGAGCGACGAGAACCTGATGAAGTGGTCGCACTACTATCGCATCGAGGCGCTGGGGTAACGGCGGCGAGCCGCCCTGGATAAGCGAGGCGCGAGCGCGTAGGATTCGCCAAAGCGGCGCGTACAAACTGGCACGTCCGCACCCCACATCGGTCTCCGCATGAACGCGCCGGCATTCGCGCTCTACGTCCTTCCCGTCTTCGCGGTCCTCGTCGCCCTCGAAGTGCTGTGGTTCCGCCGCATCGGGCGGGACTATCCCTGGCGCGATTCGCTCGCGTCGATCGGCGTCTGGCTCGGCCGCTTCGTCGTCGGGCTCGGCGGCACGGTGGTCATCGGCGCCGTCTACATGGCGGTATGGGACCTCACGCCGCTGCGCGTTCCGCTCGACAACGCCTGGAGCTGGGCGCTGCTCTTCGTCGGCCTCGAATTCCACTATTACTGGTTCCACCGCTGTTCGCACGAGATCCGCTGGATGTGGGCGACGCACAACGTCCACCATTCGGCCGAGCGGCTGCATCTCGTCGCCTCCTACCGGCTCGGCTGGACCAGCCTCGTGTCGGGCAGCTGGCTGTTCTACCTGCCGCTGGTGGTGCTCGGCTTCCATCCGGCGGCGATCCTGCTGATGCTGTCGATCAACCTCGCCTATCAGTTCTGGCTGCACACCGACGCGATCGGCAGGCTGCCGCG
>JAEULD010000032.1 GCA_016792765.1 Candidatus Odyssella sp.
TACATCGACGACTTCTCACCGGCCGAGTGCGTCACCTACATCCGACACGCCGGACATGCTTCATCTTGATCGCAGCTTGCTCGAGTCAAACTGGACGAAATATTCGTTACGCACGACTGGCAGCTGCTCTAGCCGTCGACGCTGGCGACCCTGAAGGGCCGCGAGAGGTGGCAGAAGGCGCCGGCGCCGACGCGGCCAAGCGGGCGCCAGGCCGCCGTGTTCACCCGACCATCGCTGACGACGCCCTCGGCGGCGTAGATGGCGAGGACGCGGCCGGCAATTAGCATGTCAGGCGCCCCGCCGAACGGCACGAAGCGTTCGAGGCGGCATTCGAACGCGATCGGCGACGCAGCGAGATACGGCGGTGCGATGTGCCGCGACGGCGCGAGCGCCAATCCGGTTCGCGCGATTTCGCTCTCGCCCGGCGGAAGAGCGGCTCCGCATTGCTCGACAGCCATCGCCATGTCTTCCGACACCACGGAGATGGCGAACTCCGCCCGCCGTTCGATGTTCACCTGCGTGTCTTTGCGGTGCCCTTGCCAGCCGCCGCAGACGAAGCCGACGATGGGCGGCATGGGGCTGAGGGCGATGAAAGAGCTGAACGGCGCAGCGTTTACGGCACCATTGTCGGCGAGTGTCGTCACCAAGCCGATCGGACGCGGCACCACGGCGCACATGAGGAAGCCGTAAATCTGCCTCGGCTCCATCGCGGCGAGGTTCACCTCGGGCATCGCGCGTTCGCCTAGGCGCACGGCCAGGCAGTACGCAATCCCACGCCCATGCGCGCGAGGATCGCGTTCGACGTTGCTCCGGCCCGCTGCGAAACCTCTTTGGCATCGATGGTGACGAAGCGGCCATTCTCGAGCACGGGCCGCCCGTCGATCAGCACCGTCTCGACGCAGCCGCCGTCCGAGGAATAGATGAGATTGGCCACCGGGTTGGCGAATGGATTGGGCTGCCATTCCATGCCCGACGTATCCGCCACTACGATATCGGCACATTTGCCGGCCTCGATGGAGCCGATGTCGCGGTCCCACAGCAGAGCCCGCGCCGCGTCAATCGTCGCCATTTCCATCGCCTTGTGCGCGCCGATCACTGTGGGATCAGTCTTGGCATCCTTGTGCGCGCAGGCGGCGAGATACATGATCCGCACCATGTCGAGGAAGCGGCTCACCGCGCAGGCATCAGTGCCGAGCACGACGCGCACGTCGGCCGCGACCATCTCCGGGAATTTGCCGTGCGAGACGCAGCCGAAGCCGCCGAACATGCTCGCCGACGGACAATGGCAGACGCTGGCATCGTAGGCCTTGAGCGTCGCGATATCCTCGTCTGACACGAAACCCATATGGACGAGATGCGCATTGGGGCCGAGCACGCCGAACCGGCGATAGCGCTCCACCGGCGTGATGCCCCAATCGCGCAGCGCCGCCTCCATCTCGCCGCGCGTCGTGGCGAGATGGGCGTGGATCATCACGCCGAGCGCATCGGCCCGTGCCTTGACCCGGCGGACGAGGGCCTCAGTGACATGGGCGCTGCGCACCAGGGAAAAGGATGCGCGGATGCGGCCGCCCGCTGCGCCGTGCCATTTGGCGATCGTCGCTTCGCCCCGGCCGAGCGCCGACGCCGTATCGTCGTTGTATTGCGCCGGCGCAGTGGGATCGTGCACGTCCCAGGTCATGCGCGAGACAACGCCGCGGATGCCAATTTCGGCGGCGGCTTCCGCGATCGCGTCGGGCTGGAAAGTGCCGGGATCGGCGAAGCAGGTGGTGCCGCGCCGGATCATCTCTAGGAACGTGCCTGTGGCGGCCAGCCGAGCCTCCTCCGGGGACAATCCGGCCTCATAAGGCCATACGCGATTCCGCCAGCGCTCCGGGAAGCGCATGTCGTCGATCATGCCCTTGGAGAGGAAGTGGATCGGATGATTGTGCCCGTCGATCAAGCCCGGAAAGACGAGCTTGTCGGGGCCACCCATGACGCGCGCGCCTGGATGCGCCGATTCGATCTCGGCGCGCTTGCCCACCGCCACGATGCGGTTGCCGGCGACCGCGACGGCGCCGTCGCGGATGAGGCGGCGCGACGGATCCATCGTCACCACTACGCCACCGGCGACGACGATATCCGCGGCCGGAGCGGCGGCAGGGCGGCTCATGCGGCGCGCGCCGTATCGGCCCGCCGTGCCTCGAATGCACGGGCGCGCGCCGCCGCCGTTGCAGCCGAATCGACCTTGCGCGTGTCGGGATCGATGAAGACGCCGTAATCGCGCGCCGCGGCCGCAATCGAGACGTAATCGTCTTCCACGTCGGCGAGCACCCGCGCCGGATCGCGCTCGAACGGATCGCCCCAGCCGCCGCCCGCCCCACTCTGGGCGAAGATCACACGATCGCGGCCCACGGCAACATCATAGCATGCATCGGTTACCTTCACCTCGTCCGGCGCACCCTCGTTGAGCACGAAGTAGTTGCCGGCGCCCGGCTTGCCGCCGAGATAGCCCTGCATCGGGTTCGTATAGCCCTGGTTGTAGACGATGGCGCGCACCGGATCGAGCATCCTGCGCCGATAGTGCAGCGCTGGCGCGCCGCGAAACTTGCCCGGCGCCGCGGTGTCGATCGCGTATTCCACCGTCATGTAGCGGTAGGGATATTGCCGTTCGTACATCTCGAGCGACGGCAGGCGGAGAGCACAGAACGGCGCCGCATAGCCGCCCCATCCATCAGTGCCCTTGGCGCCGCCCGCGCTCATTGCCGTAGCGGTGATGTCGCTGGCAACAAAGAAGCGCCCAGTCCGCGAGTTTGTACCGTAGACGCGCACGTTGACGAGATCGATGTTGGCGCTACCAACGAGATCGGGTGCGATTCCCTCGAACGCCTTCATCACCGCTTCCATGATGTCGGAACCGATGCAGACGGTAGAATGGCCGACCGGTGCCGGCGGATCGCAATTCACCACCGAATGCGGCGGCAGCACTACCTTGATCGGCCGGAAATAGCCGGAGTTGACAGGAATGTCCGGTGCCAGCGCCACCAGCGAACTGTAGATGTTGGAGATCGTGTTTGTGGCAACGCTGTTGACGAATCCGGCGACCTGCGGATGCGACCCGGTCAAGTCGATGGTGAGATCCGAGCCCTTCACCGTCACCGTGGCCTCGACCGGCACCTCGCCGCCACCGGCATAATCGTGATCGAGCACGCTGCGGCCACGATAGACGCCGTCCGGCCATTGCGAGATCTCCGCCCGCAGCCGGGTTTCGCTGTAGTCGAGCACGTAGTCGACACAGCGCGCCACTGTGCCCGAGCCATACTTCTCGACCAGCGCGCGCAAGCGCCGCTCGCCGACGACGCAGCCGCCGACCATGGCGCTGAGATCGCCTGAAATGTCGTCCTTCGTCCGGGTATTGCTGAGGATAAGATTCCAGATGTCGGCCACCGGCACGCCGCGCTCGCGCAGCTTGACCGGCGGCACACGGAATCCTTCATGCCAAATCTCGCGCGCGATCGTGTTGTAGCCGCCCGGGGCGCAGCCGCCCACATCGTTCACATGGCCGCGCACCGAGGTGAAGAACATCGGCTTGCCGTCGATGAAGACGGGATTCACCACCGTCCAGTCGGGAATGTGGCTACCGCCGTAGAACGGATCGGAAGCAAAGAAGAGATCGCCCTCGTGGATGTCGCCCTCGTAGATCTTCAGCACCGTTTCGACCGAAGTGAGGGCGGCGAAGATATGGACGGGCACCGACTGTGCTCGGGCAAGCAGACTCACGCCGCGCGCATCGGCGGCGAAGATGCCGACCGAGTAGTCGTGTGTCTCGGAGAAGATGGAGGAGATTGATGTGTTCTCGACCACCTTGCTGATCTCGTTGCACACAGTCTCGAGATAATTGCGCACAATCTCGGCGGTGATGAGCTCGGACTTCGAGAGCGTCGTCATCGGGCAGCCTCCTCGGCTTCGCGGGCGCGGATTGCCGCGGCCCGGGCGGGGGTAAACTTTCCGGTGGCGGGATCCAGTTCGGCTTCGCCGGCAGCGCCACCGCCATGCACCCTAAGATAGGAGCGCCAGAGCGCGGAACCATCCGCGCCGATGCCGGCATCCGCCAGGGCCGCGATCGTGGCGGCGAAGACGGCGGCCCCGGTCGTCGCTCGGCCGAGGCAGACTGGCGTCGGCAGCGGCGCCGCGACCAAGCTGGGCGTCGGCAGTTCGACGCGCAGCCGCCGGGCGAGCGCGCCGGTGCCGAGGGTGCCGAGATCGAGCGCGCCGGCGATCGCGGCGGCCACGATCTCGGCCCCCATTCCGGGGGCGAGAGTGACCGGCCGCGGCGCGATTGCCGGCGCCGCGATCGTGACGGTGAGGCCGTCATTGCCGGGCACCACCGCGACTTCGATCGGATCGAGCGCGAGGCCGGCGAAGGGCGTCGTGACCTCCGCTGCGGCCTTGCCGGCGCGCCGCACTGAGCGCGCCACCGCCGCGTCGATACGCTCTAGCTCCGGCGCGAACAGCGCGTCGGCCACCGCCCCGTCGCCCGCATCGCTTGCCGCTGAAAGTAGCGCCCCGGCCTCCCCTGCCATGTCGGATACCGATGCGGCGAGCGACCGCACGCAGCGCAAGGTCAATTTGGGCGTACGGCTGTTCAGCATCAGCATGTCGGTGACTTCACGCCGCGTCTTCCCGTCCAACACGAGCTTCGCGGCTTCGAAGCGCGCCCCCTCCGCCCAGCGATCCACCGCCTGCGGGCTGAAGCCGCCGATCTCCCACCCGCCGCAATCCGGCACTGGTCCCCGCAAGGCCGCCCACAGTACCGGCTTGCCGTCCCGCCACACCGGCGCGACGGCGGTGATGTCGCAGGCCGTCGGCGCACCGGCATCCTGGTCGTTGGTCACGCCGATATCGCCAGGACTCCAGGCGTCGCCGAAAAAGCGGCGCAGTGTCGCGACGGCGCCGCCGATGCTGCCGGCGGCAGCGGCACTGGTCGTCGCCAGCACCTCGCCTTGGCTGTCGACGATGGCGGCGTGGGGCGCGATCGGCCACGGCAACGACACCGCGGCGGCATAGGACGAAACCGCGCGCGCGACGGCGCGGCCCAGGGCTTGGAGACTGGACTGCGTGGTCACGGCGCGTCACCGATGGCGATGTCGTAGACTTGGTATTCGTTGAGGAGCACGCGGTCGCCGGGCTGGATGGCGATGGTGGTATCCACCTCCTCGATGATCGCGGGGCCGACAAGACGATGGCCCGGCTGCAGCTTGGCGCCGTCGTAGATCGGCGTATCGAGCCATTCGAAGCCTTGCCCGTCCGGGAAACACACCTTCCGCCGCGCCTTTATCGCGGCCGAGGGGTCGGGATCCGACACGATGTCGAATTTCGGCACTTCCCACTGCCGCGAGCCCACAACGTCTTGCCGCACCGAGAGCATCTCGACCGGCTTCTGTGGCATGTCGAAGGCGTAGCGCTGCTTGTGGAGCGCGTGGAAGGCGCGCACGGTTTCGGCGATCGCCGCGCGGAAATCGGCATTCTCGGCCAGCGGCGTCGGCAGCTCGTGGACCTGCCCGGCGTAGCGCATCTCGGCGTGGCGCTCGAGCCGGATGCGCTCGACGCCGTTGACGGCTTCGAGTTCCTGGCGCGGGCCTGCCGCCAGCGCATCGAGCGAGGCGGCGAGGACCGCCGGATCGAGCGCATCGATGCGGCCCGGCGTGGCGTGGATCTGCGAGACGCGGAGATCGGCCAAGAGCTCGCCGAGTGCGCAGAACACCGACGCGGTGCGCGGCACCAGCACGCGCCCGATGCCGAGGTCGCGGGCCTGGATCCCGACGGTGACGCTGCCCGCGCCGCCGAACGACATCAGCGCGAAATCGCGCGGATCGTGGCCCTCGGCGACCGACACGTAGCGGATGCCGTTGGAGAGGTTGTTGTTGATGATGCGGAAGATGCTGAACGCGGCCTCGTCGAGCGACATGCCGAAGGGTGCGGCGACGCTGCTGCGGATCGCCTCGGCCGAAAGCTCGGGCCGGATCGTCATCCGGCCGCCGAGGAAGAAATCCGGATTGAGATAGCCGAGATAGAGGAAGGCATCGGTGACGGTGGCCTCGCTGCCGCCGGTGCCGTAGCAGGCGGGACCCGGCCGTGCGCCCGCGCTTTGCGGTCCCACCCGCAGCGCGCCGCCGCCATCGACCCATGCGATTGAGCCGCCGCCGGCGCCGATGGTGTGGATGGCGAGCATCGGCAGGCCGACGAAATGACGGCTGAACCAGGATTCGGTGCGCGTTTCCGGCAAGGCGTCGCGCACCAAGGACACATCATAGCTGGTGCCGCCCATGTCGACGCCGATGACGTTGCGCGCCCCGCAGACCTCACCGATCCGCACCGCAGCGGCGACACCGCCGGCCGGCCCGGAGAGGAGCGCCGCGCAGCCCAAACGTCCGGCCTGCTCCGGGGCCGCGGTGCCGCCATTGGACTGCATCACGAGCAGCTGGTTGCGGAAGCCGTTGCGGCGGAGTTCGTCCACCAGCCGGTCGAGATAGTGGCGCAGCAGCGGACTCAGGAATGCGTTGACGGTGGCGGTGCTGAAACGCTCGAACTCGCGCACCTTTGGCAGCACGTCGCTGGAGAGATGAACGTCAACGTCCGGGCACTCTGCCGCGACGATCTCCGCGGCGCGGCGCTCATGCGCGGGATTGACGTAGGAATTGAGGAAGCAGATCGCGACCGCCCGGATGCCGCCATCGCGGATCTTACGCGCCGCTTCGCGTACCTCGCCTTCGTTGAGCGGCTCGATCACCTCGCCGTCCGGCCCGATGCGCTCGCCGGCGCCGAGGCGCCAGCGCCGCGGCACCACGGGCAACGGCGGCTGCAGGCGGATGTCGAACAGCACCTCCTTGTAGCCGCGGCGCAGCTCGAGGATGTCGCGGAAGCCCTTGGTGGTGAGCATCGCCGTCGGCACACCGCGGTGCTGCAGCATAGCGTTGGTGGCGACGGTGGTGCCAAAATTGATTACCGCCACGTCGCCGAGAAAATCCGCCAGCGGACGCTGTGCGCGCTCGGCCATGAGCGAGAGGGCGGCAATCACCGCCTGCTGCTCGTTGCCCGGCACCGAGGGCACTTTGCCCTGCTCGATGCCGCCCGCCTCGTCCTGCACGACAATGTCGGTGAACGTTCCGCCGACATCGATTCCGACTTTCAACATCTTAAGCTCATCCGAGATTGGCGCCGCGGCCGGCGGGAGCTGGCCGCGGACGTTTGACCCTCTCACTTACTTGGGTGTGCGGAGCGTGCCGGAGGCGAAGCGCTCCGGCCACACCAGCACCAGCTTGCCATCCTGCCACTGGGTGACGCCCACCACGGCGCGCGTGTTCTGGCCGAGATGCTTGTTGTCGCCGCCCGGCGTCGAGAACTTGACGCCCCAACCCATCGTGAGCGAGCCTTCCGGCAGGTCGAGCGACATCGCCGCCTCGCGGATCGCGTCGGCGTCGTTCTTCCCCGCCTTGGGCAGCACGTATTTGAAGAGAGCCCAGGCCGCATCGAAGCCCACCGCGGTGAAGGCCGGCGGCTCGCGCCCTGTGTCCTTCTTGTAGTGCTCGCGGAATTTCTCGCGCACCGCCCGCGTTTCAGGCGGAAGTTTCGCGGGATCGAGGTCCATCAGCATGTTGATCGACATCATGCCCTCGGCATAGTCGCCGAGATCCTGCCGGAACTTCGGGAACGCGATGCCGGCCCAGCCGAGAATGGCCTTGGTCGGCAGGCCCAGCTCCTTTGACTGACGCGCGAACAGGATCGCATCGTTCGGATAGTCGGTGGAGAGGATGATGTCGGCCTTGGCATCCTTGAGCTTCAGGACGAGCGACGAGAGATCGGTGGCGCGCGCCGAGTAGGACTCGGTCGCCACCACGTTCACGCCCTTCGATTTCAGCCGCTCCACCAGCGCCTTGCTGATGGAATTGCCGAAAGCGCCATCTTCGTACTTGATCGCGATACGCACCGTGTCTTTGGTCTTGCCGAGCGACGGCGCCACCTTGTCGACCGCGTAGTCCGCCAGCGTGTGTGCCCAATCGGAGCCGGGCGGCACGGTGCGGAAGGTGTATTTGTAGCCGCGCGTCGTCAGTTCCTCGACTGCGGAGCCGGGCTCCCAGAACACGACTTTCTGCTGTTCCAGGACCTGCGACGCCGCCATGGCGAGGCCGCTGGCATTGGTGCCGATGACGACCTTGATGCCGGCATTGGCGAGACGTTCGGCCTCGCTCCGCGCCTGTGCGGGCGAGCCCGCATCGGCCTTCTCCCACACGATCTTGGCGCCGTTGATCCCGCCCGCCTCGTTGATGATGCGCGAAGCGATCTCCGCGCCGCGGAACGTCTCCTGACCCAGGAAGGCAAGCGGTCCGCTGAACGCGAACAGTGCGCCGACCTTCCACTCCTTGGGCGCTTCCGCCCGGGCCGGAGCGGCGGCGATCGCCGACGCGACCGCGGCACCCGCCACGAGCGCGATGAACTCTCTACGACACGTAGCCATCGGTTCCTCTCCTCAATGTTTTTGCCCCATGTAAGCCTTTCGCAGCGCGGGATCGGAGAGGAGCGTCGCCCCCGATCCCGTGGTCGCGATGCTGCCGTTCTCGAGCACGTAGCCGCGATCCGCCACCGCCAGTGCCCGCTTGACGTGCTGCTCGACCAGTAGCACCGCAATTCCTTCGGCCGAAAGCCGGCCGATGAGGGTGAAGATTTCCTGCACGATGACCGGCGCAAGACCGAGCGACGGTTCGTCGAGCAGCAGCAGGTCGGGCATGGCCATGAGGCCGCGGCCGATCGCGCACATCTGCTGCTCGCCGCCGCTCAAGGAGCCGGCGAGCTGGCGCCGCCGCTCCTTGAGCCGCGGCAGCATGGCGAAGACGCGATCGAGGCTCTCTTTGCGGTGCGGCTTGGCCCGGCGCGAATAGGAGCCGAGCTCGAGATTTTCCAGCACCGACATGAATGGGAACAGCGCCCGGCCTTCGGGCACCAGCACCAGCCCGCGCTCGACGATCGCATTGGCGGGCAGGCCCGTCAGCGGCTCGCCCTTGAACACGATGCGGCCGCCGCTGCTGCGCACGATCCCCATGGCGGCGCGCAGGAGCGTGCTCTTGCCGGCACCGTTGGCGCCGAGCAGGCTGACGGTTTCGCGCGCGCCCACATCCAGCACCACGCCGCGCAGCACGCGGACGTCGCCATAGCCGGCGGCGAGGTCCTCAATCCGCAGCATCGTGGCGCTCCCCGAGATAGGCTTCCACGACGCGCGGATCGCCGAGCACCTCCGCCGGCGTGCCGCGCGAAAGCACGAGGCCGCCATTGAGCGCGATCACCTCGTCGGCCAGTTCGGCGATGGCGTCCATGATGTGCTCAACGAGGATGACCGTCAGCCCGCCGTCGCGCAGCGAGCGCACCAGCGCGATCATCGCCTGCATCTCGGTGAGATTGAGGCCGCACATCGCCTCGTCCATCAGCAGGAGGCGCGGCCGCGTCGCGAGGCAGCGCGCGATCTCCATCCGCTTGCGGTCCGCCAGGGTGAGCGAGGAGGCGCCCGCCGCCGTCTGCGCGCCGAGGCCGACGCGGTCGAGCATGGCGCGCGCGGTCCGCTCGGCATCGCCGGCCCGGGACTGCGCCGCGAACGCGCCGACCATGACGTTTTCGAGCACGGTGAGCCGGGAGAAGGGCTTGACCACCTGGAAGGTGCGCGCGATGCCGAGGCGGTTGCGCCGCTCCGGCGCTAGCGCCGTCACGTCGGTGCCGTCGAAGGCCACCGAGCCGGCATTGGGGCGGATGAAGCCGGTGAGGATGTTGAACAGCGTCGTCTTGCCGGCGCCGTTGGGCCCGATCAGCCCGAGGATGCGGCCCGCGGCGAGTTCGAACGACACGCCGGAGAGGACCAGTAGCCCGCCGAAGCGTTTCTCGACATCGGCGACCCTAAGCATGACGCACCTGCCGGCCGCGCCGGCGCCTCAGCCCGCCCACGAGGCCGTCGGGCAGCACCAGCAGCACGGCGATCAAAGCCAGGCCGAAGATGAGGCCGTGCAGGCCGAACAGCACGCCGCCGAACCAGGAGCGCAGCAGGTGCTCGATCGGGATCACCAGGGCGGCGCCGAGCAGTGGCCCCAGCGCATGGCCGAGCCCGCCCACGATGGTGATGAGCGCCGGCTGCACCGAGAGCAGAAAGGACAGCGTGCTGTCCGGATCCACGAACTTGGTGTAGAGCCCGAAAATCGATCCGCCCATGGCCGCGAGCGCGGCGCTGATCATGGTGGCGTTGGCCCGGGCCATGAATACCGGCACGCCGAGCGACCGCGCCGCATCCTCGTCTTCGCGCACCGAGAGCAGCCGGAAGCCGAGCCGGGAGCGCCGGATCACGGCGCAGAGCCAGATCACGCCGGCCGCGTAGATCGCGGCGAGAAGCAGGTAGGGCCACTTGTCGAGATAGAAGTAGTTCGCAAACCCCGGCTCGAGCTCCAACATCAGCCCTTCCGAGCCTTTGGTAATACCCTTGAAATAGACGGCGAGGATACGCACCACCTCGGCGAACGCGATGGTAATGAGGGTGAAGAATGGCCAGCGGGTGCGCAGGCTGACGCCGGCGATGACCAGCGCCAGGGCGGCCGCAAGCGCGGCGCCGGCCGCGATTCCGAACCAGGTGGCAACGCCGAGCGCCTGGGCGAGCAGCGGGGGCGTGTAGGCGCCGATGCCAAAGAAGGCGGCATGGCCGAGCGAGAACTGCCCCGCGAACCCGGCCAGGAGATTCCACGCCCCGGCGACGCCCGCCCAGATGCAGGTGAGGATCAGCAGGTCGAGCCAGAAATTGATGCTCATTTTAGCCCGATCTCCTCGGCGCCGCGCTGGCCGAACAGCCCGGCCGGCCTTACCGCGAGCACCGCGATGAAGATCAGGAAATAGACTACCTGCCGAAGCGAGGTTTCCACGAAGAAGCCGCTGAACTGTTCGACGATGCCGATGAGCAGTCCGCCAGCGATGGCACCCGGAATGCTGCCGAGACCGCCGAGCACCACGACGACGAAGGCCACCACCACGAAATCGATGCCGACCGTGGGGAACACGTAGTAGATCGGGATGAGAAGGCACCCTGTAACGCCGACCACGGCGGCACCGATGGCGAAGGTGACCATGTAGACGCGCTCGACATCGATGCCCATGAGGCGCGCCGTGGTGGCATCCTGCGCCGTGGCGCGGATCGCCTTGCCGAAATCCGTGTAGCGGAGAAAGGCGTACAGGCTCGCCGCCGTGACGAGCAGCGCCCCGAAAGCGACCAGGCGCGGCACGCTGAAGGCGAAGCCCGCGAGATCGAGGGTCGATGTCTGGTACGACGTGCGGACGTTGAGGTAGTCGGCCTTGAACAGCAGCAATGCGAGATTCTGCAGCGCGATGGACAGGCCGAGCGTGACGAATATCTTGACGTGGGCGTGGGCCGCGAGCGTGTAGCGGACGAGATAGCGCTCGCTAAGCGCGCCGAACAGGGCCATCGCCGGCACCACGAGGAACGCAGCGAGGTAGGGATCGATGCCCATGCGCCACAGCCAGTAGGCGCCGTACATCGACATCATCAGGTATTCGCCGTGCGCGAAATTGATGATGCGCAGGACGCCGAAGACGATGTTGAGGCCCACCGCCACCAGCGCGTAGATGCCGCCGACCAGAATGCCCGAGACCAGGACCTGCCCCAGCATCGCGCTCAATCCTCGCCGAACGGATAGACGCGGGCGCCCATCTTCGACGACAGCGAGCGCGCCGCCGTCTGAAGCATCGCGCGATGCGCCTTGCGCTTGGCGGCCGAGACCGCGTGGAGCGGATAGACGAAGCCGAGCGACGCGATGCAGGCCTGCCCCTCGCCGAGAATGGGAACCGCCTGAGCGGCGAGTCCGGCCATCGTCTCCTCGCGGGTTTCGGCGACGCCGGTTCTCCTGATTTTTGCCAACTGCGCCTTGAACTCGCCCAGATCGCAGATCGTATTGGGCGTGATCCGTGGCAATCCCCGCTCGCGCGCGGCGCGATCGACGAGTTCCTCTCTCGCGAAGGCGAACAAGACCTTGCCCAGCGCCGTGGCGTGAAAGGGAAGCCACGTCGCCACCCGCCAGCCGACATCGAGAAAATGCCGACCCTCCACGACAGCCAGATAGAGAACGTCGATGCCCTCGATCACGCCCAGCGCCGCGGTTTGGCCGGACTTGTCGGTGAGGCGCCGCATGACGACGATCGCCTCGCGCACCAGGGGCTGCTCGTGGAGGTAGTTTCCGCCTAGTGCTACGGCATGAATGCCGACGGCGTATTCCCGCGTTCGCGGATCCTGCCGCAAGAACCCGGCCTCTCGGAACTCCGCCAGCAGCTTCGAAACGCGACTCTTGTTGAGCGCGAGTTCCTCGGCGAGCGCGCCGACGCTCCACCGCGGTCGGTCCCTCGTGAAGGCGTGCAACACGCGCAAGGCGGTTCTCAAGGATTTCAAAGTCGTTTCCGTATTGGAAACATTGTTTCAATATTCAACCGCGGCAGTCCGAATCTGTCAAATGAAAACTGGGCTACGGGCGGTTGTGTGTACCGAAAATCACGTCCGAGCGCAGACATGATGGAGGCCGCCGAATACGGGCGCTGACGAGATCGCCCCGGTCGTCCGAAAAGGGCGGCTGACCGGACAGTCCTTTGACAATGAGCGGTGGGTTCTCGCTCGATCATAGTAATCGGCGTAGCGCCGCAGGATCCGGCGCAGTTGTGCTTCGCTGGTGACCACGACGCGGTCGAGACATTCTCTCCGGATCGAGCCGATCAGTCGCTCGGCGTACGCATTCTGCCATGGCGACCGCGGCGCGGTCGAATGATCGCGTATGCCCATTAAGCGGAGACGTTCAAGAACGACGCTTCCATAGATGGCATCGCGATCGCGCCTGCCATGGGAACGCCTCGGTCAAATGACGAGCCACCCTCTCCGCCGAGAGGTGCGCCGTGACGTTGACCCAAACGAGATTGCGGCGAGCGATCCGGATGACGACGAGATCGTACAGCAGACGGAAGCTGATGGTGGGCACGACAAAGAGATGGTCAGCGGCGATGTCGGGAGCGTGATTGCGCAGGAATGTGCGCCAAATCTGGGACGGCGGCCCTCGTCGCTTGACGATGTATCTCGCGACGGCCGACTGGGCCAGATCGAAGCCCCGTTTCAATAATTCGCCGTGAATGCGCGGCGCGCGCCACAAGAGGTTCTCGACGCTCATTCGGCGGATCAGCGCGCGAAGATCACGGTCGATGCGTGGCCGGCCGACGCACCCGCGTGACTTCCAACGCCAGTAGCGGCGAAAGCCTGCACGGTGCCACCGGACCAGCGTGTCGGGACGGATGATCAGCATGGCTCGGGAGATCGACGGGAACAGCCGATAGAGCCAGACGAGGAAGAAGCCGTCTCCGTTTGAGAGCCTCACGCGGCCGCGCAGCTTGCGCCGCAACACGATGATCTGCCGCCGCAGCGCCGCGTTCTCCGCCTCAAGCCCAGATTTGGATCGGAACGGTGTGCCCAAGAGAGCCAGTAGGAGGTGGATCAGCGTGATCATCGACGCCGACGCTATCCGAATTAGTCACTGAGTCAGACCGGATGACATTTTCGGTACACACAAGGGACTGGAGCCAGAAGTCCTTGAGTCCAACGCTCTCCATTCGCCGCCTGGCGAAACGGCGAAGATTCGAATCCCGATCGGAGTTGCGATCGATACCCTCTCGGTCGACGGGAAAGAAGTCGTTTCCTGTCGACGGCATCCATCAGCGCGCGAGTGCATCGAAGGATGCTCTCGTTTCGTCTAGCTGCACCCCGGCGTATTGGGGTACCGTCTGCGCTCTTCACGCCCATCTGAAATCGCGCGGGGACCGACGGTCAAGCTAGGCCACGTAGGGCAGCGGATCGAGCAAGACATTGACTTCGCCGAAGTCGTCCGCAGACAGTCTGGCCGTGCCCGACTTTGCGTTCTCCTCGACCTGCTCGGCAGTCGTTGCGCCGGCGATGACGCTCGAGACGCTCGGCTTGGCCAGCAACCAGCAAAACGCCAATTCGGTTAGACTCATTCCACGCCTGTCACACCAGCCGCGCAGACGCTCGACGGTCGCCACGTTGGCCGGCGTGAGGTGGCGATCGGCGAGTTGCCGCACATTGGCGAGGCGCGAACCTTCGGCTGCCGCGCCGCCACGATGCTTGCCCGTAAGAAGGCCGCTGGCGAGCGGGAAAAACGGCAGGAAGCCCAACCCGAAACGGGCGCAGGCTGCGAGCTGTTCGAATTCGGCTTTGCGAAAGACGAGGCTGAGCTCGTCCTGTGCCGAAACGAAACGGTGAGTGCCGAGTTGCTTCGCCGTCCAGTCGGCATCGGCAAGCTGCCATGATGCGAAATTGGAATTGCCGATATAGCGCACCTTCCCCTGGCGAATCAGGTCGTCGAGCGCGCGCAGGGTCTCGTCGATCGGAGTATGCAGGTCGGGTAGATGCTGCTGGTAGAGATCGAGCCAATCGGTTTTCAACCGCCTCAGGCTCGCTTCGATGGCCCGCATGATGTAGGCGCGGGAGGCCCCCTTCTCCTTGCCCGCCGCATCCATCGGCAAGGCGAACTTGGTCGCCAATACGATGTCTTTGCGGCGGGGGCCGAGAATTTCGCCGATAAGCGTTTCCGACCCGCCCTTGTTGCCGTAGGTGTCGGCCGTATCGAACAGGGTTATTCCCGCGTCCAGGGCCTTGTGAATCACTTTGCGGGTGCCTTCCGCGTCGAGCCGCACTCCGAAGTTGTTGCAGCCGAGGCCGATTTCGGAGACCAGAAGTCCGGAAGAACCGAGATTGCGAAATTTCAAGGGAAGCGCTCTCTGTTGGAGGGAATAGCGATCGATGCGCCACGCACCCTCGCCCGGCAATCATGCTGCCGGACGAGATCTTCGGCTCAATTCGACCCGTGTCGGGCAGGCGGCCACTTCACCAATCCCGCCCGTACAGCACGCAACGGATCGGCGCTCCGGCCTGCCTCGATGCAGGCATCATTTGCGATTCCTCGCCCCGGATAACTCCTCGCGTGCGCTGCCGTTTCCGGTGTCGCGCGCGCTCGGCCGGTCCGCCGCGATTCGGGCGAGAAGTAGCCGTTTGAATTTCTCGATGATATCGGCCTGCACGCGCGCTGCCCGCTCGGGATCGCGCGCAGCCAGGGCAGCGAGCAGCGACTCGTGGGATCCGATGATGAAAATGCGCAGCTCGGCATCGTTCATCGTGCGCAGGCGCACCAGCGACAACGAGTGCAGGGTGCGCGCCAGCGCCTCGATCAGCAGCGGATTGCGCGCGCAACCGAGCCAGGTCGATCTGTAGCGATGATGGGCGCTCAGGAACGCGTTTACGTCGCCGTCGGCATGCGCGTCTTTTTCCCGGGCGATGATGCGCTTCATTTCGTCGAGCTGGGCCCTTGTCGCGCGCTCGGCGGCTTGGCGCGCCGCCGCAGGCTCGAGCAGCAGGCGGATCTCGGAGAGATTCAGGATGTCGTCGGCGGACACGTCGGGCACGCGATAGCCGTAATGCGTCGCGACCAGGAAACCCTCGCCGGCGAGCCGCGTCAGGGCCTCGCGCACCGGCGTGCGCGAGACGCCGAGCTGCTTCGTGACCTCCGATTCGATCACGCGCTCGTTGGGAGCGGCGCGGCCGCTGGTGAGCTGATCCCGGAGCGTGCGGTAGACCTGTTCCTTCACCGTGGTCGGGCGATGAATGCGCGGCAGCGCCGGTCCCGCCGCCATTCGCCGCTGCGCCCGTGCGGGCGCTCCGTCCATGTCAGCCTCCCGATGTCGAGAAGGATGCCGTTCGTTCATTGCCGCCCCATCTCGCCGCGGTCGAAAACCCAATCGATGGTGCCGCGCGCATGGCGCAGTGCCGCGCGCTTCGCGCCCGTGGCGGCGACGTCGACCGCTTCGCCGGAGATCACCACGCCATACCGGTCGCGCGCCGCTTCGGCGGAGATTTTCCCGTCGACGAGGTCGTCGAGCACGCGCGCGGGGTCGCGCTCGAGCGGGTCCCCGTAGCCGGCGCCGCCCGAGGCCCAGCAGTGGATGCGGTCGCCGGCGCCGAGGGCGAAGACGCCCTTCGACGGGATCGTGCGCGGCGTGCCGTCGTGCTCGATCTCGGCCCGCGCCAGTGCCGCAGGCTCGCCGCCGTAGAGGCCCCAGGCCCGCGTGCGGTGGCGGTCCTCGCGCAACGTCATCGTCACCTCGCCGCGCAGAATCTCGATTTCTCGCTCGACGCCGAGACCGCCGCGCGTTTTTCCGGCCCCCGCCGAATCTTGCCAGAGCGCGTTGCGGTGGACGCGGATGGGATAGTGCAACTCGAGCGATTCCGCCGGCATGTTCATCGTGTTGGCGATGTCGGTTTCGAGCGAGTCGACGCCGTCGCGTGCAGACCCGCCGCCGGTTCCGCCGGTGCTGAAATCCGTGCACACATAGCGCTGGTTGGCGACCGGATCGAAGCCGCCGAACACCAGCACGCGCACCAGGCCCGCGGGCGCTGCCGGAATCCTCTCCGGCATTGCCTGAACCAGCGCGCCCAGCACCGTATCGGCAATGCGCTTCA